>CAZCIF010000014.1:20221-30653 GCA_964498645.1 uncultured Rhodomicrobium sp. | reverse complement strand
GGATTTCAAGGAATGGGACATGGCGCAGTTCTTCACGACGCCCTATTTCTCGGAGGGTGTTGTGTACTCCCTGCCCATGATCGCGCTTGGTGCTTATTTCGTGCTTTCCGCCAGGCCGGCGCCGGCAAGCGTGGAAGCGGATGCGAAAGCATCCACGGTCGAAGCCTAGCCGTGTCTATCGCTTCGGTTGGCGATTTCCTCTCGGCGGTCGCGGACCCGGTCAACAAGCTGGGGTTGCACGGCACGCCAGCCAATCCCTGGTATTTGGGCCAGCCAGATCTCCGGGGCGATCCCGTTCCAGCATTCTATAAATCCGGCATTAGGCCGGAGCTTGAGCGCGAGGTCTTGCGCGATTTCCGGCAGATGAGCGCGGAGTTCGCGCCCACAACCGGGCTTGCCGACTGGCAAATCCTGATAAGCGCTCATTTGGCGGGCGTGCCGTCGCGGATCATCGAATGGTCCGGCAACCCGCTCGTCGCTCTATTCCTGGCTGCCGAGAGCATGAGCGCGGATGCGGGACGCGTTTGGGTCCTCAATCCCTGGGAAATGAACCAGAACACGGCAAATCTTGCCTATGTGCCGCCGGTCGAGAGCGGCTACTTCCTGAAATACACCGTCAAGCTCGACGCACCGGATGCCGCAACGCCGGAAGCCGCGCATCCCATGGCGTTCAGGCCCACGCGCACAACGCGGACCTACAACACCCAGAACATTTACTGGACGGTGCATGGCAAAAACCCAGCTCCGCTCAATGAGCTGAGCTTCTTCATGAAGCGGGCCGACGCCTTCATGACCGCGATCCTGGTGCCAGGCGAGAGCAAGAAAGCGATCATGAAGGAGTTGCACGATATCGGCATCACGCGCGCAAATCTGTTTCCAGGTGCTGCCTCGCTCGCGCGGACCTTGGCGTACCGCTACTCCAAGAACTATCTTGGCGGATGATGGCGCCCTCCCCTGCACCCGGTCCCGGACTTACGCCCTTGGCCAAAAAGCTCGCCGCGCGCATTGCCGCTGAGGGGCCGGTTTCGCTTCACGATTACATGCAAGCCTGCCTCTACGACCCCGAGCACGGCTATTATAAGAAGAGAGACCCGCTCGGACGCGGCGGCGACTTCATCACGGCGCCCGAAATTTCGCAGGTCTTCGGCGAACTGATCGGATTGTGGGCGGGCGAGGTCTGGCGCCGCATGGGGGAGCCGGCAGCGATCCGTTTGATCGAGCTTGGCCCCGGCCGGGGCACGCTGATTGCGGATGCGCTGCGCGCCCTTCGCGTGCTGCCCGGCTTCCTGAAAAGTGTAACGGTTCATCTCATAGAAACGTCGGAACCGCTGCGCAGCGCTCAAGCCGCCATGCTTGCGGGTGCTGCCCGCCCTGTTCACTGGCACGGCCAAATGGCGGAAGTGCCCGAAGGCCCCGCGATCTTGATCGCGAATGAATTTTTCGACTGCCTGCCGGTGCGCCAGTTCGAGTTCGACGAAGGCCGAGGGGTATGGCGCGAGCGCATGGTCTCATTCGGAGACGGGAGTTTCAGGTTCGAGCTGGACGCGAATGGTACCAAGGTCCCTCCTTGTCCCAACCTTCTTCCTTCGCTCGACGCCGAAGACGGCGCCATCCTCGAATTCAGGCCCGCAGTCCCCGGGATCGTTCGGGCATTCGCGGAGAGCGCGGCGGCACGGCCTTTTGCCGCACTCATTATCGACTATGGCTACTCGCAGCCGTCATTCGGCGATACCGTTCAAGCTGTCAAACAGCATCGTTTCGCCGGGCTCTTCGATGCGCCGGGCGAGACCGATCTCACCGCGCATGTGGATTTCTCCGAACTCATGGAAAGCGCCGCGGAAGCGAACCTGACGGCGTCCGGTCCCATGCCAATGGGCGAATGGCTGTTGAGGCTTGGCCTCGAAGCAAGGTTCGCCCAATTGGTGAGCCGCGCCTTCGAAAAGGAGGCTGCCGGAATCCGCAGCCGTATTTCCCGGCTCATCGATCCCGCGCAAATGGGCGTGCTGTTCAAAGTCATCGCCCTAAGCGGTGGCATTCCCGGTCCGCTCCCACCATTTTCCTAAGCGTCATTCAAAGCGGGAGCGAGCATGACGGATGGACCTCAGCCCGGGAATGTAGTGGAAGCCATGGACGGAATGCCTCCCGTAATGGCTGCGGCAAATCTCCAAGCCGGGAGCCTCGTGCACGGCTTCTTTCTGCGTACCGGCGGCGTGTCGGAAGGTATTTACGCATCTCTGAATTGCGGGCGCGGTTCGAACGACGAAAGGGATCGCGTCGAAGAGAACCGGTCGCGGGCCGCCTCGCGGCTGGGCATCACCTCCGCGTTGCTGGCAGGGCCGCGGCAAATTCACTCGCCTACCGCCGTGATCGCGGCAGGTCCGTGGGATATGGGCGAAGCGCCGGAGGCGGACGCGGTCGTGACCAAGACGCGCGGCCTCGCCGTCTGCGTCCTTACGGCCGACTGCGCGCCTATACTGATGGCCGACGTGGAGGCAGGCGTTATCGCCGCCGTGCATGCGGGCTGGAAGGGCGCCAAGGCCGGTGTAATCGAGAGCGCAATCGGCGCCATGGAAAGCCTCGGAGCGCGGGCATCGCGCATCGCCGCAGCCATCGGGCCTTGCATCTCGCAAGCCGCTTATGAGGTCAGCTCCGAATTCAAAGCGGGGTTTGTGACCGGTGCCCCCGGCAATGAAAAGTATTTTGAGCAGCACGAAAGCGGGCGTCCGCATTTCGGCCTTCCGGCCTATGTCAAAGACAGACTTACACGCTGCAGGATGGCTAACGTGCAAGATGTCGGCGTCTGCACATATGAAAACGAATCAATTCTGTTCAGCTACAGACGCTCCGTACACCGCGCGGAACGCGATTATGGGCGTCAAATTTCCGCCATTCTCCTCCGATGATGTGGATAACTAGAGAAGATAGGCCGGATTTTAACGGCATTTTGGCAATGCAGCCTTGCAGAACCTCGCGAGAGCTAGACGCCCTACTATGCGGCCGCTAGATTTTGTTCGTTAATCAGATTCGGCGGAAATTTTTTTGTGCCGGTAATAGTCAAGTACCGCCGTGCTAGAGCCAAAAAAGCAAGGAGTGGAAAAGTGACGCGCGAGAAAGAACCGGCCGCGCAGAGCGCAGCTCGCCGTGCCGCGTCGCTCTTGACTGGAGCACTTATGATAGCTGGCGTCGCCGGCTGCAGCAGTAGCCTCTTTCAATTCAGCGATACCGCCGATGCGAGCCTCACGCAAAAGGCCAAGCCTGCCGTTGCCCTGGCATCTGTCGAGGGCGTCCCCCAGAAATACGCGAGCAGGATCAACAACCAGCTTGCGACATCCATCAAAGCGAAAGGCATTGTGCTTGTCGATGCGAAGGATGCTCAATACATCATCAAGCCGTCGTTCCTGGCACTGCCCGAGCCGAAACAAGGCACGAAGGTCACGTATACGGTCGATGTCACCGACAAAGCTGGTAACAAGGTTCGCTCCATCGGCGGCGAGGAGCTTGTCTCCGCAAAGCGGGGCGGCGACTCATGGAATCACGTAACCGACGAAGGCGTGGAAAAAGTTGCGGCGAAGTCGGCGGCGGATATCAATTCGTGGATCGAAAATCCCAACGTCCCCCTTCCGTCGGCTGTAGCCAGCGCGGCGCCGGCAGCGGCTCCTGTGAAAACTGCGGCGCACGCGGCTCACAAACCCGCCGCGAAGCCGGTCCAGACGGCATCGCTTGCCGCATCGGTCGCAACTCCGGCCGCTGCTCCCGCCCGGCATAAGGTTGCCGCCCTGCCCGGAGAGGTGGTCGCTGTCGTCCCAGCCGTGACAGGTGCGCCAGGCGATGGCAAGACCTCGCTTGCGGAAGCCATGAAGCGCGCGCTTGGGCGGCAAGGCATCAAAACTGTGGCTGCAGCTCACGGAGCTTACAAGATCCAAGGGCAGGTCGAGCTTGGCGCAGCCACGAATGGGCAGCAGCCCATCACCATCCGCTGGATTGTTGTCGATCCTGCCGGCAAGCAAATGGAAAAGACTGTTGTACAGAATAACAAGGTTGCAACAGGGAGTCTCGATGGGACTTGGGGCGACATAGCAGATCAGGCTGCCGGGGCTGCCGCATCGGAGGTGACAAAACTGCTCCAGAAGTCGTCAGGCCAAGCGCAACAGGCTACGAATGGTTCGGCCGGCTGATAGGAAGAAGCGCTTGTATGCGGCAGGAACATGTTCTCCCCGTGGGGGGTAGGGGCGTCGTGACGGCTCCCTCTCCCAAAGGGAAGAAGAGGACTGGCGAAGCGGCGAAATCGGCAAAGCTTTCAATCCGGCCCGGAACTGACTAACGCTGCTGCGCTATTTCGTCGAGTGCAGCAGTCATTTCCGTAATGATCTTGTGAGCCGCGCTGGCGGGTTCGTTCGCTTGCGTAATAGGGCGGCCAACGACGATATAATCCGCTCCAGCCCGGAGGGCATCGCCTGGAGCCGCGGTTCGCGCTTGGTCGTCGCCCGGGATGGCATGCTCGCTGCGAGGGCGGATGCCGGGGCAAACAATTGAAAGCGTTTGCCCGAAGCAGTCTTTAAGGTCGCGGGCCTCCCAAGGCGAGGAGACAACCCCATCGAAACCGGCATCCGCAGCGAAGGCCGCGCGGCGGAGCACCAGCTCCTGCGGCGAAAGGAAAATGCCCTGAGCGCCAAGGCTATCGGGCGCGGTGCTGGTCAGCAGCGTGATCCCCAGCAATTTCAGGTGGGAGCCTGCTCTGCCTCGAACTGCAGCCTTGAGGGTTTGAGCGTCCTGCGCGTGCACGGTCAAGAAGGTAGCGCCAAGCGTCGCGATTTGCGCCGTTGCCCGCTCGACAGTATTGCCGATGTCGAACAGCTTTGCGTCTACGAAAACTCGGACGCCGGCTGAAGAGAGCTTGCGCACGAGGTCCACGCCGCCCGCGAAAAGCAGTTCGAGGCCGATCTTGCAAACCGCGTTGGGAAGCGCAAGCTGTTGCCAGAACTCATAAGCCTTACCCGCGTCCGGCATATCGAGCGCGACGATCAGCCTACCCTCGGCTTCGGTTTCCAGCGTTGGCATCAGACAAGCCCCCTGCACATTCCACCTATTATTGTTTAGGCCACCATATCCGCTTGTTCCAACCTGCAAAAATGTTTTGCGCCATCGCCGGCATGATGGCGAAGACAACCTCTCACAGCAACGGTGACATCAAAGTGAAGACGTCAACTTCTACGAATGTAATCAATAACGGCGCTTGAAAAGATCGGAGGTGGTGAAACGATGGAACCAGGGCTTCCTCCGCACCCGATTCATTAAGTCCCAATACATGGCACGTGCGACAGGCTCCACGATATCGGCCGGGATGCGGTAGCTATAAATCGGAAAATCTGGCGTCACCTTTTCAGTCAGGTGAAAGGACCGTCGAAACTCGGGCTGGAGATAGTCGAAAATCGCCCAGCGGATATTGTTCAGGAATTCGGCAATCTGAGTGGAATGATAAATGAAGATGTTGTCGTGGAACCACTCGAAGAAATCCTCTATCGCCAGATAGGCCTCTTGCTCGCTCACGGGATGACCCGCTGCCTCAAGCAGTTTGCGGAGGTGGCCGACATTGGTCGCTAGGCGAGCCAGATTGTGCTTAGCGATATCGCCGCACATTTTGATGTAGCGGTAGCGTGCGACGCACAGATCCGCCACTACGTGGATAGCGCTCAGGTTCACGCGAGATGCGACAAAATCGCCTTCGAGCCAATCTGCGAAAGCCTCTATCGCCGCGCTAAGGCCCGTCGTGTCTGCGCCGAGCTTCGGATTGGTACATACTTGGCGGAGATGGAAGATGAAAGTGAGATCGGAAGGTCGCGCATTTGATGGTGCCGTCTTCAGACCGAGTGGTACCTGTTTGCCCTTGAACGCGCGGACCTCCGACAGAAAATCGCCCAGCAAGATGTTGAAGAGCAATGAATGCTCGCGTGTTTCGAACATCAGATTCGTCCGCTCTGTGCGATCACTTTTCACGAACATCGCCCAGTTCACCATGCCATCGATCATCTCCCATGCGGATTTGAGGATGATCGCTTCACATTGGATGTCGTTCATGGCCGTACCAAATTAGAAAAAAGACCCTCACATGGCCCGCGTTTGCAAGACGGTCCTTTCAAAAGCGGCAAGAACCTTTCAGAAGATTCCGACGAAATACAGTCGAGTGTTCAGGTTCGCACAGGCTGGCCGTTCAGGCTCCCCAAAAAATCAACAGCTTTGGGGAATCAAAGCGTCAATTGAAAATGACGTTAAGATCTCTCCAACGCCCTGTGCATATCCTAATCCCTACTCCCACTCGATCGTGCCTGGGGGCTTGGAGGTTACATCGTAAACGACGCGATTGACGCCTTTCACCTCATTCACGATGCGGGTCGCGATTTGCCCGAGCAAGTCCATGGGAAAGCGATAAAAGTCGGCCGTCATGCCATCGACCGAAGTGACGGCGCGCAAAGCGAGGACATGATCGTAGGTGCGCGCATCGCCCATCACACCGACGCTCTGCACCGGGAGGAGCACAGCGAAAGCCTGCCAGATTTCATCGTAGATTCCGGCATTCCGAAGCTCTTCGAGATAGATGGCATCGGCCTTGCGCAGCACTCTCAGCTTTTCATCGTCGATCGGGCCGGGGATGCGTATGGCAAGCCCAGGGCCGGGGAAGGGGTGCCGCTTCACGAATGCATCCGGCAGGCCAAGTTCACGGCCAAGCGCGCGCACCTCGTCCTTAAAGAGTTCGCGCAACGGCTCGACGAGCTTCAGCCTCATGCGCTCGGGCAATCCGCCAACATTGTGATGCGATTTGATCGTGACCGACGGCCCGCCGTGGAAGGAGATGCTTTCGATCACGTCCGGGTATAGCGTCCCTTGAGCGAGGAACTCCGCGCCGCCCGCCTGATGAGCCGCTTCGTCGAAAACTTCGATGAACAAGCGGCCGATGGTTTTCCGTTTCTGCTCCGGGTCGGCCACGCCTTGAAGGGCGGCCAGGAACCGCGGCGCAGCGTTTACGTGGATGAGCGGTATATTGTAGGAGCCGCGAAACAAGCACTCGACCTCCTCGGCCTCACCTTCGCGCAAGAGGCCATGATCGACGAAGATGCAAGTTAGCGCGTCGCCGAGCGCCTCATGAAGCAGCACCGCTGTCACGGCGGAATCGACGCCGCCGGAAAGCCCGCAAATGACCTTCGCGCTGCCGGCCTGCTCCCGGATGCGCGCGATCTCCGCCTCGCGGAATGCGGCCATCGTCCATGAGCTGCCGCAGCCCGCAATCCGGTGCAGGAAATTCTGCAGAATCGCGGCCCCGCTTGGCGTGTGCACCACCTCCGGATGAAACTGCACGCCGTAAAAGCGCCGGCGTTCGTCGGCGATGGCTGCGAATGGCGCATTGCGGGTTGTAGCAATCGGCGCGAAGCCATCGGGGAGCGATGCGACGCGATCCCCATGGCTCATCCAGACCGGAACCATGTCGCCGGGCGCGGCAACACCCTCGAAAAGCGGCGAGGCGGCCTTGATGCCGATCAGCGCGGAGCCATATTCCCGCTCGGTTGCAGGCTGCACATCGCCGCCGAGCGTTGCCACCATGCCCTGCTGGCCGTAGCAAATTCCAAGCACAGGCACGCCCGCCGCGAAGATTGCAGCGGGAACTTGAGGTGCGCCCGGATCGAACACACTTGCGGGGCCGCCCGAAAGGATGATCGCCTTGGGGCGCAGATCCGCCACAGCCTTCTCAGCCGCGTGATAAGGGACAATCTCGGAATAGACGTTCGCTTCGCGGACCCGCCTTGCGATCAGCTGCGTAAACTGGCCGCCGAAATCGGCGATAAGAACGAGATCCGTCTCTGGAAGACCGGACAAAAGCTGCACCTTTCTTGCTGGCCGGAATCGAATGGGTCCGCAAAAGCGGACCCATCTCTAAGATAGTGGAGATTTGCTGTGCGTCTAGCGCCGCAGCGCTCTTTATGAAAGCCGGAAGTTTTAGAAGCCTTCGCAGCTTGTGACCGGCGCCGTGGCCTCGCGCTTGCGGACCTGATCGCAGGAGAACCGGCGCAAGGGGTCTGGCAGGTTGCCGTTGATCTCCGCCCAATACGGGGCATTGGGCGCACTGACGTAAGACGCGTAAAGCCAGTAGCCGAAGACAAGGACAACGAGAAGGATGACCAATGATATGATGGCCTTGATGAATCCCATGACTGAACTCGCTTTTCTCGATGGTGTGTTGGATGGGTGTAGGTAGTTTCCGATATGCCCAGCAGTTTAGATCGGGTTTATAACGGCTTCTTGACCGATCCCTTGGAGGACCAAGGCACGAACTTTGACCTTTTTGAGACAGGGCGGATAACTCTAGCCCGAATCGATTGATTCGCTGCCTCTTATTGCACGAAGGAATGAGGCAATCTGGAGCCGGGGCGTGTTTCCGGAAAGGCCGCTCGCCGCGATTAATGACATCGCGGAATTGCGCCGGTCTTCCACAAATAACTCCCGCTAAACGCTGTATTCGAACCACCGCTCTTGCGCCCAGGCTTCTTTTTCGAATAGATAGAAGCGTGAGGGCTGGAATGATGTGCCCCGTCCCTTGATGCGTCGCGTGACGCCCGTCCTCCGCGGAACACCTTAAAGACCTTGTCACGCCCTGCCGTGCAACTGAGTCTAATGCTGCGGAGAAAAACATGCTGGGCAGCCAGGCGGTATTCCACCTGATCATGATCAAGCCTGCCCATTACGACGACAATGGATATCCAATCCAGTGGCTTCGATCGGCTGTTCCCTCGAACACGCTTGCTTGCCTTAATGGCATTGCCGAGGATTGCCGGAAGCGGCAGGTGCTTGGCCCTGACACCAGCTTGATCATCACCACCTTCGACGAGACCAATCAGCGGATACGGCCAAGCAAGATCCTGAAATCGATCAAGCCCGGCGATAAGGCCCTGGTTGCCCTCGTTGGCGTCCAGTCCAATCAATTTCCGCGCGCCGTGGATCTGGCTATGCCGTTCCGTGAGAAAAACATTCCGGTCTGCATCGGCGGTTTTCATGTGTCCGGCTGCCTTTCCATGCTGCCGGAACTGCCCGATGACCTCAAGAACGCCCAAGCTCTCGGGATAAGTCTCTTCGCGGGGGCAGCCGAGGATGGCCGCTTCGATCTCGTGTTGAAGGATGCATTCGAAGGGGCTCTCAAGCCCCTTTACAATTTCATGGACGATTTGCCGGACATGGCCAATCAGCCCATGCCTATCCTTCCGCTCAACCAAGTGCGCAGGACAGCCGGGACGATGTCGAGCTTCGACCTCGGACGGGGCTGCCCCTATCAGTGCTCCTTTTGCACCATCATCAACGTGCAGGGACGGAAAAGCCGCTTCCGTTCGCCGGACGATCTCGAAGCGATCATCCGCGAGAATTACGCTCAGAACATCAAGCGCTTCTTCATCACCGACGACAATTTCGCACGGAACCGGAATTGGGAGGCATTCTTCGACCGCATCATCGCTTTGCACGAGCGCGAGCGGATAAAGGTAAAGTTCACAATCCAGGTGGACACACTTTGCCACCAGATCCCGAATTTCATCGAGAAGGCGAAGCGCGCCGGGGTCTCGCGTGTCTTCATCGGCCTTGAGAACATCAACCCGGATAGCTTGCTCGGCGCCAAAAAGCGCCAGAACCGGATTACCGATTACCGGGCCATGCTTCAGGCTTGGAAACGGCTCGGCATCATCACCTATGCCGGTTACATCATCGGTTTTCCGAACGATACCAAGGAGACGGTGAAGCGCGACATCGAAATCATCAAACGCGAGCTGCCCGTCGACATTCTCGAATTCTTCGTGCTGACGCCGCTTCCCGGCTCCGAGGACCATCAGACGCTGCATAAAAACGGTATCTGGATGGATCCCGACATGAACAAATACGACACCAATCACCGGGTGGTCCACCATCCAACAATGTCAGATGAGGAGTGGGAGGAAGCTTACCAGCTCGCGTGGCGTGAATTTTACACGCCGAAGCACATGGAGACGGTGATGCGCCGCGCTGTTGCGTGCGGCATGACCGCCAGCAAAGTCATGGTCATGATGTTCTGGTTCTTCTTCTCGATCCGTTATGACAAGGTTCATCCCCTGGAAGGCGGCTATTTCCGGCTGAAGTTCCGCCGCGACCGGCGCGCGAGCTTTCCCCGCGAGTCCATGCTGGCTTTCTATCCACGCTTCGCGTTCGAAACGCTGCGCGCGCATTTCTGGATGGCCTACTGGCTGGTCCGGATGGCCGTAATCCGCCGGCGCATCAACCACGACCCGCAGCGCAAGGCCTATTTCGATCTCGCCCTTCAGCATGACGTGGCCGATGAGTTGGATGAGCTCAGCCTGTTTAAGGCGACGCGCGGCGGGACCCAGGCTGTGTCGAAAAAGCGCTCCGAGGACGCAGCCCGCGAGCA
>CAZCIF010000014.1:16192-20211 GCA_964498645.1 uncultured Rhodomicrobium sp. | reverse complement strand
TCATCGCCAGCGAATTGAAGAATAGCGAAGCCGTCCACGGTGGCGCCATCGGTGGCTTTCAGCACGATCCGGTTTGTAGCGCTGCAAGAGGCCGCAAAATCGCTCGCGGGCCAGCCTGGCGGCAAGGCTTCCGCATGAAGGGCTGCGAGTTGAGGGGCGTCCGCCGGGAGCGCCCGCGTTACGGCATGGCGCATGGATATAACTCGCGAAGCGTTATACTAAATCCGGCTGAGTGGTTCGCACACTGTCCGGCCGTGACACCCCTCACCGTTCCCTCTCCCACTGGGAGAGGGAACGGTGTTGCACGCTCGGCGCCTCGTTCAGGTGTCTCTTCTCCCAAAGGAGACCTTTGCAAAACAGCATATCCCTCATGGTTCGAGACGGCCTTCGGCCTCCTCACCATGAGGGATATCAAGCGCTTGCGCCTCATCCTGAGGAGCCGCGAAGCGGCGTCTCGAAGGATGAGGCGGCTTTTGCAAAGGTCTCCATGGGGAGAAGGACGGGATGAGGGACGTTGAGCTAAGGTTTTGCTTGGCGGACGTCTCCGCGTAAGCAAGCGGAGCTGGCTGTTCCTGATCATGCATTCTTTGGAATGCCATGGTGCGCTCAATCACACTTACGGGGGATCGCGTGCCCGGCTTGAGGCCGCGCATCGGCTGGCCGCACATAATGGGGCGATGGAAGATCGCGCCCGGGAACAAGGCTTGCTGCGATCCCGGCAAGCGCCGCCGCATCGGGCATCAGCGCAGGCGCCCGCACGGGTAAAGAAACATGGCCTTGTCCGGCTAGCGCTGCGGCGGCGGGGCCGGCTAAGACCTCCGCCCATTCTGCAAAGAATGCACCGGCTTCGGAATGAGGCAGCGCAACGATTTCAGTCAATGGCATGCCGTTACGGCTGAGAATTTGGCAGAAGACCGCGCTTGATCCCGCAGGAGCGGCAAGGCCGTATACTGCTGGAACGTCCTCCTCCTTTTCAAAGGCAGCCGCCATGATCCGGAAACTCGTCGCGCCCACGACCGGCACTCCCGCGGCAAGGCCGATACCCCTTGCGGCCGCGACGCCGGTCCTGATGCCGGAGAAGCCGCCGGGGCCGATGCAAACCGCAATGCGGTCGAGCGCGCTAAAAGGAATGGCTGCATGTGCCATCAGCTCGCGGATGAGCGGGATCAACCCTTCTGCTTGGGGCTTGCCGGCTTCGAGGGAATGGACCAGCAAAGGTTCTTCCGGCCGCCCTGATGCCAGGGCAACCGAAGTCCGGCCCATACTCGTCTCGATTGCCAAAATTCTCACGGCTGGATCGCATTCGGACTAAAGGATTGAAGCCATCTCTTCGAAGGCGAAGCGCGGCGAACGCGGGAACACGCCGGCTGGGTCGCCATGACCGAGGCTACACAGGAAGTTCGATTTCACGCTTGTACCGGCGAAGAACTCGCGGTCGACGCCGGCGTTATCGAAGCCCGACATGGGACCGGTATCGAGGCCCAACGCGCGCGCTGCGATGATGAAATAAGCCCCTTGCAGCGTTCCGTTCCGGAAAGCCGAGGTCTCGATTTCCGGTTCCGGTTTGCCTTCGAACCAGCTCTTTGCATCGGTGTGCGGAAAGAGCTTAGGCAAATATTCGTAGAACTTGAGGTCATAACCGATGATCGCGCAAACCGGCGCGTCCATAGTCTTGGCGCGGTTACCCTCCGACAGATGGGGTTCAAGGCGCTTCTTGGCCTCCGGCGTTTTCGCGAACACAATCCGCGCGGGAGATTGATTAGCGCTTGTTGGACCCATTTTCATGATGTCAACGAGCTGCCGCAGCAGCTCGTCTGGGACAGGCTTATTCTGCCATTTATTGTGCGTGCGGGCTTCGAGGAAGATTTGATCCAAGCAGTCCTTCGCGATGACGCCTGCCATGAACGCCTCTAGTATTTGTTTCTTGTTAGGCACATTGGCACAATATGTAGTGAGCCGCTAGCGGCATCGCTACACAGGTTGTACGCCCTCCACCTCTGGAACGAAGTGTTTCAACAGGTTTTCGATTCCGTTCCTGAGCGTTGCGGTTGAGGACGGGCAGCCGGAACAGGCGCCTTGCATTTTGAGAAACACAATACCGCCGCGGAAGCCCCGGAATATGATGTCGCCGCCATCGTTCGCAACCGCCGGACGGACGCGCGTCTCGATCAATTCTTTGATCGTCGCCACGACCTCGGCATCCTCGGGATCGAAGTCTTCCCCGGCCGCATCGCCAGCGCCATGCGCGCCCTGAAGGACTGGCTCGCCCGAAAGGAAATGTTCCATGATGGCGCCAAGCACAGCGGGCTTGAGATGCAGCCACTCCCCATCGCCCTTCGTCACCGAGACGAAGTTCGAGCCAAGAAACACGCCCGTGACCCCATCCACAGCGAAAAGCCGCGCTGCAAGCGGAGAGAGCTGCTCCGCCTCGCTGGCATCGCGGAAATCGCGCGTTCCGGCTTGGAGCACGGCACGTCCAGGAAGAAATTTCAAAGTCGCCGGGTTCGGCGTTGCCTCTGTCTGAATGAACATGATGATCCCCTCTCGCTCCCAGACGATAACCTGCCGCTAATAAATGCAGCGCCGGGCCGCAGTTTCAAGAGAAAACCTGACTTGTGGAGTCAGGCTAACCCCGCGATCTCTTCGAGGCTCAGATTGCCTGGAACGATGGTGACAGGAATGGGAAAGGTTCCGGCCTTGGCGCCGGCTGCCAGCGACGAGACGAGCGGTCCGGGGCCAGCGGGATCTGTCGAAGCGCCGAGGACAAGGATGCCAAAATCCTCGTCCTCCTCGATGAGTTTCACAATCTCTTCCGCCTTCTGGCCCTCCCGGATGATTTCCTCCGGGACCATCCCCTCGAACCCCCAATTCTTAAGCTTGCGGATAAGGAGGCGGAACACAGCCCGGGCCTTGTTTTGCTGCTCTTCGCGGAAGGCTTCCTCGACGCCGAGCCAATGGGGCATTTCCGGGGGCTGAATCACGAACAAAAGCGCGAGTCCGCCGCCGGTACGCTGTGCGCGCCGTGCCGCGTAATAGAGAGCGGTCTCGCCCTCGGGCGATTCATCGACAATCACCAGGAACTTGCGCTTGTGACCTTCGGTGAAGAGGTCGCGCGGCTTCCGATCGGCCATCGGCTCCGTCTTATAAGTTTGAGTGGCGACCAGCTACCTTAGCATGTTTTGGCGCGGATTTCCCAGCCTGTACAAGGCCAACAATATCGCACACATGGCGCAGCGTCTCGTCCGCGATGATGCGCGCCCGGTCCGCGCCGTCCGCGAGCACGCCATCGATATAAGCAGCGTCGGCTGAAATCTGTTTCATCTCCGCCCCAATCGGCCCGAGCTTCTCGACGGCGAGGTCGGCGAGCGCATTCTTGAACTTGGAGAATTGCGCGCCTCCGAATTCGCGAAGGACCGCCTCCGTGCTTTGCCCGCTGAGCGCAGCATAGATGCCGGCAAGGTTCTCGGCTTCCGGCCTGCCTTCGAAGCCTTTTTCGTCGCTTGGCAGCGGATCGGGATCGGTCTTAGCCTTCCTGATCTTCTTCGCGATCGTCTCGGCATCGTCGGCGATGTTGATGCGCGAGAGGTCCGAGGGATCGGATTTCGACATCTTCTTCGTTCCATCGCGGAGCGACATGACGCGCGTCGCGGGGCCAGAGATAAGCGGCTCTGGCAGCGGGAAGAACCCGCCTTCGAAACCTGCCGCGGCAATCGTCTCCGCGAAATCGGAGTTGAATTTCTGCGCGATATCGCGCGCCAGCTCCAGATGCTGCTTCTGGTCCTCGCCCACGGGCACATGCGTGGCACGATAGGCGAGAATGTCCGCGGCCATCAGCACAGGATAGACGTAAAGCCCGACGCTTGCGTTCTCGCGGTCTTTGCCGGCCTTCTCCTTGAACTGGGTCATGCGGTTAAGCCAGCCGACGCGCGCCACGCAATTCAAAATCCACGCGAGTTCAGAATGCGCGCTGACCTGGCTTTGATTGAAAATGATGTGCTTCTTCGGGTTCACGCCCGACG
>CAZCIF010000014.1:12238-16182 GCA_964498645.1 uncultured Rhodomicrobium sp. | reverse complement strand
CACACGACCATGAACGCCCAGCACAGCTCGGTGTGCTCGGGCACCGCGGACTGCACGAACAGGCTGCAGCGGGCGGGATCGAGGCCGCAGGCGATGTTGACCGCGGCGGCGTCGAACGTGCGCTGGGGCATCTCCCGCGGGTCGTACTCGATCGTCGTGGCGTGGTAGTCGACGACGCAGTAGATGCAGTCGTGGCTCTCCTGCAGCGCGACGAACTTGCGGATCGCGCCAAGATAATTGCCGAGATGGAGGTTGCCGGTCGGCTGGACGCCGGAAAAAACGCGCTCTTTGGTGGTCATCGGTTGCCCTCGTGATCGAGGCACAGATATGATCTGCACTGCGGGAAAATTGCAAGCTTTTGGCCGCTTGGTTGAGAGCCGCGCCTTTAATTTATGCGCCGCCCTCTGGAACCGTAAATCACCCCGGAAATCAGCCCGAAGATCAGCACGCCGCCAATCAGGATCGTGGTTTGTGCTTCTCCGATAGAGGCCGAGACCGGGCGCTGGAGCAACGCCGAGTGGGCAAGCGCGGCCGCGAGCAGGAAGACCGCCGCTAGCATTCCCCCTGCAATCGCGCCCCAGATTTTGCGGCCCGCCGACCCCCTATTTTCCCAGAGCAGCTCGCCGGGCGCCAGGCCGAGCACCTTGCGCGCAATGTGATCGGCGTCGCTGTCGAAGCTTTCATGCCGGAGCGGCAGCGCATTACGTTTTGCAATTTCGCGGATCTCGTCCGGCAATAGCTCCGGTTTCGGCATGAGAGCGCCGTCAACCAGGAGGGGCAATGTGAGGCCGTCCCGCTGCAGTCCCGCGCGAATCTCGGCACGCACATGGTCGTCCGCATTCCAAAGACGCGGCTGACCTCCGCCGGGCTGGCTCTCCACCCACCTCTTGCCGATGAGCACGAGCACAGCACCGCTTGTCCCGATCTCAGCCTGAATTTTGCGCTCGAAATCCTCGCCGCCATCGATCGCACCCACATCGAGGAAGACATTGCGTTTGCCGAGCAAGAGGCAGAACCGGTCATAAAGGCGGCCGGCGGCCGGAGCCGTATCGTCGCGGCGGTAGCTGATGAAGACTTTCTTGGCCATTTCCATGCCCGTTATGCTGCGGTCAGTTTGCTTTTTCGAATGAGGCCAGCAATCCGGCTTTTTCCAGATGCTGCTTCCCGGTGAGGCCGCTTACGACGATCTTCACGGCGGAGCCGTCGCTCGCGAATTCGTAGATCAAAGCGGTGCAGGTTCCGTTCGCAAAGGAACGGCCCGCAAACTCCGGCGGCAGCGTATTCGCGCCGTGGCGTAGCAAATTCTCCGCCTCCGGACCGGTAATCGTGCGGGGGGACTGCCAAAAAGAGGCATCCTGCATAATGAAGACGATAACCCGGAAGTGACCGGGCGTGACATAGAACAAGCCTCTCAAAAAGGCGATGAGGTTTGATGGATTGGCCTTGAACCCGGCAGGCCACCGGTCGGCTTCGGCTACAGGAGTGCCATCTTCGCTGATCTTCTCCAGCCTTGTGACAAGCGCGACCCCTCCGGGGTCAGTCTGATAGAAGCTGCGCTCGACATAGCCCGAATGTTCGAGTGCAGTGAGGATGGCCGTACTGACCTCGCCTACGGTTGAGTACCGGCTGAACACCTGCTTAGGGAATACATAGGTGGCGGAGGAGGCCGGCGGCGGCCAGGGGAAAGATGGCAGGAGCGGGGATGGCGGGATAAGACCACGGCCGTCTGGAGGGGGAGCCGGCAGGGGCTCCGCCCTCCGGAACGCGAGGGAGCGTGTCTGTTGCCCGCTGCTTTCAGCCCCTTCGGCGCCAGGCGTACCTGCCGCGGCGTCATTGGCGGTAGCATGTGGCACGCCCGATTTTGATTTCTTCTTCGCACGCCACGGCTCGTGAGGTGCCAAGCGGCGCTCGATCCCGGCGATTTCTGCGTTGTACGGGAAGGGGGACCGCTCCAGCCTCGCAAGGCCGCGCCGCCAGTATAGAATCGCAAGAGCGCGCCTGTAGTACGCTTTAGCCTCGGCGTGCTTGCCTTGTAGTTCGTAAAGCCGCGCTAAAGTTGTGAGAGGCTTCACGAGACGCGGATCGTCGTGCCCGAAAGCATTCTCCCCGGCATACAACGCCTTTCCGGCGGCCTCGATGGCCTGCTCGTATTTCCCTTGTTTCGCAAGCTCCTTGGCTCGTGCAAGCAAAGGTTCGAACGCCGGCATTTGCGCGGATGCTTGACCCGCGAAAAGGCCAATGGCGGCCAAATATAGGAAACAGGCAATCCATCTTGACATGGTATCCCCGCAAGATCCGGTGTCTGGGCAGAATGCAATGCGCTTTTGACATGGGCAAGACGGTTAAAGATGTATTTTACCGCTTATCCGGGTTTGAAGCCGGCCTAGCATCGGCAGGACGGTTACAGGTGACATTCTTACAGCGTTTCCGATTCGCTGCTAGGCGCCGGAGAAGGCCCGCCGCAGCATGGAATAGCGCATCGCGCCCGTAATCTGCGCCGCCGCCGCATAAGCAAGAAATCCAGCGCTCACCAGAACCGCCAGCGCCACCAAATGCGTTAACCCGCTCTTCTCCGGCGCGAAATAAGGCGCAAGGCCGAGATTGGCGCCATAGAGCGCCACGCCCATCAACACGCTGGCGAGCAGAAGCCGCGGTGCCCGCCTTCGAAGTGCCGCATCCAGCCGGAAATGCCCGCGCCGCATAAGCGTGACTCCGAGCAAAAGCGCGTTCGTCCAGCCGGATAGGCTCGTTGCAATCGCGATGCCGACATGGCCGATCGTGAAGAACATGGCGAGCGAGCCGCCGACATTCACGGCGACCGAGGCCATCGCGAACCACATGGGCGTGGCTGTATCCTCTCGCGCGAAAAAGCCCGGCAGGAAGACCTTCGTCATGACGAAGGCAGGCAGTCCGCACGCGAAAGCCGTAAGCGCCGCCGAGACTTGCACCGTGTCCGCCGCCGTGAACGAGCCGCGCTGGAACAGGACTTGGACGACAGGTTGCGGGATGAGGATCAGCGCGATGGCGGCCGGCAGCGTCAGCAAAAGCGCAAATTCGAGGCTGCGGTTTTGGCTCGCCATCGCGCCAGGTTCATCGTGATCGGCAAGATGGCGCGACAGCGTGGGCAGAAGCACAACGCCAATTGCGATGCCCACCATGCCGAGCGGGAGCTGGTTGATGCGATCCGCATAATAAAGGAAGGAGACAGCGCTGGCCTGCATCGAAGCGATCATCGTGCCGATAAAGATATTCACTTGGTTGATACCCCCGGTCACGAGGCCCGGCACCGCGAGGAGGAGAAGCCGGCGCATACCGGGCGTGAGCCGCGGCCGGCGGAAGCCAAGGTTCATGCCGAGGCCGCGCGCCGCCCAAGCCACGAAAAGAAGCTGCGCGAATCCCGCGATTGCCACGCCCCAGGCCAGAACGATGCCTGCTTGCGGCTGATCGTAGAAGCCACTGGCCGCCGCGAACAGCACTACCGCGATCAGAACAAGATTGAGGATGATCGGGGTCGCAGCTGGCGCGCTGAACTTGCCAAGCGCGTTCAAGATGCCGGCGGTCAGCGCCACGAGCGACATGCAGATGAGATAGGGGAAGGTGATGCGGGTGAGGAGGACCGCGAGCCTGAACTTCTCCGCGTTCTCGCTAAAGCCCGGCGCGATCGCTTTCACGAGATACGGCATGAAAATCTCGGCCAGGATCACCGCCGCCGTCACGCCCACGAACAGGATTGCGAGTGCTTCCTCGGCAAAGCCCCGCGCTTTTTCGTCGCCCTCGGCGCGGAGCCGCTTCGAAAACAGCGGCACGAAAGCGGAGTTGAAGGCGCCTTCCGCGAACAGCGCGCGGAAAAGATTGGGGAAACGGAAGGAGACGAAAAAGGCGTCGGCCACCCAGCCCGTGCCCATCACGGCGGCGAGCAGCACGTCGCGCAAAAATCCAAAGAC
>CAZCIF010000014.1:3063-12199 GCA_964498645.1 uncultured Rhodomicrobium sp. | reverse complement strand
AACCGTGAGAAAACCGCGATAAAGGCTCATGCACCACCAATTGTGTTTCCAGGCGATGCTATGAGCAACGTTTGAGGCGGAGGCAAGGACGCGATTTGCCTCCAGGATCGTCCGTAGGATGAAACTCTCCAGCCAAGATCCCGGATACGGCCCTTTGGGCCGTCCCGGACGGCGGCGGCCAGATTTGGTATCACTCTATGATCGCAGGCAATCCGCGAGGCTTTGCGCATTGGCCCGCATGAGCGCGAAATATTGCCCGGCTCCAGCCGGAATTGCGGTGCCGATCTCATCCAGGACGCCCTGCTTCGCCTTCGTGCCCATCGTCAGCATTTGCACGAGCTTGGGCGGAAATTGCGGCTCGGAAAATACGCAAATCGCTTGCGTCTCCTTGATCCTGGCTCGCACCGTTTCGAGCCGCTTGGCACCAGGAACGCGTTCCGGACTTAGCGTGATAGCTCCGAGACTGTTGAGCCCGTAACGCTTTTCGAAATATTGTGTAACGTCGTGGAACACGATGAACGGCCTGCGGGTGAGGCCCGCAAGTTTGGCCCTCAGCTCCTCATCGAGCGCCGCGAGCTTCGCCTTGAGCTTTTTGGCGTTAGCCCCGTACTGTGCCGCATGAGCCGGGTCCATGGCGGAGAATTCGGCGGCAAGGCGGTCTGCAATCGCCATGGCGTTCACCGGATCGAGCCAAAAGTGCACGTCCTTCAGCCCATCGTTGCGACCACCATGCTCTTCGCGGTCCTCGCCTTCCTCATCTTGAATGAGACGAGCGTCTTGGCGAACCGGCAAAATATTGAGTCCGGGCGTCTCCTCAAGATCGATCACCCGCGCTTTCGCTGGAAGTGTTTTTATGGCCTTGCCGAGAAACACTTCGAGATTCCCGGAGACCAGGATGATCGCATCCGCCTTGCTCAGCGCCTCCGCGTCAGAAGGCTTGAGCGCATAGGAATGGGGAGACGCGGCACCTTTGAGCAGGAGCTTTGGCTCGGCGACGCCATCAAGGATGGCGGTGGCTAGGGAATGAACGGGCTTGATCGTCGCGACCACGCGGGGAGCGGCGCGCGCCTGGCCTTCCAAAACTAGAAGAAAGCCAAACGCACCAGCAATTAGCGCGGCAAAAGGTTGAATAAGGAGCGTAAGAATACTCATCCGCGAACCCCGAAGCATGGATTCACGATGTAATGATGTAACATTGCATAAATGTCAAACTGCGAGGCACCATGCAGGCGGTTGCGGAAAGGGCACGCGCGTATGCTCTGACAATCGCCAGTGCATAGAAAGAGATAAGGATCAGGCTGCGGAAGATGCTGCGGACGCAGGCTTGTCGTCGTTGAAATGGGCGCGCTGAAGCGCTGTTTGCAAGAACTCCGCGAATATCTTCACGGCCGGGCGTACAAGATGCGATCCTGGTGTGACGCTCACCATCTGCGCCGGCGGGAGTTTGTCGCGCAGAGGCTTCATCACCACGTGGCCGCCGTCATAAGTTGTCGAAGTTAGCGGAACGACCGTATGAATGGCGTAACCGTGGCCGCGTGCGACCAAGCCGCGGATCAGTTCGAACGACCTCAGCCTCAGCGCAATGTTCGGCTGGATGCCGAGCGCCTCGAATAAGGAGATGATGTAGTCGCGGGTGAGTGCACCATCATAAAGAATGAGCGGATCGTTCTCGAGCTCGGTAAGGCTCACATCGCTTGCGCGGGCAAGACGATGATTGGCTGGCAGTGATACAACTGGAGCAAGCGACAGAAGCGGCGCCGTGTCGAAGCCGGCAGGCACGCCATAGATATAAGAAACAGCCATCTCGATCCGTCCCTGGGCCAGATCACGCATGAGCTGCTCTTGATCGCCTTCCTCAAGGTGCAAAGTGATCATCGGATGACGCTCGGAAAATTCGAGCATCAACGAGGGCATATAGCGCGCCGCGAGCGTTGGGAAACAGCCGACAGCTATCTCGCCCCGCTCCGTGTCGCTTAACGCTTCGGCGGCTTTCGAGAATTCCTCGGCATGCTTCAAAAGCAGCCTTGCCTCACTAATCAGCCGCTGGCCGGCCGGGGTCAGCGTGACGCCTTTGGCGTGATGGCGCACGAAGATCGTGACGCCAAGCATTTGCTCAAGCTCCGCAATCGCCGCAGAAACGGAGGGCTGCGAAACTTGCAGGCGGCGGGCGGCTTCCGTGACGTTCGCACAATCCGCGGCGGCCGTAACATATCTTAAAAGTCGTAGTGAGATGTTCATAGGCAGCCGTTTAGCTCAAGGCTGCCCTTATGTGCCACAGTAGAATTCTTAATGACAGCCTTATGAAGCTTATTCCGGCACCCGCCGGCGACTTTTCCACGGACTGTACACAACGTTCTGTTCACTCGTGCACCTTTCGCCGGCGAGCCCGCGCTGCTTCTTGATTCTCGCCGCTTAATCGGCAATCACCTGCGCAGGAACCACTGGCCCAGGAAGGACACCGTATGTCGCCATTGCGCAGGGCGCGGCTCGTTACCGAAATGACGTTACTTTATGTCCTCGCGCCGGTTGCGGTGTACCGCTTTGTTTATGAGGACCGTGTTCCTTTGTTCGAGCTGCTCCCATGGGCACTTGGCGGCCTTGTCATTCTTCTATTGCTCGAAAGAAATTATAATTGGTTTTGGACGCTTTTTCGGCTTCCGAGTATTCTCGATATCATTAAGATCCTAGCCCTTTTTATTGTTTGCGGCGGCGCTCTGACGGCTTACGCTGCCAATGTCTTTCCGCAATACTTTTTGTCATTTCCCAACCGGGCACCGGACTTGTGGCTGCGCGTTATGATCCTCTATCCCGCGATCTCGGTAACGACGCAGGAGATATTTTTCCGCATATTTTATTTCCATCGCTATGCGCCGCTTTTCGGTCCGTATCAAAGCGCGGCCATCGTTTGCAACGCCGCGCTTTTCGCCTTCACCCACGCCACCCTGTTCGCATACCGCCATACGCCTTTTCATTGGGAGGCGGTCGCCATCAGCTTCGCTGGCGGCCTGATCTTTGCCTACAGGTTTTACCGGACACGCTCCTTCTGGGCGGTAACGCTGGAGCATAGCCTCTACGGCGATCTCGTTTTCACGATCGGCCTTGGTGT
Organism: uncultured Rhodomicrobium sp.; assembly: GCA_964498645.1. Lineage (GTDB taxonomy): Bacteria > Pseudomonadota > Alphaproteobacteria > Rhizobiales > Rhodomicrobiaceae > Rhodomicrobium. The sequence continues at coordinate 9,093 of CAZCIF010000014.1, read as the reverse complement.
CTACTTTTTTACCGGCGTCTCAAATCTGTAAATTCATCGGCCAACGAGGGCTGCGCCGGCCCCGCCATTGTTATTTGCCATTATCCGTCCTTTCGGTTGCTTGCTTGCTGCAACACGGATCGGTTCGTAACCTTCGATAGGCCGCGAAGAGTCTTGCGCCAAGGGCGCCGGCGCGCTCTATAGAAGATTCGAGAATTGAAGAGCTACAAATGCGCCAGGCAATCGTGTCGTCCGGCGTCAACTGGTGAATTTTGATACCTTTCGAGGCTGCAAAGGCATAATTTTCGGCTGCGATCTCTTGAAATTTACTCCAAATGCTGTCTTCCACTTTTACTGCGACCGCGATAAGTGCTCGCTGTTGTTCAGGTTGCAGCCTATCAAAGATATTCTTGTTCACGACGACAAGGAATATGTTCTCTGAATGATGAATATTGGTAATGGTATCCACTCTCTTCCATAGCTCATCATCCTTGAGACTGCCGATACTCGCGACACTTGAGTCCACAACATTCAAATCGAAAGCTTTGGCCTGATTGGTATCCGATACGACGTGGGGCGTCCCGCCGCATAAACGGACAAATTCTGCGGAAAGCTCGTCGAATACACGAATCTTGCGTTTTGCGATGGCGCGTGGATTGGCGAGACTCCCTTTGCCCAGGATGAAAGTCGGCCCGTAAGGCTGCCACCAAAGAACGCGCACTTCCGCCTTCGCCTCAATCTCGCTGTCGATTGATGTGCGGACTTCACTCTTCCGTGAGGTGGCCGCACGTACTATTGCATCGAAGTTGAAGAGGAACGGCTGCATGAATAGGCCGGCGGACGGGATCTCCTCTGCATATTGAGCCAGCGGCACCACGCCCATCTCGATGGCGCCGCTTCCGACCATCTGAGGGACTTGATAGTCGAAACAGAATTCGGCCTTATCGTAAACCTTGACTTTAATACTACCTTTGGTCTTCTCCTCGACCTCCTGCTTGAATTCAAGCAAGTTCTGACCGATGGGGCTGCTTATTGGCTTCTGAAGCGTAATACGAAGCAGCACGTCGTCTGCGAAGACGTTTGCCGCGATGAACTGGCTTACTAATACAGCAATAACAGCCAGTGGACGCAACGGCATGATTCGACTCCCAGATCCTATCTGCTGGCGGCTAGAATCCGCGTAACTGAATTCTCGCTCCCTATAGCTTTCTTAGAGTAGTTTGGTGTGGCTATTTCCGGTCCTGAGCATTCCAGAAGCGTGACAGATGACGGTCGACAATTCTGTCATACTCTCCGCTCTCCCTGAGCTTGGCGACGGCGGTGTTGATGTAATAGAGCATCGTGCTCGCATGCGGATGGGTCTTCGGCACGATGAGGTGCAGCGTGCCAATGGCAACCGGCCGGGACAAGGCCTTCACCTTTTCGCCAAGCCCCAAGGCGGCGGCCGCGGATTTCCCCGTCAGATCGGCGGTGACGACGGCGTTGACCGAGCCGCTATCGAGCAGCCTGAAACATTCCTCGATGGCCGGCGGCCTGAGCAGGACGATCTTGTTATCCTTCACCCAGTTCCGGCCGCCCTTGTCGAGCTCATATGTGGAATAGCCGGCGGGCTGGCAGAGCGTCTTGCCAACGATCTCCTCGTCCTTTGTGAAAGTGATGGGAGAGTCCGATTTCACGAACAGCGCGGTGAAGACCTCGTACAGCGGATCGGAGAAAAAGAACTTCTGGCAGCGGTATCTGGCATCTTGCGAGAGGTCCGCAGGGCGGCTGCAATCCGGTTTCAGCCAGGGAAAGCCCGCATCGAAGGCGCGGGTGATGAGAAGCGGGTTAAGATGGGCCGCCCAATCATTGACCCAGGATACATTATAGCCAAAGCTGCCCTGGGACTGCTGCTTGATCTGGTCCATCGCGGCGCTGATGATGTGGGTGATCATACCGCCATTCGGCAATGAGCGGTCGGTGAAGGGCGTATAGCCATCGGCGGTGAGAAATTCGATCCGTTTGACCACCGGGGACAGTTCGATAGCGCTGCTGGTATCGGCTGCATCCGGGTCCGCAGGCTCCGTGGGCGGCGCTGTGTCAGGCGCCGCAGCCGGTGCGGATTGCTGGCCGCCGGCGCAAGGAATGCGGATGCTCAATCCCGGCACGAGCATCGAGGCATTGGCACCCATCCGGTCCTGATTCGCATAGAAGATCAAGGTCCATTGAGACGAACTGCCATAGACCCGGGCCGCGATGTCCGCGAGCGACTCCCCCTCTTTAACAATGTAGTCCGTGCCGCAGCTTTGCGCGGCGGCCGCCGCCTGGTAACCAGGAACGCCCATCGAAAGCGCGATGACCGCAAACAGCCAGCGCACGCCATTACGAAGCCTTGCTATCCGCATCCTGTTTCGCCTCCTAGCGGCCTTCCCTCTGTTTAGCCCCGATAAGCCGCAGGCTTCAATCCCGTAAAGGTCAAGCATCGCGAAAATATCTTTCTGCGATGAATTGATCGCATTTCCCGGCATGAACTCCCCTCAGAAGATCAAGCTTTTATTGCATTCGATTGACGCTGTGTTGCACAGGAACGGCTGGCTGCCCCGCTGCCAGGATATGGTTCAGGTTTGAGACCGTTTCGCGGAGGGATTGTATGTTCCGTTCCACGGAATGTGGAATGGAAGCGCCATCCGTTTGCGGCGCTTCGGCTTCATGAATTTGTGCTGAAATCCGATGGATCGCGACGTCCATGGGGCTAAGCGTGAGCACTCTCACTTGATGAATAAGGTTCATCGAGCTTTCTCGAAAAACTCTTGCGGCTTCACGGGCGAGTTTTTCTATGATTGGCTCAAAATCGGCAAGGATTATTCTTGAAAGATAGGCGCCTTGATCTTCCGGGGGCATCACCCCTGCGGAGAATTCTCTGAAGCTTGCAGCAAGACCCAGTGCCGCTGGTTCACTTAGCGCAGCAAGCGAGGGCGATGCCGCAAGCGGTTGGCCAACGATAATCGCGGGCTTTGCTTCGAGGCTGCTTGACTCTAACAGTTTCGTGAGTTCCGTTCCGAGCCGTTGCTGCTCTCCCACGATAAGACTGCCGGCATCCTCAACAGCGGCAAGAAAAACGCTTTCGAGTTTGATCCGTAACTTCGCATCGATCTGGCTTGCTTGGGTGGCGATCGCCTCATCTGGAAGGGCCGCCAGCATGTCGGGCATCGCATCCTGGAGCGCCTGGGCCAAACTTTGATGAAGTCCGCTCACCTTCTCTGCGTAAATTGCAGCCAGCCGTCCGGAGAATGCATCAAATTCTGCCGCAAGCGCCGCACGCAGTGCCACAATCGCCGATAGCTCGCTCTTTGCGGTCTCGAGGCTGGCCGGGACCTTACCGAGAATTGCGATCTCTGTTTCGAGCCAGAAAATCAGATTGCGGCAAACCGTTCCGAGCAGGGTTGCGGTCGCACCGACCGCATCGGCAATCGGTCCGGCCCGCATCATCTCGGATATCGCGACCGCCAATGAAGATAGACCGGACTTCAGGAAGAACGTCTCCGCCGTTACCGTATCTATAATTTCCTCGTGGCTTGGCCAGTCCGGGGCTTTAGCGCCTTCGTCTGTATTCTCTCCCGGCACTGCGGGTTTGTGCCGCCCAAAGGCGCTAGACGACAAAGCTTTGCGTGCCCAAATGGCGCAGCCGAATACGATCGGGATATGGGCAGCCGGAAATTCCTTTTTCAAAATAGCCGTGACGCGCTGAGAAACCTCGCGCAAAACGTCCTCGCCGCCGCTTATCTCGTCGATCTTGTTGATAAAAAGGATAAGACGATCCTTTTTTAACCCCCTCAGCATGCGGAGGAGGCCGAGGTCAGCCGTCGATAGCGGCTGCCTTGCGGTCAGAACGATCACGCAAATATCTGCCGCTTCGAGATTCTGCCTCGTGATCTCGTCGCGTACCAGGAACGGATCGTTAACGCCCGGCGTATCGATTAAAATTGTTGGGAAACTGAATGCGCCGAGGTCCAAAAAGACATTGGCTACCTTGGTGATGTCGGAATATTCACCCTCAGCTCCTTCGGGGGAGCTTTCCGCATCGGGATGGCCCGCGCCCACATAGCGGTTCAAGAGGCCAGGCGTGATTTCGGGATAAGCGTGCTCCGTTCCAAGCAAATCCTCGAAGCGCGGGCCGAGTTTCCGCCTAGCCTTCTCCTGCATCTCCTCGACATGGCTACGGAGTGTCTTCCAGTCGAAATCTGGAAATAAGCGCTCCGTAAGCTCACGCGTCCGGCCTCCGATCGAAAGAAGCTGCCACTCGTCCCGGTTAAAAAATGTAAACGACGCACCGGATTGCGGCTTTCCGGGCACTCCGAAATGCAATTTCGTAATAACCGTCGTCCAGGGATTGATGTCGGAGGGCAAGAGGTCCGGCTGCTCAACAAGAACGTTGATGAGAGAGCTTTTGCCGGCCTTTACCTGACCAGCGAAAGCAATGGTGCACACGCGCCTTTCAAAGCCCTCGATAAGAGTCTTGATGACTTGGGCGGTCTCCGCGTCCGCAAGCTCCGTGAGCTTTGACGCCGCTTCCATGATTTTGATTTTTGTATCGGCCAGCCTTGCCCCAACGCCCAGGCGTTGTGACAAAGGCGATGCTGCGGCCTTTTTTGCACTGGATTGCGCAGCGTGATGGGAAGGTGATTCTCCGCCAAGCACGTCTTTGAGCAGCGTGCTAGCCGTTGGCGAGGGCGTAAGTCTCGCGGTCTGCGAAACCACAGGTTCAGCAGCCGGTCTTCGCTTCAAGGACAAAAATCGGAAGAAGTTGGACATCTCTCGAAGGATTATAAAGAAACGGAAAACGGCACCATTGCACTATCCATCGCAGCCGCGCTCATGGCAGGAGAGACGGGTCAACCTATCCAATCGTAGCCGGGATATCCAGCTTCCATAAAGCTAAAATTTGCGCTTTCTTCGTAATGATGCCGGGCGGACACGTCGAGGCCGGTCATGGAGATGGTGCGCATGGAATACGAGGCAGAACTGCAATCCCTCACGCACAGCCTTGGCACCGCGCAGGATATATTGCAGCGGGCCGCGGCTGCTTATCCTGGCCTTCAAACAGTGAGCCGCGCGCGTCGGCGCATCTCAATGGCAGCAAACCGGCCCCTTCGCCTGGCGATATTGGGAGAAACGAACTCGGGAAAGTCGTCATTGGCCAATCTTCTCGCCGGTCACATGACATTGCCCGCCTTGCCCGTTGCAAATACAAGGCTGCCCACGCTTCTCCACTATGCGCCGGTTCCGTTTGCGGCCGCTCTTCACGCCAACGGAAAAAGGTTCGCCCTTTCAGCCGGAAAGGATACTCCGCCCGAAACCATAATTCGCCTTGAAGTGGGCCTGCCGGATAAGACTCTGCGCCAGGTTGAGATTTTGGACTTTCCGGGCAGCGCAAATCCGCTGCTTCCCACCGCGCTCTCAGCGGTGTTGCAGCACGGCGCCAGCGCGGCAATCTGGGCCACGGTTGCAACGCAAGCCTGGCGCGAGACGGAACGTGCCGCTTGGCTTGGCTTGCCACAAAAGATCCGGTCGCGCGGTTTGCTTGTTGTCACCCATTGCGATTTGATCACAAATCAGGAGGACTTCAGGAGATTACGCGCCCGGCTTGAGTCGGCAGCGAAGCCGCATTTTCAGGGAATGTGCTTTCTTGCCGCCCCTCCCGGAAACCGGCCCGGCGGCGCCGCAGAAGCTGGCGCCGCGACCGGCCTATTGGCCGAAGTGCGGCGGCTGGCACGGCAATTCTCGGCTGACCGTCTCGGCAAAGCGGTGCTCATCACGCGCCGGCTCGCGGCGCAAACGCTGGCGCGGCTGGATACCGGCGCTAAAGACTAACAGACTGCTGAAGAACTGGAAATTTTGGCTCCATCCTTCGACAGGCTCAGGACGAGGCCGGGCAATGCCGGCGGCTGAGCCTCATGAAGAAGCCTGCCGTCCATGGGCACAGGGGCCGGCGCTGTTTTCCACGGCCTGTCAGGGCTGCTTGACTTGCGATCCCGTAAGATCGGCAAAATGCGACGCCATCACCGCCGCGTA
>CAZCIF010000014.1:0-3053 GCA_964498645.1 uncultured Rhodomicrobium sp. | reverse complement strand
CCGCCGGCCCTGAATTTCAGCAGCGCGTCATTGATGCCTTGGATGATTTCGGCTTGCCGCGGATTGTCTTTGGCTACCACGGCATGAAGTCCGGTTGTGACGGCGGCCCGTTGCGAAATTTGAAAAGACTGTGAAAGCTTCAGCCTTTCGATCACGAACCGTGCTTCCGGCTCGATTGCGATCAATGCGTCCGCCTCATGCCGTTCGACCGCGGCAAGACAATCGATCAAGGACTTGGGCCGGAGAATCTTGACGCTCGCCCCTTTGATCCAGGGAATTTCCGCTACCGCCTGTTGCGGTACCGGCTGGTTTTCGGGAACGCAAATCGTGCGGGTTTGGCCAGCATCGGGGCCGCCCGGTTCGAGAGACATATCGAGGCGCGTAAAAACTGAGATGACGGCTTGCATTAAGGGTTCACTCAAAACCGCGCGGTCGCACAGCTCGGCTTCGTTCGCCGATTGATTGCTGGGAGCATCGCAATGCGGCGTCTGCCAGAAGAATCCGGCATCCGCTGTTTTTTTTGTAACGATACCGTCCAGCAGTGCCCTCTCGCTGCCGGCCCATTGTATGGATACGGGCAGGCCAGCGGCGCGCAGTGCGCCGGCTAGGATTTTCAAAGCGACGCCCCCATCCTTGTCCTGCGAATTGGTGAGAGGCGGGCGAGCTACGGCCAGCACCTTCAAAACATCCCCGGAAGGGGGCGATTCGACGGCCTGTGCAGCAAGGCTTGTACTGTCTTCTTTAATAGTCACAGGCGGGGCAGCCGCAGCCAGCGCTGCCGCAGGCTCGAAATGCGTCCAGCCCGGCACTTTCACCCGGACGTCGGTCCGGCTGAAAGGCGAATGGGGGTATCGCTCGCGGATCCGCGGCAAAAGCGCGAAGAATTTTTCGACGAATTTTGTGACCTCGGGATACCGGGCTTGCTTTGGATTCCAATCGAATGCGGCCAAGACCGCCGTAACTTGAATCGTTTCGGGCACCCCGGCTACGCTGAACCCAGCTATTGCGTTTTTGCCGAGTTTTTTCGGAAGGTAAACCGGGGTGAGCAGGCTCGTGACGGGGATGGGTAAGAGGTGATGGGAAGCAGGAGTAACGCCCCAAGCTTGAAGGCTGCCCAAGTCCCTCTCAAAGACAAGTACGGCGTTGAGATCTCCCGAAGCTTTGTTTGCAAGCTCGCTATCTTTTATCTCAACGATTTTAGCGTCTAGCTTTAGCAAGCCAAACACCGTCCTCGCCGTAATACCACGGGATGGCCGGCTGGCTGCAACCCCAATCTTCTGGCCGCGAAGATCGCCGATCGATTTAATGGGCTGACGCGCGAACAGGAACACGCCTTGATTGAAAAGAGGGGCCACTAGCCGCACCTTTCTGCGGGCTTCGGGAAGCGCCTTGGCGAGGTCCAGGTACGCAAGAACATCGTTGTTGATGACCGCTAGGTCAGCGCCGCGGAGCTGCAAGAGATCGCGCGCATTCGTTGGGCCGCCATAGCCATTGACCGGGAGGACGCGCACCCCGCTCTCTTTATCGAGGGTGACGGAAATCTCGCTCAGGATTTGTGAGGCGGCGCTCGACGGTTCCGAGAGCCCGTCCGACAGAACCGTGACGATACTGATCACCGGCCTCGCCGGAGGCAAGGCTATCTGCGCGAGAGCGGGGTGCGCCAGCGCGGTGAGAAGTCCCATGATTACGATCGACAGACGCATTTGAACCGCCACTCCCCAGATTTTTCGGCACTGCCTCACCGGAATTAGCCTTTAGGGCCGGCCGGAACCAGCGCGCCTTGTGTTTCTAAAACACCGCAATCCTTTTGTTCAATATGAAGAAAGATTAGTAGACCTAATGCATCGCGTTGATAATGCGTTGAAGCCGGTTGCTGTCCATTTCGAGGCCGCTCTGCCTAGCGAGTTCGTACCATTTTTTGTACCAGCGCTCCGCCTCGGACCGGTTAGGAACGCTGCCGGCCTTTGGCAGGGACTGCAAATAGTTAGGGTCATAGGATTGAGCGAGCACGAACGCCACGTCGGCGTGGCTCTCCGGCCCCCCGCGAAGCAAACGGTCCTGTGCGAGCGTGACCTTGCCTTCGCTCAACAACCGGCGCGCCTCGGTAAGCAGCGCGCTTTCGTCTTGCTTCTGCTCCTGCGCGGCAGGTTTTGCCTGGCGCGCACCTGTTTTCGAATCGGTGCGCAGATATATGAGGCCGGCTGCGGACAGGATCACGGCGGCGGCGACGGCCACGCCTGCACCGGCTAAATGGACGGAAACGCGCCTCTTCGGTTCCTGGTTCGGATTCGTGATTGCGGCATGCTTGCGATCAAAAACGCTGATATCCGCCGGAGGCTGCGTGCGGGGCGGGCGGGTTCTTTCCCGAACCCGGCCGTCCTGGCTCAGATTGGTTTGATCGATGTCTTCCCCGGCAGCCGGATCGATTCGCTGCAGCCTCTGGAGAACCGCTTTAACTTCGGCAAGGCCGGGGTCTTCCTTCGCTTCGCGCATAGGAGATCCTTTCTTGATTGCAACCTTCAGCGTGACTTGCGGCTGGCTCCGGCAGCTTGACAGTATTGTATGACGAATGCCATGCGCCGGCGTCAACCTTAACCAGAGCCCGCTCTGGATAAGGGGATGCCTTTCCCTCCGGGAGTTTCTCTTTGAAAGCGAAATTCCTCCAGGCATGCAACCAAAAAATTGTCTAAAAAATTCTATGTGGATTTGAAAAAATTAACTTAAATCTTGAATAAGCCGCCATAGCATGGAAAGCGGGTTCACCTAAAGCATTTCAACGAAAGTTCACCATTGCGAGCGGCACGAAGCAACCGGTCCGCCTCGATAATCCGCGCCTTGCCAATTTTATCCGTCATCGCCGTCCTCGCTGCCGATTCGTGCCGGGGAGAGCGAATCATACCGGGAGACAACGCATGGGAATTTTTTCACACGCTCTTTCGCGGAAATGACACCGCGCGGGTGAGTGTTATTTGGCATTAAAGCCCAAGCGCTTCGAGAATGAGCGCATTCACGCTGTTCACATCATAGAAGCGTAACGCTTGGCGCCGGCTTTC
>CAZCIF010000013.1:32616-32920 GCA_964498645.1 uncultured Rhodomicrobium sp. | reverse complement strand
CTCTGAGCTGCGTTTAGGCCCTTTTAAATAGCTCATTCCCGTATCAGAAGTGCTGGCAGACGCTGGTTCCTGGTGGTCACGGCACGAAGGGGCGCATGCGCGAGGTGGAAGCTGCGGTTATAGCCATGGCCCCAGTTATGAGCGGCGGAGCCTTCGGTTAGCGGCAGCGGCTCCCTTTCACTTAGCGCGCCACTGAAAAGCTAGAAATTTTGCTCCATCCTTCGACAAGGATGAGGCCGTGCCTCATGGGGAGGCCGAAGGCCATCTCGAACCATGAGGGACATGGCGTCTAGCTGCCTCATCC
>CAZCIF010000013.1:24927-32563 GCA_964498645.1 uncultured Rhodomicrobium sp. | reverse complement strand
GGATGAGTCCGTCCTCATGGTGAGCCCGTCGAGCCATGGGCCGCATGCTGTTTCGGCAGCCTGTTAGAGCGCGTCAGCAGAAACACCGCCTGCTGCGCGATGAGGTTATGGAGCGTAGGCGGCACCTTGGTGCCAAGCGGATGGCCGTTAGGCGATAGTGCAAATGAACGCTCCACGCGCGCGCCCACCAGCCCGCACAGCGCGCGGAAATCCCGGATCGTGCAGAAATGGATGTTCGGCGTTTCATACCACGCCTCGGGCAGGTTCCAAGTCACCGGCATCCGGCCGTTCGTCAGGATCTGCAGCCGGATTTTCCAATGCCCGAAATTTGGAAACGACACGATCACATGGCGCGCGATGCGGAGCAGTTCCTCCAGCACCTCCTTCGGCCTGCGCGTCGCCTGCAACGTCCGGCTCAGGATCGCATAATCGAAAGCCTGATCGGGATAGTTGACGAGATCGTGGTCTGCATCGCCCTGGATGACGGAAAGGCCCTTCGCCACGCAGAAATTCACGCCCGATTGGCTCAGTTCGATGCCGCGCCCATCCACCTGCTTCTTTTCTTCGAGTAGTTTCAAAAGCTCGCCCGTACCGCAGCCGACATCGAGCACGCGGGCGCACGGCTTGACCATGCCGGCGATCAAGAGCAGATCGATACGCGGATAGGCATATTGGGCGGCTTTTAGCGCGGCGCGCTCCTCGAAGGTGGTCATTCGGCGCCTCCATCCGGTGCCGCAGGCAGGCCGCGCCGCTCCGCCGCTGAGCCAAGGAAGCCGCGAATGGTGTCGAATAGCTCCGGCTCATGCAGCAAAAACGCGTCGTGGCCCTTGTCGCTTTCGATCTCGACGAAGCTCACATTCGCCGCCACCGCATTTAGCGCCTGGACGATGGCGCGGCTCTCCCGCGTGGGATAAAGCCAATCGCTCGTAAACGAGACCACGCAGAACCGCGTCTTCGTGCCTGTAAATGCGTTGGCCAGCACGCCGCCGCAGTCCGCGGCCAGATCGAAATAATCCATCGCCCGGGTAATGTAGAGGTAGCTGTTTGCATCGAAGCGGTCGACGAAGCTGATGCCCTGATACCGTAAATAGCTCTCAACCTGAAAATCGGCATCGAAGCCGAAGGTGATCTTGTCGCGGTTTTGAAGGTTGCGGCCGAATTTCCGGTGGAGCGCCTCATCCGAAAGATAAGTGATGTGCGCCGCCATGCGGGCAACCGCGAGGCCTTTCGATGGGTTGGTGCCCTCCTCCAAATAGCGCCCGCCACACCATTCGGGATCGGCCATTACCGCTTGCCGGCCCACCTCGTGGAACGCGATATTCTGCGAGGAATGCCGTGGCGCTGCCGCAACAGGCACGGCTGAAAATACGCGGTCGCCGAAGCTCGCGCACCATTCGAGCACCTGCATCCCGCCCATGGAGCCGCCGATCACGCAGAATAAGTCCGCGATGCCGAGATGATCGATGAGACGGGCCTGCGCGCGCACCATGTCGTCGATGGTGATGACGGGAAAATCGAGACCGTAGGGCTTGCCGGTGGCCGGATCGATGGAAGCCGGGCCCGTCGATCCCATGCAACCGCCCAGCACATTCGAGCAGATCACAAAATAGCGGTCTGTATCGACCGGTTTTCCGGGACCCACGATCGTCTCCCACCAGCCGGGCTTACCCGTGACGGGATGCCGGCTCGCAACATGCTGATCGCCGGTGAGGGCGTGGCAAACGAGAACGGCGTTCGACCGCGCGGCGTTTAACGTTCCATAGGTTTGATAGGCGATCTCGAAAGATGCGAGATGACGCCCGCAATCGAGCGGCAAAGCCTCGCCGCTGCGAAATATCCGGGAGTGCGAGGGTACCGCCCCGGCATCCCGGCCAGGAATAAGTAACCTATTCATTCACGTGCGCGGCCAGCCTCCTTGCGGGACCGAGTCAGTCCGGCCGCCTGTCGCGTGCCGGGGCCGCCGAGCCTCGGCCTTTTAGCGAGTTGTTTTACGTGGCTGCAAGCCGGCCGGCCAAATCACCACGGCGTGTAATAAGGGAAGGGCCGTGCCGCGCGTCAAGCGGCACATGCGGATTGACCAATTGGGAAGCAAGATTAAAGGAGGCTAAATCGCCGGAGCGTCAGCTAAGGACGCTCTTTCCACGGCCAAGCGGCTTCGGCGCGTGATCGATCCGTTGAAGACTGTCCCGGTGATGCAGGATAGTAAGAACTTCCAGGACGACGGTTGTGAAGTAGCTGAAACTCCAGCCGTGCTGCTCGGACTCGTGCCAAAGCCTTTCGATTTTTTTCTCTGTAGAGATGTTGAATTTTGTCCGGTTGAGAGGCTTTTCGCGGCACATGTCCTCAACGGCAAAAAGAGCCTCTATTTTCTGTAGAGCTTGCATTACTAATCCCCGTTTTGGTAATGCTTGTTTATTGTATACAATACCAAGCATTACGAACTCATCTTTTGATGTTTTGTATGTATAGGATGTTTTTTTATTTTATTAAAATTTTTTCTATCCTGTCAAGCCATTAGCCGGATTGTTTATTACGCCGCGCATCGAAGAAGGAGACATGATACAAACCCCTCACTTTGGTTGTGCCTAAAATTCCGTTGAAGGAATATTTCAACTTCCACACAACAAGCTGCTCTTTGATTCGTTCCCCCCGCTTAAGCGTTCTCGAAAGGGAGGAACCAATGCCAAGCTATAAGGCGCCGGCGGGCGAGTACAGATTCATATTGAATGACGTTCTCGACGCGAGAGAGCTTTCGCGGCTTCCTGGCTATGAGGATGCGACGCCGGACCTTATCGCCAGCGTTTTGGGAGAGGCGGCGAAGTTCTGCGAGACCGTCCTGCAGCCGCTCAATCAGCAGGGCGATGCCGAGGGCTGCGTCTACGGGAACGGTGCCGTGCGCACGCCCGCCGGGTTCAAGGAAGCCTATGACAAATATGCCGCGGCTGGCTGGACGGGTTTGAGCTGCTCGCCCGAGTTTGGCGGCCAGGGCCTGCCGCACACCGTTGGCTTCGCGGTCGAAGAATTTCTGTGCTCGGCCAATCTCTCATTCGGAACCTATCCCGGCCTGACGAATGGCGCTTATGGAGCCATCGAGGCGCATGCGAGCGATGAGCTCAAGAACCGCTATCTGCCAAAAATGGCGGCTGGCGAGTGGTCCGGGACGATGTGCCTGACCGAGTCTCATTGCGGCACCGACCTCGGCCTTATAAAGACGCGCGCGGTGCCTGCGGGCGATGGAACTTTCAAGATTACCGGCACCAAGATTTTCATCACCGCAGGCGAGCACGATCTCACCCGGAATATCGTTCATCTTGTCCTTGCAAAGCTTCCCGATGCGCCCGCAGGGACCAAGGGCATCTCGCTTTTCCTTGTGCCCAAATTCCTGCCAAATGGGGAGGGCGAGCCAGGAATGCGCAATGGCGTCTCCTGCGGTTCCATCGAGCATAAAATGGGTATCAAGGCTTCCGCGACCTGCGTCATGAATTTCGACGATGCCGTGGGATGGCTGATAGCGGAGCCCAACCAAGGTATGCGCGCCATGTTCACGATGATGAACGCGGCGCGGCTGGCTGTCGGAATTCAAGGGCTTGGCATTGCGGAAGTAGCAAGGCAGAACGCTGTCATCTATGCGAAAGAGAGGCTGCAGGGCCGCTCGCTTACAGGCGCCAAAGCACCGGATAAGCCAGCCGATCCCATCATTGTGCATCCCGACGTTCGCAAGAACTTGCTCGAGGCGAAGGCATTCACCGAGGCGGCGCGGGTTCTCGCTATGCTCGTGGGGCTTGGGATCGACCGCGCGAAGCATCACCCCGATTCCGCCGTCCGGCAGCAGGCAGGCGATTTCGTCGCCCTGCTGACGCCCGTCATCAAAGCATATTACACCGATATGGGCGTCGAAATCGCCATCAAGATGCAACAGATGTATGGCGGCCACGGCTATATCCGCGAATGGGGCATGGAGCAGTTTGTCCGCGATGCGCGCATTTCCATGCTCTACGAGGGCGCGAATGCGATCCAGGCCCTCGATCTCGTTGGGCGCAAACTGCCTCAGGATGGCGGCCGGCTCATCCGGGCGTTCTTCGCGGCGCTGCAATCCGAACTCGATGAAGCGAAATCCGATCCCTCTCTTGCCGGTATTTCCGCGCCGCTTGCGGATGCCTTCAATAAGCTGCAGGGGGCGACCGGCTGGCTCGCTCAAAACGGATTCGCCAATCCCGACGAAGCCGGGGGCGCGGCAGCGGACTATTTGCGGATTTTCGCGCTCGTGAGCCTGGGCTGGATGTGGCTGAAAATCGCGCGGGCCGCGCAGCGGAAAATCGCTTCCGGCGGGAACGGCATGGCGGATTATTACGATGCCAAAATAAAGACGGCGCACTTCTTTATGCAAAAGATGCTGCCCGAGGCTGGCAGCCGCTTCCAAAGCCTGACCGCCGGCAGCAAAGTCATGATGGAGATGACGGCAGAGCAGTTCTAGGGCAAATCCGGCCAACGTGCGTTCAGCCGTCATCGCGAAACGGCTTTGGCCGCCGTGGCGATCCATTGCAGCATCAAAGACTTGGCCCTGGATTGCTCTGATGTCACCTGACGAAGGGTGCGGTTCTTTGAATCACCCTGGTCTATCTCGCCGTTGTGCTCGACTGGTTCTCGCGGCGCGTGCTGTCGTGGCGCGTGCCGGTCACGATGGAGGCTTCGTTCTGCGTCGAGACGTTGGAGGACGCTTTGGCCCGGCATGGAAGACCAGAGATCTTCAACACGGACCAGGGCAGCCAGTTCACGGGCGCGGCCTTCACTGGCGTGCTCATCGAGAACGGCATCGCGATCAGCATGGACGGCAAGGGTGCTTGGCGGGACAACGTCTTCGTCGAACGGCTGTGGCGCAGCGTGAAATACGAGGAGGTCTACCTGCACGCCTAGGACAGCGTGCCGGAGGCGCGGGCGTCGATCGGGCGGTATCTCGATCTCTACAATCATCGCCGTCCGCATTCGAGTCTTGACGGCCAGACGCCCGATGAAGCCTACTTCAGAACGCTGCCCATCCGCATGGCAGCCTAACCACGGCAGACGCTCCACCTATCAGAGCGGAAAAACTGTCCGAACAAGCGAGACCACCTCATTTTTTACCCTTTCGGCAGTAATCGTACGATTATTAATAACAAATTAGAAAAAGTGAAGTGCTAAATTTGTGAAATTTATCGCAGCGATGCGTTTATGCACACCCTAACGTTGTACGCGCGGCTCGCGCTGGGATGTCGCCCGCGATTGGCCAAAAGTCATGACACTTTAGCCAGCTTCGCTGGGGAAAAGGACGGTTAGCCGCCCGGCTTTCGGTCAAATACAATCCGGGCTTTGGGCGGCTACAAGCTCTGCCCTATGTGCGGGATACGCGGCCACGGCGCGAAGGCGGACAACGCTGGTTAGAGCAGACTCAAGTTTATTGGAGGAAGTCCTAATGCTTGCTCCGCGATCTCAAAGCGCGCAGCGCCGTCGACGACAATTTCGACAGCGGTCCTGAGAGATAGCACCAGGCGGGCGGCGCAAGGCCGGGAAGTGCCGGCGCTTGGGCTTCTGGAATGCGAAACCGGCTGAAAGCGCTGGCGGCGGGCGAAGCGAGCGCCCGGTATCGCCATTTGGGCCGGTCCACCACCGCAATGGGCATGAGGCCGAATATGGCGTGCCACTCGTTCCAGCGGTGAAAGCCGGCGAGATTGTCGGCGCCCATCAGCCAGACGAAATGCACCTGCGGGAATCGCCGCCTCAGAAAGCGCAGCGCTGCCGTTGTGTAAGCCGTGTTAATCCCCGCCTCGAACGCCGTGACCTCGATTCGCGCATGCCGTGCGGCCTGCCGCGCCAGCCGGATGCGCTCGCTTAGAGGCGCAAGCTCGCCCCGGTCCTTGAGCGGATTCCCCGGCGTCACCATCCACCATACCCGGTCCAGCTGGAGGCGCTTCAGCGCGGTGAGGCTTATCAGCCTGTGCGCCGCATGCGGCGGGTTGAACGATCCCCCAAGTAGCCCGATTCGCATCCCCGCCAGCGCCAGCGGGGGCCGCAAGTCCTGTTCCGCGACGCCTTCAATCATTCGGGCCGGGTCTGGCCATTGCCGCGCACGGCATATTTGAAGGTGGTGAGCTGCTCGACGCCTATAGGCCCCCGTGCATGGAAGCGGCCCGTGGCGATGCCGATTTCGGCGCCCATTCCAAACTCACCGCCATCAGCGAATTGCGTGGACGCGTTGTGCAGCACAATCGCGCTGTCCACCTCGCGAAGGAAGGTCTCGGCTGTGACGGCATCCTCGGTCACAATCGAGTCCGTGTGCTGAGAGCCGTATTTTGCGATGTGCTCCATCGCCGCGCGCACGCCGGGCACAAGTTTCACGGAAATAATCGCGTCGAGATACTCGGTATGCCAGTCGGCTTCGGTGGCTGGGACAACGTTGGGACCGGATGCGCGGGCTGCCGCGTCGCCGCGCACCTCGCAGCCCGCATCGAGAAGCGCGCGCACAAGCGGCTGCAACAGCCGGCCTGCGGCCGCCTCGTCCACGAGCAGCGTCTCGGCGGCTCCGCAAACGCCCGTGCGGCGCAGCTTGGAGTTCAGCACGATCGCGCGCGCTTTTTCGAGATCCGCCCCTTTGTCCACATAAACGTGGCAGATGCCTTCGAGATGCGCGAAGACTGGAACCCGCGCCTCTTTCTGCACCCGCCCGACGAGGCTCTTGCCGCCGCGCGGCACGATCACATCAATCGCGCCGTCAAGCCCTTCCAGCATATAGCCGACCGCGTCGCGTTCGGTGGTGGCGATGAGCTGTATCGCCGTTCCGGGAAAGCCGGCCGCCCGCAGGCCCTCCACCAGGCAGCCATGAATGACGCTGTTGCTGCCGAGGCATTCCGATCCGCCCCGCAGGATGATTGCGTTCCCCGACTTGAGACAGAGGCCCCCGGCATCCGCCGTCACATTCGGACGGCTTTCATAGATCATGCCGATGACGCCTAGCGGGACACGGACCCGCGAGATCTTAAGCCCGTTCGGCCGCTCCCAGGCGGCGATCACCGTGCCAACCGGATCGGGCAGCGCGGCGATCTCCTCCAGCCCGCGCGCCATGCTCTCGACGCGGGATTCCGTCAGCGTGAGGCGGTCGACAAAGGATGCGGGGCGCCCGGCTGCTTCGGCGGCGTTCCGGTCGGCGCTGTTGGCTTTGAGGATTTCTCCGGTCCTTGCCCGCAATGTGGCAGCGGCAACGCGCAGCGCCCGGTCCTTTTGCTCCGTTGGCGCAAGAGCGAGCGCCCGCGCCGCCAGCCGCGCCTCCCGCCCGATGGCAAGGAGATCCAGTTTCAAAAGCCGCTGGTCCAATTTTGTATCGGCAATCGATGCAGGGGTCATTTGAGCAGCCGCACAGGTAAAAGCCGTCAGCCAAGGTCGCGAAGCAGCGCCATATCGTCCCGGTGAATCAACACGGTTCTGCCAGCATAGCCAAGCACCGCGGCGATTTCCACGGAATTGCGGCCGGCGATCTGAGCTGCTTCCCCGGCGCTATAGGCGATGAGACCGCGGCCGATCTCGCGGCCGGCTTCGTCGCGGATGATGACGGCTTCGCCGCACTCGAACTGTCCGCTCACGCTTTTCACTCCGCCGGGAAGCAAAC
>CAZCIF010000013.1:0-24917 GCA_964498645.1 uncultured Rhodomicrobium sp. | reverse complement strand
TCCTCGCCTTCGTCGATCACGATCACGCCTTTCGGCTCCAGCGTGCCTGCGATCCAGCGCTTGCGCGCGGTCACGGGATTGGCCGAGGCCAGGAACCAGGTGCAGGGCGCGCCCTCACTCAAGGCGCTGAGCGGATGCAGGCCCTTGCCCGAAGCGATGACCATATGGGAGCCCGCCGCGACGGCGATCTTGGCGGCGGCGAGCTTCGTGATCATGCCGCCGCGCGAAAGCTCGGTGCCTGCATCGCCGGCCATGGCCTCGATTTCGGGCGTGATCGCGGTCACGGCCTCAAGCCGCGTCGCATTCGGGTTTTGCGCGGGCGGAGCGGTGTAAAGGCCGTCGATGTCGGACAAAAGCACAAGGCAATCGGCGGTCATCATGGTGGCGACGCGGGCCGCGAGCCTGTCATTGTCGCCATAGCGGATTTCGGCGGTTGTCACCGTGTCGTTCTCATTGACAACTGGGACTGCGCCGAGCTTCAAGAGCGTCTCGATCGTGCTACGGGCATTGAGATAGCGCCGGCGCTCCTCGGTGTCGCCGGGCGTGACCAGGATTTGCGCCGTGGTCAGGCCGCGCT
Source organism: uncultured Rhodomicrobium sp. (assembly GCA_964498645.1). Lineage (GTDB taxonomy): Bacteria > Pseudomonadota > Alphaproteobacteria > Rhizobiales > Rhodomicrobiaceae > Rhodomicrobium. The sequence continues at coordinate 24,340 of CAZCIF010000013.1, read as the reverse complement.
CGCGAAAAACGGTCTGATAGGCATGGGCAAGATTGATCTGGCCTACGGACGCGGCGGCCTGCGCTTCCTCCAGGCGGAGCGGGCCGGGTTCAAGGCCGAGCGCCCGCCGCCCCAACGCGATTGCGCCGGACGACACGAGGATTACATCGCGGCCTTCGCGCTTAAGTTCCGCGACATCGTCGCCCATGGCTTCGAGCCAGACCTGCTTCAGCGTGCCGGTCTCGCGCTCTGTCAAAAGCGCGGAGCCGATCTTCACCACGATGCGGCGCGCGTTCCGCCATTCGGGGCGTGCGGAGTGTGTATTCGTGAGCGTCATAATGCTGATGAACGCCGGTTTCGCGGGGCCGTCAAGCCTCCTGGCGGGGGCGCTTGGCAGCGGCGCTTGCCGCAAAGGTCAAAGGCAGTGCGGTGGTGAACTTGATCTGCTCCATTGCGAAGCTGGAGCTGACATCGGTGAGATCGATTTGGCCGATGAACGCTTTGTAGAAACGGTCGTAGCTTGCGATATCGGGCACAACCACGCGCAGGAGATAATCGACCTGGCCGCTCATGCGATAGGCCTCGACGATCTCGGTAAAGCTGCTGACCGCGTTGTGAAAGCGTTCCAGCCATGCCGGATTGTGCTGATTGGTTGTGATGGCCACGAACACGGTCACGCCGGCGCTGACGGCTTTGGGGTTCAAGAGCGCCACGCGGCGCTCGATGACGCCGTCCTGCTCGAGTTTCTGGATGCGCCGCCAGCACGGCGTGGTGGAAAGCCCGACCTTCTTGCCGATCTCGGCGACGGGAAGCGTGCTGTCCTCCTGAAGGATGGTCAGGATTTTGATATCCATCGCGTCGAGCATTGCCGCATCCGGTAAAATGTTTCTTAAACAACCGCTTTCTAGAAATATAAGACTACATCAGCCACCCGATAAAGGGAAGATAGAGAATTACTTGCTCAGCCTTTGCTATGAAACCGCGCGTAACCAAAATTTATAACCGCTCAGTTTCGGCTCCGATACTCCTGCCGTGGGTCTAAAGAAGAAGAGCGTACTGCTGAGCAATAGTCTGAAAGAAAATATGACGGATATCCAGTTTAGCCTCCCCATTAGCCTGAATTCAATAAGTCGACATATGCACCTTATGATTTACCGATCCGTCGGAACAGAATGCCTTTCAGTCCTGCGGCCTTGCACGCGTCTTTCACGATCTGATCGCAGAAAACGTATCTCGCCATTTCGGCGATATGAAAGAGGTGCGCCTTTCCGATGACCTCCGGGATGAGTTGCAGCTTCGTGGATGAATTCATGCCATAGCTGGGCAAGTAGTCCGGCGGGTCCCGCCTTATCGTCAGTTCCACGGACGCCGCCTCATCGATGGCGCCGACGAAAGCGCGCGTAATGGCGCACAGCCAGGTTTCCCGTCCGGGCTCGCCTGAGGTCAGCATGGTTTCGCAACGGCGAAACTCGCAAGCATCTGGATCGACTGCTTCAAGCACCGCCTTCATTGCAGGCGAAACGAGAAAGACGCCGTCGACGCTTTCAAGATCGCGCGGTGGACGCCCGAGTTTCTTGTCGATTAGGAAGCGCGGAATCTCGGCAAACTCAGGCAGGAGCCAGGGCCCCCTTGGCATTTGCAGGTAGCCATCTGGCCAAGCATCCCGGCGGCGCACACCGTGCCAGCCGCGCTGCATGGCGTCGTAATTTACAAATTCCCAGCCTACAGCGCCGCCGTGGATGTAGTCGTAGCTGATCTCATAATACGCCGCTGTTTCATTGAAGCGTTCAAATCGCAATGGAGAGGCCATCCTCGGCGGCGATGCATTTTTCTGCATCGATCTTATCGAGATTGGCCAGCATCTCCGGGCTCATATGCGTGAGCAGATACCGTTTAGCGCCGATTTCGCCGAACTTGGCAGCAAGCGTCAGATAGTCGAGATGCACCTTTGTTTTTATGCTGAAGGTTGTGCATTCGGCCAAATAAAGATCGGCGCCGCGTCCGGCCTCGATCACGCCCTCGCACCATCCGCTATCGCCGGAGAAGCTGAAACGGCGCCCATCATCGGCGAATGAGAGCGCGAGCGACGGCGAGCCGGAGAAATGATCGGCCTCATAGGCCGTTATGGGAAGTCCGCGCCAAGGCGTTGTTTCACCGGGTTTAAGCTCGCTATAAACGAGATCGAAAGAGCGGGGCATGGCGGCGATGCCCGGATAAAGACATTCGATAAGTGCCGCGGTCCGGGCTTCGATGCCGGGCGGGCCAAGGATCTCCAGAGGTGCCGGCCCGCGCTCGATAAACATCTTGTCGAGGAACAAAAAGGGCAGGCCGCCAAAGTGATCGCCATGGCAATGGCTGATCACGACGGCGCCGATGGACGAAAGCGCGATGCCCGCCCGTTTCAGCGCAAGCGGCGAGTTAGCCCCGCAATCGAGCAGCAAGCGGCCTTTTGAAGTGTCGAGGAGGTAGCAGCTATGATAGCTGCCGCCGGAGCTGAATGCGTCGCTGCATCCGATGATCGTGAGCTTCATGGGCGCTCACAGCTTGGTGCGGCAGTGACGGAGCCGCCGTCATTGCGAGCGTAACGAAGCAATCCAGGGCCAAGTCTCCGATAGCGCGATGGATCGCCACGGCGGCAAAAGCCGCCTCGCGATGACGGCCGAACGCACACCGGCTGAATCCGCCTCAAAATTTTCATGGCTAGCAAATCTCCCCACACATAAAATCAGCCGTACCCGCCGCTAAGAATGCGTAAACCCGTCAACCCGATGTTAGCATTTTTGGGTAATCCTTACAGCGGGCGCGCTTAGGGGCAAGGATAAGACGCCTGAGCTTCCCCTTGCACAGTGGATATCGAGTGGATGGGTACCGTTGGCTCTTGGAATTGGAGCGCCGGATTCGCGCGGCAAGCAGCCCCAAGCGGAGCAATGAGCACGGCGGCCCGCGCGGGCGCGTCCACTGCCGTTGCCGGCCGGGATTTCGCCTACGATCTTCTCCTCATGTTCGTGCGCAATGAAAGGGTTGCGGCGCTGACCGTACCCATTCTTGCGATAGTCATTGCCGTCACGATGCTGAATTGGGCCAACCCGCGCCAGCTTCTCCTCTGGGTTGCGACCATTTTCATAGCGGAAGGTATTCTGCTGGCGCTTTCCCGTGAGTTCCGCAAGCAGCCCCGCGAAACGGTGGACCTCAATCAGTGGCGGCGCAAACTCGCTTCAGCCGAGTTTCTTTATGGCGTGTCCTGGGCAGCGGTCGCGTTCACGGAATTCCCGCAGGCAAGCCAGGCCGCATATTTCTTCCTGTTTGCGGCGCTCATGGTCGTGACCGCAATCCGCATGCTGTTCGCGGCCTCCGTGATGCCCATTCTTCATGCGGGAACGGTGCCGGTGACGGCTGCTCTTTCCCTTCGTTTTTTGATGACCGGCGAGGCCTTCTACTGGCTTATGGCTATCGTCGCCGCCGGAATTCATTTCTACTTTGTCTTTCTCGTCAAGAACTTGCAGCGCACAGCCCTTTCCATGCTCGAACACCGCGCCGAGAAGGACCGCCTCATCGAGGAACTGGAGAAAGCGAAGGCGGCATCCGACGAGGCGCGCGCCAAGGCCGAGGCTGCCAATCTCGCGAAATCGAAGTTCCTGGCCAATATGAGCCACGAGCTGCGCACGCCGCTGAACGCCATCCTCGGCTTCTCCGAAATGATCAAGGATGAGGTGCTTGGCCCGATCGCAAACGCCAATTACAAATCCTATGCGGCGGACATTCACGATTCCGGCAATCATCTCCTGAAGCTCATCAACGAGATCCTCGATCTGTCACGCATCGAGGCCGGCAAATATGAGCTCGTCGAAAAGCCAGTCGATTTCGGCGCGGTCGCACGCGAATGCGTGCATCTGTTGCGGCTCGATGCGCAGAGCAAGAGTCTGCGTCTTGCCGCCACCTTCAATCCGGGCATGCCGCGCGTCATGGCCGATGAGCGCGCGCTTAGACAGATCTGCCTGAACCTTCTGGCGAACGCGATCAAGTTCACACCGGAGCACGGCAGCATCGCCGTGCGGACGGGCATATTGCCGGGCGGCGAAGCCCTATTGTCGGTACGCGACAATGGCCCCGGCATTCCTGAGGAAGAGATTCCGGCCGTCTTGCGCGCTTTCGGGCAAGGGTCCCTCGCAGTGAAAATGCGCGACAGCGGCACGGGTCTCGGCCTGCCCATTGTCACGGGCCTCGCCGAACTGCATGGCGGGCGCTTCGATCTCCGCAGCAAGGTCGGCATGGGCACGGAAGCCTCGCTCATTCTGCCGAAATCGCGCGTGATGCGAACGCCTGCCCAAGCGGTGCGCCAGCAGGGCGAGAATGTCACGCCCTTTCCCATCCGGGGCGCGGCATAATAGGACGCGCAGGCAAGACGGCGTTGACTTGGCCTTTGGAAAGGTGGAAGCTGCCTAATATTTAGGCGGTGGACCTGGACCGGACGAGGCAGAGCATGAGAACACGCGCCGATGTAATCTCCGAGCTGACCATTCACGGGCGGAAAATCGCCGTCGATGAGCACGGCTTTCTTCTGGACCCGGACGATTGGGACGAGAACGTTGCGGCAGAATTCGCTCAGGCTGCGGGCGTGACGCTGACGCCGCTCCATTGGGATGTCATCCGCTTCATGCGCAGCTTCTTAGCGGAACATGGCGTTGCGGCGGATGCGCGCTTCGTGTTCCGTTTTCTCGATGACCGCGCGGCTGGCCAGGAGAAATCCGGGCGCGAATTATTTTTTGAACTGTTCCCCTATGGTTATGTGGGGCAGGCCTGCAAGATCGCAGGGATGCGTCAGCCGCGCGCTTGGAGCACGGGTTAACCGCGCCATGCGTCGTCCCGGAACGGCCCAAAGGGCCGTATCCGGGATCGCAAAAAACTCAAGCGGTGCCATGTGTTACGATCCCGTGTCTGCAGTGCACCGCTTCGCGGCTCGCACTGCGCACGGGATGACGTCCAGGCTTAGTGCCCCTCGAAAGCGAGCAGCGTATGGGCGCGAATTCCGCAGTCGCGCTCAAGCCGGCTGACGCCGCCCAATTCCGGCAGATCGATCACGAACGCCGCGCCGGCCACCTCGCCGCCTAGCCGGCGGACCAGCTTCACAGCGGCTTCCACCGTCCCGCCCGTCGCGATCAAATCGTCCACGATCAGCACGCGCTCGCCGGGGCGGACGGCATCCTCGTGCATCTCGATGATGTCGGTGCCATATTCGAGCTGATAGTCCTGCCCGATCGCGCGCCAGGGCAGCTTGCCCTTCTTGCGGATCGGAACGAAGCCTGTGCCGAGCCGGTCGGCCACGGCGCCGCCCAAAATGAAACCGCGCGCCTCAATGCCCGCGACCGCTTCGATGCGCGCATTCTCGAACGGCGCGGCGAGCCGGCGGATCGCGGCGCGGAAGCCATCGGCGTGGCCGATCAGCGTCGTGATGTCGCGGAACATGATGCCGGCCTTCGGATAGTCCGGGATCGTGCGGACCAGCGCCTTCAAATCGATTGTTTCGCCATTCATCGGTCTTCCTCCCCGCGCCTGCCGCGCGCAAGCTTAACATGGGCCGCACAAGAGCGCACCGGCGCGCGCATAGCAAATTTAGAGCGCGGCGTTCAACAGGTTTTGAGCGCGCCGGGGCTGCGCCTGGAACGCCGGCCTAAGCCAGCACCTTCTGCAAATTCTCATCCACCTTGTCGAGGAAGCCTTCGGTCGAGAGCCAGGGCTGCCGATCGCCCACCAGCAGCGCCAGATCTTTCGTCATGAAGCCGGCCTCGATGGTCTCCACCACAACGCGCTCCAGCGTCTCCGCGAAACGGCCAAGTTCCTCATTGCCATCTAGCTTTGCGCGATGCCTCAGTCCGCGCGTCCAGGCGAAGATCGAGGCGGTTGAATTGGTCGAGGTCGGCCGGCCTTTTTGATGCTCGCGGTAGTGCCGCGTCACGGTGCCATGCGCCGCCTCGGCTTCCACCGTCTTGCCGTCGGGCGTCAAGAGCACGCTTGTCATCAGCCCAAGGCTGCCAAAGCCTTGCGCCACCGTATCGGACTGCACGTCGCCATCGTAGTTTTTGCAGGCCCACACATAGCCGCCCGACCATTTCAGGTTCGATGCAACCATGTCGTCGATCAGCCGGTGCTCGTAGGTTAGGCCCTTCGCCTCGAACTTATCCTTGAACTCGTTGTCGAACACCTCCTGGAACAGATCCTTGAAGCGCCCGTCATAGGCTTTGAGGATCGTGTTCTTGGTCGAGAGGTAGAGCGGATAGTGGCGCTGCAGCGAATAGTTCATGCTGGCGCGGGCGAAATCGCGGATGCTGTCATCCAGATTGTACATGGCCATGGCCACGCCGCTGCCGGGGAAATCGAAAACCTCATGTTCGATGGGCGCGCCGCCATCGGCCGGCTCGAATTTGATGGTGAGCCTGCCCTTGCCGGGAACGCGGAAATCGGTGGCGCGGTATTGATCGCCGAAAGCGTGGCGGCCGATGATGACCGGCTTCGTCCAGCCTGGGACAAGGCGCGGGATGTTCCTGCAGACGATGGGCTCGCGGAAAATCACGCCGCCAAGGATGTTGCGGATGGTGCCGTTCGGCGACTTCCACATCTTCTTGAGGTGGAACTCCTCCACGCGCGCCTCATCCGGCGTGATGGTGGCGCATTTGACGCCCACGCCATATTTCTTGATGGCTTCGGCGGCTTCGACGGTCACGCGGTCGTCCGTCGCGTCGCGGTTCCCGATGCCCAAGTCGTAATAGTGCAGGTCGATATCGAGATAGGGTTTGATGAGCTTGTCTTTGATGAGCGCCCAAATGATACGGGTCATTTCATCGCCATCGAGTTCGACGACGGGATTTTCGACTTTGATCTTGCTCATGGAAACCCTCGAATGACGGTAAGGGATAGTCTGTTTAAGGCGCGGCTGCGGCACCATACTGCTCCCTGCGGGGGCCGCCAAGCGCCATGATAGCGTTGAGGATAAAGCCGTTATGACGGAAAATGCCGCACCGGCTGCCTTGCCTGGCCCCGCCATTATCCTTGTCGAGCCGCAGCTCGGCGAGAATATCGGCGCGGCTGCCCGCGCGATGGCGAATTTCGGTTTGCGCGATTTGCGGCTCGTCAATCAACGCGATGGCTGGCCGAACGAGGCTGCACGTGCCTCGGCGGCGCTGGCGGCAGGAATTGTGGATAGTGCGGTAGTCTATGCCAATATCGGCGCCGCTGTTGCAGATCTGCACTATGTGGCCGCCACGACCGCAAGGAGCCGCTTCCTCGCTAAGCCTGTGCTTGCGCCGGATAGCGCTGCGGCGGCGATTTTCGAGAGGCGGGCTGCCGGGTGGCGTTGTGGAATCCTTTTCGGTAAGGAGCGGACAGGATTGGAGAATTCCGACCTCGCGCTTGCCGATGTTATCGTCACGGCCCCGGTCGATCCGGCCTTCGCGTCTCTGAATCTTGCCCAATCCGTGCTGCTTTTTGCCTATGAATGGCGCAAGCTCGTCGATCCCGCCTCGCTTGGGCGCCAGATTCCGGGCGTGGCGGCGGGCGCCGGACAACGCTTCAAAGCCAGCCGGCCCGCCGAACGCCAGGAGCTTCTCGGCTTTTTTGAGCACCTCGAGCGGGAGCTCGATGCTTGTGGATTCCTGTTCCCGCACGAGAAACGGGATACAATGATCAACAATATCAGAACGATGTTCGCCCGGATGGCGCCAACCGAGCAGGAAGTGCGCACGCTTAGAGGGATCGTTGCCAATTTGCGCCGCGGCCCTTGGCCAGGCTCCGGAACGAACTAAGTCCGTGCAAATCAGCCATAGTGTTGCCGCGATTCTCCGATTGCGATGGCCTTGGTTTTCGCGTCAGGATCTGCGGATTTTGGCGCTAGTGTACACCTTAGCAAGGACTCGGGGCTGGCATGATTTTGCGATCTTTTTGTTTCGCGTTAACCCTCTTCTCGGCATCTGTTTCGGTCGCCCAAACTAAAGCGGTGAAGAGCGAGGTCAGCGAAAAGACCTTGAAAACGCTCAAGGCGCTGGCTTGGCAGTCGCTTCCCACAAAAATCCTCCAAAGCGACAAGAAGGTCCTGGAGATCGACAAATCCGATCCCTCCAAGATTATCATTGCCGACGCCGATGCGCGCGAAGTCATTCGCGCCGCGCATTTGACGGCCCGCGCTCAGAGATGCGATTTGCAAGAGCAGGTGATCGCAAACCGGGATGCGCTTCTGCTTCGCATGAAAAAGACCGGCAAATGGAGCGAGAGCCAGCTTCAATACATCAACACTTTGCACCTTTTCACCGTCCAGCTTCTGGTTGGCAAAGTCGAGATGAAGGATACAACCGATAAGCCGCTCCCCGAGTTCGATCCGAAAACCGCGCCGATGCCGTCCGGGAATGTTGCGGCCTGCAGCGACAAGGAGAAGCAGGACATCCTGAGCGCTGTTGAGGCAAATCAAAAGCTCATCAACAAATCGTAAGGCCAGGGAGCAAACGCTCCGCATGCCGCGCAATCCACGATTGAGGCCTCTTGCCCGCATGGGACAAGGGGCTTTCTTTTGGTACAGCTTACGTTAGTTTTATTTTTCCCTTCTTGGTTAAGGGTGACGAATGGGGCAGCGCTTCTTTCTTTTCTTTACCGTTGTCTTGTTCGTGCTTGCTGGAGCGGCCCCGGGCAGATCAGCGGAAGCCGTCGCCATCCGCATCCAGGCCGCAGGGCAGCCTGCCGCCAAGGTCGTCCCGTCCGAAGCGCTCGGAGCCGGCCTTGACGGCTATCAGAAGGACGACACCAGCCGCATCTATGCGCCCGCCTCCGTTCAGGCAATCGCGTCTATCCCTTTTTATCGCCTCTCCTACCGGCTCAGGACAGAGCTTGGGGCTCAGGTTTGGCATTGGAACCCCGAAGGAACCTGGAGCGACCCGGAGCGTGCCCAGGGATATTGGGTTTCGAGCGGCAAATCCGAAAAACCGATCCTCCTTTCCAACGGCTACCGTTTGCCTCGCAGGGGTAACACGGAGGATCAAGCAAACAATGACGGTTATTCGCGGCTCTCCGATGGTGACGAAGCAAGCTTTTGGAAGAGCAATCCTTATCTCGACGGGCATTTCACCGGCGAGGACAATGCAACGAATCCGCAATGGGTGCTGATCAACTTCCGGAACGCGTCGGACATTCAAGGCTTGCGTATCCTTTGGGGTGAGCCCTTCGCAACCGATTACGAGGTTCAATTTTGGGACGGCGACCCAGCCGAATATTACAAGGACATGCTGAAGGGCCGCTGGCGGGCTTTTCCCAAGGGCGTGGTGAAAGGCGGAACGGACGGCGACACGCTCCTGCGCCTCAGCGATCGGCCGGTCCGCACACCTTATGTCCGGATTGTCCTGAAGAAAGGTTCAGGCACGGCGCCTGCGGGATCCACTGACATTCGCGACCGTTTGGGCTTCGCGATCCGTGAGATCCATGCCGGCGGCCTCGGCGCAAAAGGCGAGCTGATCGACCGCATGGTTCACGCGGCGAACAACAAGACCCAAACCGAAATCGTCACATCTTCGACCGATCCCTGGCATCGCGCCAGCGACCTCGACGAAAATGTCGAACAGCCGGGGATCGACCTTGTCATGCAATCCGGTCTCACGCGCGGCAGGCCGGTGATGATGCCTACGGGCCTTCTCTACGACACGCCTGAAAACGCCGCCGCGCAAATCCGCTTCCTGAAAGCACGCGGCTATGACATCCGCCAGATCGAGCTCGGCGAGGAGCCGGACGGCCAATATGTTTTTCCGGAGCATTATGGCGCGCTCTTCATCCAGTTTACCGATGCTATCCGGCGGGAAAACCCTTCCCTGGTCATGGGCGGGCCAGGATTCCAATCCGAGGTGGATGGCTGGAACAGCATCCCGGACGATGCCGGGCGCACCTCGTGGATGAACCGGTTTCTTTCTTATCTCAAGCATAGAAACCGCAGCAGCGATTTCGGCTTTTTCTCCTTCGAATGGTATCCCTTCGACGATCTCTGCACCGAAGAACCCTCGAAGCAGCTCGTCCGGCATCCGGCCCTGATTCGCGATACGTTGCAGCGCCTGGAAGAGGACGGCGTTCCGAAAGATATTCCCTGGATCATTACGGAATATGGCTACTCTTCATTCGCCGGGCAGCGCGAAGTTGAGCTGCCGGCCGCGCTTCTGAACGCGGAGATCGTTGCGCAATATTTGATGAATGGAATTGCCACGGCCTACCTCTACGGTATAGAGCCAAACACTCCCATCAAAGAGCTGGATGCCTGCGAGACCTTTGGGAACCTAATGGCTCTCCAAACCGGGCCGGATGGCGCTGTCCGCTGGCGCCTGCCCCCCTATTACGGCGGGAAATTGGTTGCGGAGGAATGGCTCGGCGCACCCGAAGGCGTTCATATGCTTTATCCGGCGCAGGCCGCAGGCGCGGGCGGTTCTGATGCGAGCGTCGCAGCCTATGCTGCTCATAGGCCGGATGGGCAATGGGCGCTGCTCATCCTTAACAAGGATGACAGCCGGGAGCGCACCGCGAGTGTGAGCTTCGACGATGGCAAATCCGGCAGCGCGTGGCGCGGGCCGCACGATGTGTTCCAATATTCGCCCAGCCAATACAAGTGGAAGCCTAACAAGGACGAAGGGTACCCGGAGATTTCCGAACCTCCCGTAAAGACGCAAACCTCTAGCCAAGAGCCGCTGAGCCTTCGCCTCCCTCCCATGTCGATCACCATTGTCAGAGGTACGCGAGGCGATAGACTGGCGTCATCGGCCGGAGGGGAGGAAAACGGTGTTGCGAAAGCGGGCGCTGTAAGTGCCCAGGACTAGCCGCCTGTACTGTTATGCGGAATGAGGTCGCCGCCGCTTCTTGCCTTCGCAATCTTATCCAGCTCCATCAGCTCGCGCAGTAAAGCTTCTAGCGAGGAGAGGGGTAGCATATTCGGCCCATCGGATGGGGCGCGGTCAGGGTCCTGATGCGTTTCGATGAACACGGCGGCGACGCCCACGGCAACAGCGGCCCGCGCGAGCACAGGCACAAATTTCCGCTCGCCGCCGCTTGCCGTACCGCGGCCGCCCGGCTGCTGGACCGAATGGGTTGCGTCAAAAACCACCGGGCAACCCGTCCCGGCCAGGATGGGTAAAGCGCGCATATCGGAAACGAGCGTATTATAGCCGAAGCTCACCCCGCGCTCGGTGACGAGCACGTTCGCGTTTCCGGCCGAGAGCACCTTCGCCACCACGTTCTGCAGGTCCCATGGGGCGAGGAACTGTCCATTCTTCACTTTGACCGCGCGGCCGGTCTGGGCTGCGGCAACCAGAAGATCGGTCTGACGGCAAAGGAAGGCCGGGATCTGCAGCACATCCACGGCCTCGGCCACAGGCGCGCATTGCGCTGCGTCGTGAACGTCGGTGACAGAGGGAAGGCCCAGCGTTTCCCGGATCTCCGCGAAAACCGGCAGCGATGCCTGCAAGCCGATGCCGCGGGCGCTCGACGCGCTGGTGCGGTTGGCCTTGTCGAAGGAGGTTTTATAGATCAGGCCGATGCCGAGCCGGCCGGCGATTTCTTTCAGCGCGGATGCCATTTCGAGGGCGTGGGCCCGGCTTTCGAGCTGGCACGGACCCGCGAACAGGGCTAACGGCAGCGCGTTACCGATGCGGACGCCGCCAATTTCGACGGCGGGATTTGGCCTTAAGCCCTCATTGCCCATGGCAGGTCAAGACTTTCTTAAACAAGCCGGCTCTGGTGGACCGCCGCGCCTATGAAAGATGCAAAAAGCGGATGCGGATCGAAGGGCCGGGACTTCAGTTCAGGATGAAATTGCACGCCAATGAACCATGGATGGCTCGGGATTTCAACGATCTCCGGCAGCTTCTTGTCCGGCGACAGGCCCGAGAAGTGCAAGCCCGCTTCCTCCAGCCGCTCCCGGTAATTGATGTTGACCTCGTAGCGATGGCGGTGACGCTCGCTGATACGCTGCCGGCCGTAAATGCTTGCGGCCTGGCTTCCCTCCGCGAGGATGGCGTCATAGGCGCCGAGCCGCATTGTGCCGCCCTTATCGCTGTGAGCGTAGCGCTGCACGGCAATATCGCCGCTCATCCACTCGGTCATCAGGCCGACAACCGGCTCCGCGGCGGGGCCGAACTCGGTTGAGCTTGCGCCATTGATGCCGGCTACATGGCGCGCCGCCTCGATGACGGCCAGTTGCATCCCGAAGCAGATGCCGAGATAGGGAACCTTACGCACGCGTGCATAGCGCGCCGCCTCGATCTTTCCCTCCGCACCGCGCTCGCCGAAGCCGCCCGGCACGATAATTCCGTGAATATTTTCGAGATGCGCGCTGGGATCGCCTTCCTCGAACAGTTCGGCATCGAGCCAGTTGATGTTCACGCGCACACCTTGGCTGATGCCGCCATGGGCCAGAGCCTCGATGAGCGACTTATAGGCGTCTTTAAGATTGGTGTATTTACCGACAATGGCGATCGAGACATCGCCATCGGGGTGAGCGATGCGATGGGAGATATCCCGCCAGACATCGAGCGCCGGCGGCGGCGCATCGTAAATGCCGAAGGCGGCCAGAACCTCGCGGTCGAGCCCCTCCTCATGATAGGCGAGGGGCACATCGTAGATGTTCGAAACATCGAGCGCCTGGATCACCGCGCTCTCACGGACGTTGCAGAAAAGCGCGATCTTCGCGCGCTCGCTTTTCGGAACCGGGATTTCCGAGCGGCACAGAAGAATATCCGGCTGAATGCCGATCGACCGCAGCTCTTTCACCGAATGCTGCGTGGGCTTGGTCTTAAGCTCGCCGGCCGCGCGAATGTAAGGGAGGAGCGTCAGATGAATGAACACGGCCTGCCCGCGCGGAAGCTCGTTGCCAAGCTGGCGGATCGCCTCGAAGAAGGGCAGCCCTTCGATATCGCCCACCGTGCCGCCGATTTCGACAAGGACAAAATCCGCGCCCTCATTGCCGTTCAAGATGAACTCCTTGATGGCATTCGTGACATGCGGCACCACCTGGACAGTGCCGCCCAGATAGTCGCCGCGCCGCTCGGCGGAGAGCACGTTCTGATAGATGCGCCCTGTTGTGATGTTGTCATCCCGGCGGGCCGGAACGCCGGTGAAACGCTCATAATGGCCCAGATCGAGATCGGTCTCAGCGCCGTCGTCCGTGACGAATACTTCCCCATGCTGATAGGGACTCATCGTCCCCGGATCGACATTGAGATAGGGATCGAGTTTGCGGAGACGGACGGTATAGCCGCGTGCTTTCAGCAAAGCGCCGAGCGCCGCCGATGCCAAACCCTTACCCAATGAAGAAACCACGCCGCCGGTAATGAAGATATATCGCGCCATGGACTTAAAACGTAATGCTTCGCCCGCCCAAGCGAAAGACAAAGCTCACAGTTTTCAACGGTGGCATAACGCCGCCGCACCGCGAGCCCTGTCCAGGATACACGAGCCTATTGAGATTGCGGAAGCCGTGGCTGAGCTGGAGCGGCCGGTGCTGGAGCCTGGGCCGGGGGCGTTTCCGGTTTGAGCTTCGGAAGCTTGAGCGAGGGAAGCGCGGGCGGCGCCTGCTCGCCAGGCGCTGAGGCGGGAACATTTTGCGCTGGCGTCTGGACACCGACAGCGGATGTCGGGGCCGGCTTATGGCTGATAACACCGAGAGCAATGCTCGTCGCGAGGAATAGGGCCGCAAGGATCGCTGTCATCCGCGTTAGCAGGTTGGCGGCGCCGCGGCCTGTCACGAAGCCGCCCCCGCCGCCGCCCATGCCGAGCGCGCCGCCTTCGGAGCGCTGAAGGAGGATGAGCACGATCATCGAGAAGGCGGACATGATTTGAACGATGAGAAGAACTGTGGCCATAGAACCTGAATCCGCGGGAATTTTGGGAAATCTTGTGCCTTACATGACTGTTTTCAGCTTGAAGATCAAGCCGGCAATTGATTTCAAGCGCCATCTGCGCAGCGAAATGGCGATGGCGGCCTCCTCCTGGTTCGAGACGGCCTGCGGCCTCCTCACCATGAGGAGCCCGCCGCCTCATCCTGAGGAGCCGCAAAGCGGCGTCTCGAAGGATGCGGCGGCTTTGCCCGGATGCGAAAAGCCTGCTGCCTGTTATTGAGAGCCGGCTGCGTTTGCTTGGGACAGCGGCTTCGCCTTCTTGTGCGCTTTTACCGGTTTGGGCTTCGGCGCGGGTGAAGGCGCGCTTGCCTGGCTGTTACCGGCTTGCGCTTTTCCGGGGCCTTTATCCTTCACTTCCGCCGGGGATTTCGGGCCACCTTCGCCCTCTTCCTCCTCGATATGCTTGAGCCGCACGAGCGTGCCCGGTGCGGTGCAGCGGAACTTTACTTGCTCGCCAAGATCGATATATCGCCTCACGAGGTTAAGATCGGCCGGCGATAGATGAGAGACGGCCCACGAGGGGCCGTTCTCCATGAGCCTCTCTACATCGAGCGCCTTCATGTCCTGAAGGTCCTGTGCAAGCTTTGCGCAGGCATCCTTGCCAAGGGGCGCAGCAATTGCCGCCAAAGGCAGGAAGGTAAGGCCGAAAGCGAGACCCAGGCTGGCGAATTGCCCGGCGGCAAGCTGTGCAAGAAGAACAAGCTGTCTCATTCGGCCTTCCGGTTAAGAATTAGGGCACGCGCCGCTTGGCAGCCTCTGTAGCGGCCGCGATAATTGCAAGAAACGAGGAGGCATTCAAGCTTGCACCTCCAACCAAAGCGCCGTCGACCTCGGGGCCTTCGAAAATGGCCGCTGCGTTTGCGGGGCTGACCGACCCGCCATACAGAATGCGCCATCGCTGGCCTCCCGATGGAAGCGTGCGTTTGTTAAGTTGCGCCCGGAGCAGTTCATGAATGGTTCCGATTTCGGCTGAAGTTGGAGACACTCCGGTGCCAATGGCCCAAACGGGCTCATAGGCGATGATGGTATTCTCCGGCTTACTTTCCTCCGGCAAGCTTTCGGAAAGCTGACGCGCGCAAACTGCGGAGGCTAATCCTGCCGCGCGCTCCCCCTTGGTTTCACCGAGGCAAACGATAACGTTGAGACCTGCCCGTAGCGCGGCCGCGGCCTTGGCCCGGACGTCACGGCTTGTCTCCCCATGCCCGCTCCGCCTTTCGCTATGGCCAACGATCACGGCGCTAGCCCCGGCATCCTTCAGTATTGGGGCGGAAAGGTCTCCAGTGAAGGCACCGGAATTCTCCGCATGGCAATCCTGCGCTCCCACCTCGATGGACGATCCTGCGGTAACGGACGCCGCGGCCCGGATGAGCGTTGCGGGGGGAAAAAGCGCAATATTCACCGCGCCCGGCGATCCGGCACTCGCTTTGATGGCTTCGATCTGGGCGAGATCGGCGTGGACGCCGTTCATTTTCCAGTTCCCGGCAACGAGAAGCTTCGACCCGTTCATCCTTCCTCCCCGTAAGCGGGTTGCGCCCGCGAACCTTATCAAGCGGGCTATGCCCGCGAATCTTATATTGCGCACCGGTATTTTCTCTCTAAATTACGGCTGACTGCGGACCGTGCAAGAATTAACGCCCTGAATCAAGGTCCGCTTTTGTCTCACCTGCGAGGACCAGCGCCTGCCATGATGCACACGCTCCGGAAAGCGGCCGTTGCCGTGATGTTCGCCATTCTCATCGTGGCTTTCGCGATCAGCATGGGCGGCAACAATTATTTCGACCGCACCAGCAATCAGACGGTTGCGAAGGTGGGCCCGGCCGAGATTACGCCACAGCAATTTCAGCGCAACTATCAGCGGGCCTTGGAAAACTTAAGCGCGAGGGCGGGACGCCGGATCACGTCACGGCAGGCACAGGCGCTTGGCTTGCCCGAGCAGGTGCTTCAGGGCCTCATTCAGGATGCATTGGTCGGCCTGGAGGCCAAGAAGCTCGGCCTCGGACTCTCCAAGGAAGGACTGCGTCAGGCCATCATGGGCAACGAGTTCTTCCAAGACGCATCGGGCAAGTTCAGCCCGGAAAAATATCAACAGTTCTTGCAGCGGATCGGATATACTGCGCCGTTCTTCGAGCAGGAGTTCCGGGACGATATCATCCGGCGGCAGCTCCAGAGCCCGTTCAAGACAAGCGGGATTGTCCCGCATGCCTTGCTTGAAGCCTATAACCGCTACACCAACGAGCAGCGCACGCTGGCCTACTTCACCATCGACACAAGCATGGCGGGGAAGATCGATGAGCCGTCCAATGACGCGCTTCATGCTTATTATGAGGAGCGGAAGCCGCAATTCATGGCGCCAGAGCTGCGCAAAGTAAGCGTGCTCGCCATTTCGCCTCAGATTGCCGCGAAGAACATTGCGGTTTCCGAGGACGATCTCAAGGCGGAGTATACAGCGAAGGCGGCAAGTTACGCGGTGCCGGAACGGCGCAAGATCGAGCTTATTCCCTTCCAGACGAAGGAAGCCGCCGAGGCTGCCTCCAAGGCGCTCCGTTCCGGGAAAGATTTTCTCGAAGTTGCCAAGGGCGCGGGCTTCAGCCAAGCCGATACCGGTCTCGGCGCGGTCTCGAAAAAGGAGTTCGGCGAGAAATTTGCGGCGAACGAAGCAATCCTCAATACCGCTTTCGGCCTGAAGAAGGGCGAAACCAGCAAACCTGTCGACGGGCCGCTTTCCTGGGTCATTTTGCGTGTCTCGGACGTGATCCCCGGTCAGGAAAAGACTTTCGGCGAAGTCAAAGACCGCATCCGCGACGATATCGTGAAAGCGCGAAGCACCGAAGAGGTATCGAAGCTTGTAAAAGCTTTCGAAGAGGAGCGCGCTTCGGGTGTGCCCCTTGCCGACATCGCCAAGAAGCTGAACCTTCCGCTTGAAGAGGCCGCGATCGATCAAAGCGGAAACGGGGCGGATGGGAAGCCCGTACAGCTCGCGTCCGTTCCGGTGGCAATGCTTGCTTCCGCGGCCTTCAAGTCCGACGTTGGCGTCGAGAACGAAGCGCTGCGGCTGCAGGGCGGCGGCTATGCCTGGTTCGAGGTGCAAGATACCGTGAAGGCGAGGCAAAAGCCCTTCGATGAGGTGAAGGCGACCGTCGAGGCGGCATGGCGCAAGGATCAGATCCGTACGAAACTTGCGGATAAGGCGCGTCTTTTAGTGACGCGTCTCGACCAGCACCAAGCCTTCGGAGATGCCGCCAAAAGCGTTGGACTTGAACCGAAGATATCGAAGCCTTTGAAGCGGGACGGGTCCGGGGAGGGGTTGTCTAAAACCGCCGTCGCCCAGGCGTTCTCGCTTGCCGAAGGAAGTGCATCGTCGGTTGCATCAGGCGACAGCGCATCGAGGACGATATTCCAGGTTCAGAAGGTCACTGCGCCCGGACCGCTGGATGAGGCGGGCACCAAGGCCATGCAGGAGCGCTTGTCGGCCCAAATCGCCAACGATAATTTCGCGCAATTCCTGACGGGCATCGAGAAGGTGGCGGGCATTACAATCGACCGCAAGAATCTCGCGGCAGCGGCGGGGGGCGGCTATGACGGCGGGGAGTAGCTTCCGATGGCGTGTCTCTTAAGTGTGCGTGAACCGAGAGACACCAACTTTAAGAGATAGCCACGCCAATGAAGGTCGAACCTTCGTTTTCCAATTTTTCCGCGCGCTATGAGAGCGGTGAGCCGCAGCTCGTTTCCACGCGCTTGATCGCCGATCTCGAAACGCCCGTGGCCGCGATGCTGAAGCTCGCAGCGGACCGGCCCTATGCTTTTCTGCTTGAATCGGTCGAAGGCGGCGCGGTGCGCGGCCGCTATTCGATCATCGGCCTCGATCCCGACATTCTCTGGCGCGCGCATGGGAACCGCGCGGAGATCAATGAGACTGCGCTCAAGGATGCCGATGCGTTCCGGCCTTGCGAGGGCGGCACGCTCGATGCGTTGCGCGCACTGCTCGATGCATCGCGGCTCAGCATCCCGCATTCCCTGCCGCCAATGTCCGCAGGCGTATTCGGCTATCTGAGCTACGATACCGTGCGTCTCGTCGAGAAGCTGCCGGAGCCAAAGCCAGATCCGGTTGGCGTGCCTGACGCGCTACTCATGCGTCCGACGATGATGGTCATCTTCGATGCCGTAAGGGACGAGATGTCCATTGTGACCACCGTCCGGCCGCAAAAACGCATCTCAGCGAAAGCGGCCTATTCCCGCGCCATCGACCGGCTCGCGCAAATCCAGGACGCGCTCGATTCCAGGAATGCGCACGCTTGTTCCGCCAATGGCTTCGACGCCGTTCTCGCCCAGGCGAAGTCGAACATGGCGCCGCAGGACTATATGGCGATGGTCAATCGCGCCAAGGAGTATATAGCGGCGGGCGACATCTTTCAGGCCGTGCTCTCGCAGCGCTTTTCGGTGCGTTTCGATCTGCCGCCTTTCGCGCTTTACCGGGCTTTGCGCCGGGTAAACCCCTCGCCGTTCCTCTATTTCCTGAATTTTGGGGACTTCGCTGTCGCTGGCTCCAGCCCCGAAATTCTTGTGCGCGTACGCGACGGCAAGGTCACGATCCGGCCCATCGCCGGGACGCGCCCCAGAGGCGCGACGCCAGAGGAGGACAAGCGCCTTGCAGCCGAGCTTCTTGCGGACACGAAGGAGCGCGCCGAGCATTTGATGCTTCTGGATCTTGGGCGCAACGATGCGGGCCGCGTTGCGGAGATAGGCTCGGTGCAGGTGACCGGCAGTTTCTTCCTCGAATATTATAGCCAGGTCATGCACATCGTCTCGAATGTGGAGGGACGCCTCGACGCCAAGCATGACGCCATCGACGCGCTGATGGCGGGCTTCCCGGCCGGCACCGTTTCCGGCGCGCCGAAAGTCCGCGCCATGGAGATCATCGACGAGCTTGAGCCGGAGAAGCGCGGGATTTATGCCGGCTGTATTGGATATTTCGCAGCCAATGGAGATATGGACACGTGCATTGCGCTGCGCACCGCAATCGTGAAAGATGGCATGATGCATGTGCAAGCGGGTGCCGGGATCGTGGCGGATTCGGTTCCAGCGTCCGAGCAGGCGGAATGCGAGAACAAGGCCCGCGCACTGTTCCGGGCTGCGGAGGAGGCGGTGCGTTTCGCAGGACAGGCGGCTAGAGGGCAATAAACGCGCGTTTCGGTGAGGTTGCCCATGAAGACAGTAACGCTCTTCCGCCATGCGAAGTCCGGCGGGAAGGACAATCCGGATTTAGTGGATTTCGACCGGCCGCTCGCCGGCCGGGGACTGAAGGCGGCGCCGAAAATGGGCGCGGCCATACGCGACCGCGAGGTGATGCCAGACTTGATCCTTTGCTCGCCATCGGTTCGCACGCGCCAAACGCTGGAGCTCGCGGCGCCGGAAGCTTGGGATCGTCCCCCAAAGGTCCGCTATGACAAGAAGCTTTATGAAGCCAGCGCGCAGACCCTTTTTCATGCGCTGAAAGAGCTTCCCGAAAACGTTGCCCACGTCATGATTGTCGGCCATAATCCGGGCCTTCAAGAGCTTGCCGTGACACTTTCTCCTCTTGGCAGCGACGCCCGGCAGCAGTTCAAGGAGAAGCTGGCAACTGGCGCAGTGGCAAGTTTCAACTTCGATGCGGAGCGATGGTCTGAACTTGAGCCCGGCACCGGTCGGATCCAGCTTTCCATCGCCCCGAATTCGCTTCATAGCTGAGGCCAAGGACAAGAATAATGTTAACAATTATCGATAATTATGACAGCTTCACCTACAACCTCGTCCATTATTTCGGGGATCTCGGCGTTGAAACGCGCGTCTACCGCAACGACGAGAAAACCGCAGCGGCGGTGATCGCGGAGAAGCCGGAGGCGATCGTCCTGTCGCCCGGCCCCTGCACGCCGAATGAGGCAGGCATCTGCCTCGACCTCGTTAAGAAGAACAAGGGCCGCATTCCGCTGCTCGGCGTCTGCCTCGGCCATCAGACCATCGGGCAGGCCTTCGGAGGCCGGGTCATCCGCGCGCCGGTGCTGATGCACGGCAAGCTTTCGAAGATCTTCCACGAGGGAACGAGCTTGTTCCGGGGATTGCCCAACGGTTTCGAGGCTACGCGCTATCATTCGCTGATCGTCGAGGCGGAAAGCTTGCCGTCCTGCCTCACCGTCACCGCGCAAACCGCCGACGGGCTGATCATGGCGCTCGAACATCGCAGCCAGCCGGTCTTTGGCGTGCAATTTCACCCCGAAAGTATCGCGAGCGCCAATGGACACGCGATTCTTGCGAATTTCCTGACGTTCGCAGGTGTATCCTGGGAGCCCCGGAAAAGCGGCCTGATTCTCCCCATTGCCGAAGCGGCGCCCTCGCGCGCAGCTGTTGCTTGAGGTCCCCCATGTCCGATCTTGCAACCGCCTTCCGTCCCCATTTCGAGAAAGCCGCTGCGGGTGGCGCGCTTTCGGAGGATGAGGCAAAAGAGGCGTTTTTCTGCATCATGCAGGGAGGCGTTTCCGAAATCGAACTCGCGGCCTTTCTGGTAGCGCTCAAAGCGCGCGGCGAGACCGTGGACGAAATCGCAGGTGCAGTCTCCGCGATGCGAAGCCTCATGGTGCCGGTGACCGCGCCGAAGGGCGCAATCGATGTCGTCGGAACGGGCGGCGACGTGAAAGGGACGTTCAACATCTCCACCGCGACGGCCTTCGTTCTGGCAGGAGCGGGTGTGCCGGTGGCCAAGCATGGCAATCGCGCCGTGTCCTCCAAATCCGGCGCGGCGGACGTGCTTGAAAAGCTCGGCGTCAATATCGCCATGCCCGCTGAACGTTTGGCGGCGTGCTTTGAAACCGCAGGGCTCGCATTCCTTTGGGCGCCCTCGCATCACCCCGCCATGCGGCACGCGGCACCGGTACGCAAGGGTCTCAAGCTCCGCACGATTTTCAATCTGCTCGGTCCGCTCCTGAACCCCGCAAGCACAAGGCGTCAGCTCATTGGAGCCTATTCGCGGCAATGGCTGGAGCCCATGGCCGAGGTCATGAAGCGCGCGGGCGCGGTCCATGTCTGGGCCGTGCACGGAGCCGACGGAATGGACGAGCTTTCGACCACGGGCGTCAGCCACGTGGTGGAGCTTAAGGACGGCCGGATCACGTCCTTCGATATTCATCCGGCCGATGCCGGCTTGCCCGTTGCGCAAGCCTCTGACCTTCAATGCGGTGCGCCGGAGGACAGCGCCGTTGCAATGCGCGCGCTGCTGAAGGGCGAGCGCGGGCCATTCCGCGACATCGTGCTTTTCAACGCCGCCGGGGCCTTTATTATTGCAGGCAGGGCAGCGGACCTGAAAGACGGCGTCAGCCTGGCGGAGGCTTCGATCGGCGAGGGCCGCGCGGAAAAAGTACTCGACGCGCTCATTGCAGCAAGTCAAGGCGCTGCGGCGGAGGCTTGAAGGCATGTTGAACACCGTCATCCCGTGCGCGCTGCGGCATGAAATGACGCTGCGCAGACACGGGATCTTAAAAAACACCGGCGTTCGTAACGATCCCGTGCGCAGCGCACCGCTTCGCGTTGCCCTGCGCACGGGACGACGAAGCTGGGATACGAGATAATTGATGAGCATTCTCGATAAAATCGTCGCCTACAAGAAGGAAGAGGTCGCGGCGGCCAAGGCGAAAGTACCAGCCGCGGAGCTGGAGGAGCGCGTCCGTGCCGCTCTGCCTTTGCGGGATTTTTTCGGCGCGCTGTCCAGAAAGCGGGCCGCGCAGCCGGGTTTGATCGCTGAGGTTAAAAAGGCAAGCCCCTCAAAAGGCCTGATCCGCGCTAACTTCGACCCCGCCGCCATCGCGCGCGCCTATGAGCGGGGCGGAGCGGCTGCGCTCTCAGTTTTAACCGATGGCCCGTCTTTCCAAGGTTCGCCGGAGGCGCTGATCGCGGCTCGCGGCGCGACCTCCCTGCCGGTTCTGCGCAAAGATTTCATGGTCGATCCCTATCAGGTGGCCGAGGCCCGCGCGATGGGTGCCGACTGCATCCTTATCATCATGGCCTGCACTGCCGACGGCCTGGCAGGCGAGCTTTTCTCCGCCGCCCGGAACCTTGACATGGCGGTTCTAGTGGAGGTTCACAACGAAGGCGAGCTGGAGCGGGCACTCACACTCGGCGCCCGCCTAATCGGCATCAACAACCGCGATCTGAACAGCTTCGAGACCCATCTGGAAACGACGGAGAGGCTTGTGCAACTCATTCCCCCCGGCCCGCTTATCGTTTCGGAAAGCGGAATCTTCACTTTCGCCGACATTGCGAGACTGTCGCGCGCCGGTGCCAGCGCATTTCTGGTGGGCGAGAGCTTGATGCGGCAGGATGATGTGGAAGGAGCGGTGCGCGCTTTGCTTTCTCCCCTATCCGCCCATCGGGGGCAAGCACTATGAGCGAGCTTTCTCATATCAATGCCAAGGGCGAGGCCACCATGGTGGATGTAGCCGCCAAGGCCGTGACGGCCCGCGTAGCCGTTGCCGAAGGCTATGTGGTCATGGAGGAGGAAACATTGCGCCTCATCGAAGGGGGCGAGTCTCCGAAAGGCGACGTTATCGCGGCCGCCCGTATCGCAGGGATCATGGCGGCAAAACGGACGCATGACCTCATCCCGCTTTGTCATCCTCTGGCGCTCAGCAAGGTGAGCGTCGATTTCGGGCTTCTGCAGGAGCGCCGCTGCGTGCGGGTCGAGGCGATGGCGAAAACGCTTGGCCAGACGGGCGTCGAGATGGAAGCCCTGACTGCGGTGGCGGTAAGCTGCCTGACGCTCTACGACATGCTGAAAGCACGTGACAAGGGCATGCGCATCGAGGGCATCCGGCTCCTGTCGAAAACCGGCGGCAAATCCGGCGACTTTTATGCGCCCTCACGCGAAGAGCCGGGTAAATCATGACGCTGATGCCCGTCGCCCAGGTGAAGGCCCGCATTTTGAACGGCGCCGGCCCGCTCGGCAGTGAATCCGTATCAATTTACGAGGCTGCGGGGCGCGTACTCGCGCAAGACCTTAGAGCCATGCTGACACAGCCGCCCTTCGCTGCTTCCGCCATGGATGGCTATGCGGTTCGCGCCGCTGATATTAGCTCTGTGCCAGTCCGTTTGCGCGTCATCGGACAATCCGCCGCCGGCCACAGCTTCGCCGGCGACGCTGGCGCAGGCGAAGCCGTTCGCATTTTCACCGGCGCGCCTTTGCCGGACGGCGCCGATACAATCGTAATCCAGGAGAATACCAAGACCGAAGGACAAAGCGTTGTCCTAATCTTGCAAGGCGAGCCGCAAGGCCGGTATGTCCGGCCGCGCGGCTACGATTTTGCGGAGGGCGATGTCCTTATCCGGGCGGGGACCAAGCTTGGCGGCCGTCATTTGATGCTGGCCGCAGCGATGAACCACGCCACGGTGCCGGTGTGCCGCAAGCCTGTCATCGCCGTGCTTGCAAATGGCGACGAGCTCGTTCCGCCGGGAAGCCGTCCAGGCGCGAACCAAATCATCTCCTCCATCCCCGCCGGGATCAAAGCCGCAATCGGCGCGTGGGGAGGGGAAGCGGTTCTCCTCGAACTTGCGCGGGACACCAAAGAAAGCCTTGCAGCCTGCGCGGATGCCGCTGGGAAAGCCGATATCCTTCTCACCATCGGCGGTGCTTCGGTTGGCGAGCACGATCTCGTCCGCCGCGTGCTGGAAGAGAAAGGCGCCCGCTTCGAGGTGCTGAAGGCCGCGATGCGGCCCGGCAAGCCTGTGATGTTCGGCTTTTGGGGAATGCAACGCGTGTTGAGCCTGCCGGGCAATCCGGCCTCCGCGATGATCTGCGCGCGGGTCTTCCTCAAGCCCCTTATCGGCAAGCTCCTCGGCCTCGACAGCGATGAGGGCTTGCTGGAGAGGCCGCTTGCGGTGCCGGTTCCGGCGAACGGCGAGCGCGAGCATTATATGCGCGCAAATCTTACCGGGGGAGAGGTGGCCCCCATAGCGGATCAGGACAGCTCGCTGATGAATGCTTTTGCAAATGCCAATTGCCTTCTCATTCGCCCGGTTAGTGCCCCTGCCCTTTCCAGGGGAGAGCCGGCGCCTATCATCCTACTCGATTTTTAACCCTGCCAGTGGAATAGGCCCTATTTTTCCTTGCGGAACTTAAAGAGAACGTTTATTGATGTTCCTGGTTTGTACAAGGCGCTGCCATCTCGACCGGGGCTTTCATGCTGACACCGAAGCAAAAGCAACTTCTGCTTTTTATCAATGAGCGCATTGAAGCGACGGGTGTCCCTCCTTCATTCGATGAAATGAAGGAAGCGCTTGATCTTAAATCGAAATCCGGCATCCACCGCTTGATCATGGCGCTGGAGGAGCGTGGCTTCATCCGGAGATTGCCTCACCGGGCGCGCGCGCTTGAAGTCATGAAGATGCCGGAACGGGCGAGGTCCGGGTTCGAAGCCGAGCGGCGGCGCGGCGGGTTC
>CAZCIF010000012.1:34349-34867 GCA_964498645.1 uncultured Rhodomicrobium sp. | reverse complement strand
GGCTGGCAGGAGCGCGCGCACGGTCAAACCAAACAGTATCCCGGCATTTTGCAGAACTTCAACCTCGACAAGTCAGCCATCGAACAGCTGATCCTGAATGCCCGCGTGAAGGCGGGCTGGATCGAGGCGCCGGCACCGGTGGAAGAGGTTGCGGACGTACCGGAGGAGAGCCTAGAGGGCAGCGATCTAGCCGAAGGTGGCGAGGGCGATGAGGCCGGCCATGCCGAACACGAAGAAAAAGCGCTCTGAGGAAGAACCGATACTGGAATTTTTGGACGGGAATCCTCATCTAGGGGAGAGCGGACAAAGCGGCAATCACGGCATTCCGGTCAGAACCTGCATCGTGGAACGCGCGAGAAAGGAAAGGCCCTTTCTCCTGCGCTTCGTTTTATCGCCGCAGGATACCGTTGTTCCCGATATTAAGGGAACTCTGCCAGGCCGCGGTGTTTGGGTGACTGCGCAGAAGGCGGTTATCACCGAGGCTGTCAAGCGGCGCGCTTTTCAAAGGGCATTCCGCA
>CAZCIF010000012.1:30828-34339 GCA_964498645.1 uncultured Rhodomicrobium sp. | reverse complement strand
GCGATCTGCATTAGAACGGTTATCGATATGTAACAAGGCCGGGCTTGTGGTTGTGGGGTTTTCGAAAGTTGAGGAAGCGCTGAAACGAAGGGAAATCGTAGCTCTTCTTCACGCCGACGGCGCCGCAGCCGGGGGGTGCGCCAAGCTCGACAGGAAATTTCAGGCCGTAGTTGCAGAAAAAGACCACATCGCACCGGAAAATTGCTTCACATCTGCTGAAATTAGCTTGGCGACGGGAAGCACGAATGTAATACATGCGGGACTTAAGGAAGGCGGGGCGACCCGCGCTTTCTTCGAAGCTCTCGATCGTCTAAGCGGCTATCGCGCAGCGGATGCTCCGCTGTGCCAGGGTAAAGAATGAACGAAACGAAAGAAACGGACAATAAAACGGCAAGCGGCCGGAAGACCATGTCTTTGAACGTGAAGCGGACGGTGGAGCAAGGCCACATCCGCCAAAACTTCAGCCATGGCCGCTCCAAATCCGTTCTTGTTGAGACAAAGCGCAAGCGCATTGTGCCCGCGCTTGGTTTGACGGAAGAGCCGCAGCAGCAACCTGAGGTGGCGCCGCCGAAACCGGAGCACCGCGCTTTCCAGAAACCGCAGCCCGATCAGGCCCAGGGCGAAAAGCGCCCTCAAAAGGTACTGCGCCAGTTGTCGGCGGGTGAGGTGGATGCCCGCGCGCGCGCGCTCCTTGAGGCGCGCAAACGCGAGGACATCGAGAAGCGCGAGCGCGAGATTGAAGAGGCGCGGCTCCGCGAAGAGGCGAAGCTGCGTGAGATCGAAGAGCAGAAACGCCGCGCCGAGGAAGAGGCTGCCCGCAAAGTTGCGGAAGAAGCCGAGAAGCTGAGAGCTGCGGAAGCCGCCAAAGAACAGAAGCAAGTTGAGACCGTGCCTGCCGCGCACGAGGCGCCCGTTGCGCGCCAAGCTGCGCCGGCCGCTGTGTCTCCGCGCAAGGTTGGCCCTGACAGTTTCCGGTCGGCCGCGCCCCGGCCGCAAGCCGATGAAAGACGCCCGCAGTCTGGTACATTCCGCCCTGGGCAGCGCGATGGCGGAGCCGCGGCTCGCGATGGCGCGGCGCCGGCGCGCGATGGGCAGCGCGGACCAAACCGCGAAGGGTTCCGGAGCGATGGTGCGCGTCCAGGGGGCGGGGCTCCACGGACAGGCGGTGCCGGCGCTGGAGCATCTGCACGGCCTGGATTTGGCCCAAGGCCCGCGGGTGGCGCGGGGTCGCGGCCTATGCCTGCACCTGTGCTCGACATTTCCGGGCGTCCGGAACGGGTGCGCGATGGAGATGCCGCGGTTAAGGCTCGTGTTGCCGATGGCGAGGAGGAAGAACGCCGCGCGAAACGCGGCGTGCCGGGCAAAGTGCCCGAGCGCGGCGCGGCGCCGGTCAAGAAGACCGTTGCCGAGCGTCCCGGCCGGCAGCGGCTTACGCTTGCGAATGCGCTTGATGAGCAGCAGCGCGAGCGGAGCCTTGCATCGCTGAAGCGTCAGCGCGAACGCCAGAAGCTGCAGGCGCTTGGCGGTGCCCAGCAGGAGCGCGTCAAGATTCAGCGGCTGGTTCAATTGCCAGAGGCTATTACGATCCAAGAGCTTGCGAACCGCATGGCCGAGCGAGCGGTCGACATCATTAAGTTCCTGATGAAGGAGGGACAAATGATGAAGATCAACGACGTAATCGATGCAGATACCGCAGAGCTGATCGTGGCGGAGTTCGGACACACGGTCAAACGCGTGTCCGAGGAGGACGTTGAGGAAGGCTTCATCGGGGAGACCGATGCGCCGGAATCGCTGAAGCCGCGTGCACCGGTCGTCACCATCATGGGCCATGTCGATCACGGCAAGACATCGCTGCTCGACGCAATCCGGCACGCCAATGTTGTCGCGGGCGAGGCTGGTGGGATCACCCAGCATATCGGCGCTTATCAGGTGCATACAGCCGAGGGCTATCCTATCACCTTCATCGATACGCCGGGCCATGCCGCCTTCACGGCGATGCGTGCGCGCGGCGCCAAGGTAACGGATATCGTCATTCTGGTTGTGGCCGCCGATGACGGCGTCATGCCGCAGACGGTAGAAGCTATCAATCACGCCAAGGCCGCAGGCGTTCCCATTATCGTCGCGATCAACAAGATCGATAAGCCGGACGCCGATCCGCTGCGCGTGCGGACCGATCTGCTCTCCCACGATATCGTGGTGGAAAGCATGGGCGGTGACACGCTCGAAGTCGAGGTTTCCGCGAAGCAGAAGACCAATCTCGATAAGCTGTTGTCTGCGATCCACCTCCAGGCTGAGGTGCTTGAGCTGACGGCAAATCCAGACCGGCCGGCGGAAGGCATCGTCATCGAAGCCAAGCTGGAGCGCGGCCGCGGCCCCGTTGGTACGGTTCTTATTCAGCGCGGTACGCTGAAAGTTGGCCAGCTCATTGTGGCAGGGCGCGCTTGGGGGCGTGTCCGGGCCTTGATCGACGATAAGGGCGAGAACGTTTTTACTGCAGGACCGTCGGCTCCGGTAGAGGTGCTCGGTTTCGATAGCGCACCCGAGGCAGGCGATCAGCTTGCCGTGGTGGAAAGCGAAGCCCGCGCCCGCGAGCTGACAGAGTATCGCGTCCGCAAACTCCGCGATGTCCGTGCTGTTGGCGCTGGCGCCCGCACGCTCGAGCAAATGATGAAGCAGGCTGCCAAGGGCGGCAAGAAGGAGTTCCTTCTCATCGTCAAGGGTGACGTGCAAGGCTCCGTCGAGGCGATCAACGCCGCGCTCGAAAAGCTCGGCACCGACGAGGTCGAAGCCCGCATCATTCACTGGGCCGTGGGTGGTATTACCTCATCGGACATGGCGCTCGCCGAAGCTTCAGGCGCGGTCATTATCGCGTTCAACGTGCGCGCCGATGCTCAAGCCAAGCAGCAGGCGGAACGGGACGGTATCGAGATCCGCTACTACAACATCATCTACGACCTCGTGGACGATGTGAAGAAGGCCATGTCCGGCTTGCTCGCGCCGATCACGCGCGAAGAATTCCTCGGCAACGCGCAAATCCTCGAAGTGTTCAACATTTCGAAGATTGGTAAGGTTGCGGGCTGCCGGGTCACCGAAGGCAAGGTCGAGCGCGGGGCTGGCGTGCGCCTCATCCGCGACAATGTGGTCATTCACGAAGGCAAGCTCTCGACGCTCAAGCGCTTCAAAGACGAGGTTCGCGAGGTTCCGGGAGGGCAGGAATGCGGTATGGCCTTCGAGAATTATCAGGACATCAAGCAGGGCGATATCATCGAGTGCTTCCGCACCCATATCGAGACGCGCACGCTTTAGGAGTCTTCCGGGACGTAAGAGCCCCTCCCCCCCACCCCCTCCCGCTTCGGGAGAGGGAGTTGGGTTGCGCCCGTTGCCGCGGCGTCCCTCCTCCCCATCGCGCTTGCTTGCAAGCGCGATAACGCTGGAGATGCAAGCACGCCAAGGCGTGCTTGCGGGAGAAGGACAGGATGAGGGGTGGCTTGGAAAGCATGAGAACTTTACA
>CAZCIF010000012.1:22343-30788 GCA_964498645.1 uncultured Rhodomicrobium sp. | reverse complement strand
GTTCCGGTTCCGCTTCGGCGAAAGGGCTTCCCATGAAAAAATTGATAGCGCTGGCCATTGTCCTGGGGCTGGCAGTTACTTTGATCCTGACCAAACCGGCGCCTCAGGAGATCGCGTCCGCTGCGGCCGGGGAACTCAACTATGTCATCATCAACAAAGACAAGATGCCCCCCGGCTTCGTTGCCGCTGTTGCGGCCGCTGCCCTCATTCAAAGCGTCGAACAAATTTTCTCTACCGGCGGCGGGAAAAATCCCGATGCCGCTTTAAAATGGCGCACGGATGACTTTGTCTTCTTTATGTATTCCAGCCTGACGCTAGCCCATACCGGTTCTTTGAAGTGCGTCTGGCTCCTCCGCAACGGGTTTTGCACCTATATTCCCCGGTAGAGCACTTTCCGGGCGGGTCAACGGCCGCTTGTCTCCGGATAAAATCCGCCTAACTATGCGGCTTCGGAGAAATTCATCATGAAACGCCAAGCTACAAAAGACCCCTCTCAAAGGCAGCTCCGCGCAGGCGAGCTGCTGCGGCATGCCCTTGCAGAAATTTTCAGGACCGAAGACATCGAGGATCAGGATCTCGCCGGTGAGATCATAACCGCAGCCGAAGTCCGGGTGAGCCCGGATCTGAAGCACGCCACGGTCTTCGTCAGCGCTCTTAGCGGCAAGAACAGCGATGGCATCGCGCGCGCCCTGAACCGCCATCACCGTTTTTTACGGGGAGAGCTTGCGCGGCGCGTCGAGTTGAAATATGTCCCCGATCTTGTATTCCGGGCCGACCACGCGCTCGATGCAGCGGAGCGCATCGATGAGCTCCTGCGCTCGCCCGGTGTCGCCCGCGATTTGAAGTAAACCAGCAAAGCGAAGTACATGGCACGCCGCAAAGGCAACGATATTCATGGCTGGCTTATTCTCGATAAGCCGCAAGGGCTGACGTCGAACCAGGCGCTCGGCCGGCTCAAACGCCTTTTCAATCCAAAAAAGGTAGGTCACGCAGGCACGCTCGATCCGCTCGCGACCGGCGTGCTGCCGATTGCTTTCGGAGAGGCCACGAAAACGGTCGCCCATGTGGTCGATTGCGAGAAGACCTATGATTTCACAATCCGCTGGGGGATCGAGACGGACACCGATGACGTGGAAGGCAAACCGGTCAAGACCAGCGATGCACGCCCAAGCCGGGACGCGATCGAGGCCGCGCTTCAAGGTTTCATCGGCGATGTGCTGCAAACGCCGCCCTCCTATTCGGCCATCAAGATCGAGGGCGAG
This sequence comes from uncultured Rhodomicrobium sp., assembly GCA_964498645.1. Taxonomy (GTDB): domain Bacteria; phylum Pseudomonadota; class Alphaproteobacteria; order Rhizobiales; family Rhodomicrobiaceae; genus Rhodomicrobium. The sequence continues at coordinate 29,526 of CAZCIF010000012.1, read as the reverse complement.
CGTGCCTATGATCTCGCGCGGGACGGGGAAGCGGTCGTGCTTGCGCCGCGGCTCGTGCGGATCTACGAGCTTGAGATCGTGGAAATGCCGTCACCCGATCTCACCCGCCTCATTTGCGCCTGCGGAAAGGGCACCTATGTGCGCTCAATCGCCCGCGATTTGGGCCGTGTGCTTGGCTGCTTCGGCCACATCGCCGCATTGAGACGTACTTCGGTTGGACCATTCGGCGAGGAAAACGCGATTTCCCTGGAAACGCTGGAAACTTTGAGCAATAGTGACGGCGGCCAAGATGCTCTTTTGAGCACGGTCATCCCTGTCGAGACGGCGCTGGACGGCATCCCGGCGCTCGCCATTAGCGGGGACGACGCGGCTAGGCTGAAGCGGGGGCAATCCATCCTCATAAGGGGCGGGAATGCACCAATCCTGAAGGGCCCGGTCTATGCGACCTCTCGCGGGGTTCTCGTCGCCATTGGCGAGGTGGAACGCGGCGAGATGCATCCGGTCCGGGTCTTCAACATCCCCGCCTGAAGCCGGAACAGCGACTAACTCAACGGAGATGACCGATGTCGATTACTGCAGAGCGCAAGACCGTGCTCATTCAAGAGTATGCCACGAAGGCCGGCGATACGGGTTCCCCTGAAGTTCAGGTTGCCGTTCTCACGGAACGAATCGCTAACCTGACAGAACATTTCAAGATTCATAAGAGCGACAACCACTCGCGCCGCGGGCTTCTGAAGCTTGTGAGCCAGCGCCGCCGCCTGCTCGATTATGTAAAGAGCAAGGACGAAGGCCGCTATCGCGATCTTATCGGGCGCTTGGGCATCCGCCGGTAGCCGGAGCCGGGCACGCTGCTGAAAAGCTGGAAATCTTGGCTCCATCATTCGACAAGCTCAGGATGAGGCTGTGCCTCATGGTGAGGAGGCCGAAGGCCGTCTCGAACCATGAGGGACATGGCGTTTATAGCTGCCTCATCCTTCGAGATGCCGCTACGCGGCTCCTCAGGATGAGGGCGAGCTATATCCACGGGTTGAGCCTCATGGTGAGCCTGCCGGCCATGGGCCGCATGCTTTTTCAGCAGCCTGCGATTGCCTTTTCCGGCGGGAAAGCCCTGCATAGGTGCTTTCTCTTCTAGGAGCGCGGGAGATTCTGCGCTAAGTGTGACTCGCGCAACAAATGACGCAAAGAAGATGCCGGGGGAAGGGCCTCCGGCTAAAGCTGCTGGAATAAACAAATGTTCGAGATCTACCGGGAAGAAATTCAATGGGGTGGCCGCACACTGAAGCTTGAGACTGGGCGCATGGCGCGTCAGGCGGACGCGGCCGTGCTAGCACAGTATGGCGAGACGTCAGTCCTTGCGACCGTGGTCGCGGCGCGGGATGCAGACCCAGGCAAGGATTTCTTTCCCCTCACCGTAAATTATCAGGAAAAGGCCTACGCCGCGGGCAAGATCCCCGGCGGCTACTTCAAGCGGGAAGGCCGCCCAAGCGAGCGCGAGACGCTCATATCGCGGCTCATCGACCGCCCGATCCGCCCGCTTTTCGCGCCGGGCTTCAAGAACGAAACGCAAGTCATCGTCACCGTGCTGTCCCACGACATGGAAAACGATCCCGATGTCGTCGCCATGGTGGCGGCCTCCGCGGCATTGACTCTATCCGGCCTGCCTTTTCTCGGGCCGATCGGCGCGGCGAAAATCGGCTATGCGCACGGCCAATACATTCTCAATCCGGCGGTCGACCAAATAAAGACCACGGAACTCGATCTGGTGGTGGCGGGCACGGGCGATGCTGTGCTGATGGTCGAATCCGAAGCGAAGGAGCTTTCCGAAGAGATCATGCTCGGCGCTGTCGTATTTGGGCAGCAAGGATACCGCCCGGTCATTGAGGCTATCATCGGCCTTGCCGAACAGGCCGCGAAGGAGCCTTGGGAACTTCCCGAAGCGAAAAACGAGTATGAGGCGAGGGTTAAGAAGCTTGTCGAGAAGGACCTGAAAAAGGCCTTCCAGATTGCAAGCAAGCAGGAGCGCAACAGCAAGGTGGGGGAGGCGAAAGCGAAGGTTGTTGCCGAACTCCTTCCACCAGAGGCAGGCGCTGGCGACAAAGTGAAGCTCGCCGACGCTTTTAAAGAGATCGAGAAGAATGTTGTCCGCTCCAGCATTCTGAAGACCGGCAAGCGCATCGACGGCCGCGATCTGGTAACCGTGCGGCCCATCGACTGTCAGGTCGGGGTGATCCCGCGCACGCATGGATCGGCGCTCTTCACCCGCGGCGAAACCCAGGCCCTGGTCGTGGCAACGCTTGGCACGGGCGAGGACGAGCAATGGATCGATTCGCTGGAAGGGACCTATAAGGAGTCTTTCCTCCTTCACTATAACTTCCCGCCCTTCTCGGTGGGCGAAGTGGGACGAATTGGTTCGCCCGGCCGCCGCGAAATCGGTCACGGCAAGCTCGCCTGGCGCTCCGTTCACCCGATGCTGCCCGATACGGAAACTTTCCCCTACACGATCCGCGTGGTTTCCGAGATCACCGAGTCTAACGGCTCTTCCTCCATGGCAAGCGTCTGTGGCGCTTCGCTGGCGATGATGGACGCCGGCATCCCCTTGAAGAGCCCTGTCGCCGGTATCGCCATGGGTTTGATCAAGGAAGCCGACGGCGTCGCGGTCCTGTCCGATATCATTGGCGATGAGGATCATCTCGGCGATATGGACTTCAAGGTTGCGGGAACGTCGCAAGGCATCACCGCGCTGCAAATGGACATCAAGATCACCGGCATCACGACGGAGATCATGAAAACCGCGCTCGACCAAGCGCGCCAAGGCCGGATGCACATTCTCGGCGAGATGGCGAAGGCGCTCGGCCAAGCCCGCGAGGCTTTGGGCGAGCATGCGCCCCGCATTGAAACCATTACCATTCCGACCGACAAGATCCGCGAGGTGATCGGCTCCGGCGGCTCGGTTATCCGTTCGATTGTGGAGGAATCGGGCGCCAAAATCGACATCTCCGACGACGGCACGGTGAAGATCGCGGCAGCGAACCAGAATTCGATCAAGGACGCCATCAACCGCATCAAGATGATCGCGTCCGAGCCGGAAGTTGGCCAGATCTACAAGGGCAAGGTCGTGAAGATCGTCGAATTCGGCGCGTTCGTGAACTTTTTCGGCGCCCGCGACGGCCTCGTCCATATCTCGCAAATGGCGGACCGGCGGCTGAAGCACGCTTCGGAGGCCGTCAAGGAAGGCGGCGAGGTTTATGTGAAGGTCATGGGCTTCGACGAACGCGGCAAGGTCCGGCTTTCGATGAAGGGCATCGACCAAAAGACCGGACAGGAAACCTCGCCGGGTGAGCAGCCTTCAGAGCAGCCCGAGAGCTAGGCGAGCCGGAGAAGATTGCTATACGTGGCAAGGCCGCCCTCGAAGGCGGCCTTTGCCGTTTGATAAAAATAGGCAGATTAGCGGCTGCCCCGCCCTTCTCCGCTAAGCCATTGATCAATTGCCGCTAATGACGCCGGCTCCGCAAGTAATCGTCGAGACGGACCACATTTGCACCGGCTGCGAGACCCTGGACAAGCGCAGCATGCGGCTGGCTGCTTCCCGCGGCTTCAGGCAATGCGCCCCGCGAAAAAAGAGTCTTAGGCAAGGGCTTCGATGCAGCCCATAACGCCGCGAAACTTGCATTGGCTTCGGCGATAATCGTAGGCGTGCCGTCGTCCACCCGGTCGATAGCGCTGTGCGAATCCTCAGAGCGGCGCATGGAGTCGCCTGTCCAGCAGAGTGTCCGGCCAAGCGTAAGGCGTTCGTGTGCCTCAAGGAGCGCCCGGTTCTTGGCCCAGCGGATAACGGTATCAGGCGAATGACGGCAAGCTGTGCTGAGAGCCTGCAAAATGAAGTTCATGGCGTTCGCCGGGGCGATTTGCGCAAATATGATGCTCACCTCAACGGAGAGCGGCTGGAAGCGGCCAAGGTTCATCGCCAGCGCTTGAGCTGGAGGCGATGCCGGCGAACGCGCAATCAGCGTGACCGTCCGCTGCTGCAAATCGGACTCCTGCTGGAGGCTCAGACCGTAAACATCGAAATAGGGATCGAACCGGCTTGCTGCTTGGAGCGGTGAAACAGGAAGCAGTGGATCAATATCGGAGATGAAGCTCATGTCTTTTATCCGGACTAATGCAAAGTGCGCTGGGGTGACTTCGCCTTCCCTGGTAAACTGCCAAGGTTAAATAACACTTGAGACCTGGCTGAACGCCGTCAAAAAATACAAGTTTAATCCTATTGTAACTCAAGAAGAAAGTATGCTTTTATAACAGTTAAGCTCGCTCTCCCCATAGAAATATACTACAGGGAGAGTGATAAATTTGTACTACTTTACCGCGTAGGCGGCATGACCGGCGCCTCCGGTGCGGGACACATAGTGCTCAATCGAGTCCGCGATCTCGTTCACAACGCCGGTGACGACGCTTTTGTCATCGCCCTCGGCCATCACGCGGATTACCGGTTCGGTACCGGATGGGCGTATCACGAGCCGGCCAAAATTCCCAAGCCGCAGGCGTCCCGCTTCAACCGTGGACTTGACCGTTTCATTATCGAGTGGATTGCTGCCATTGTACCGGATGCTTTTCAGGAGCTGCGGCACGGGTTCGAAACGGCGGCAGACCTCACTTACCGGCTTGCCGCTTTGCACCACGACGCTGAGCACTTGAAGGGCTGTCACAAGCCCATCGCCGGTTGTGGTGAAATCGGACAAGACCACATGTCCGGACTGTTCGCCGCCGACATTGTAGCCGCTCCGGCGCATTTCCTCGACAACATAACGGTCGCCGACCTTGGCCCGGACAAGCGAAAGGCCGAGCTGGCCCAGATACCGTTCCAAACCGAGATTCGACATCACCGTGGCAACGACGCCATTGCCGTGCAGGCGCCCGGCCTCCAGCCAGCCGGCGGCGATCACGCCGAGGATTTGGTCGCCGTTGATGACTTCTCCGTTCTCGTCGGCAATGACAACCCGGTCCGCGTCGCCATCGAGGGCAATTCCCACATTTGCGCCGGACTCGCGCACCTTGCGGCATACGGTCTCTGGCACCGTGGACCCGCATTCGCGATTAATATTGCGGCCGTCAGGATTAACGCCGAGAGCCACGACTTCGGCGCCCAGCTCCCAAAGCGCGGCTGGCGCGACGCGATATGCCGCGCCGTTGGCGCAATCGACGACAACCTTCAGCCCGTTGAGGCTTATCGTGCGGTCGAGCGTGCGCTTGGCAAATTCGACATAGCGGTCATAAACGCCGTCGATGCGCCGGGCTTGGCCGATGCGGTCGGGTTCGGCGAGAAGCTGCGTGATGTCGCCATCGACCAGCGCCTCGATCTCCTCCTCAACCTCGTCGGAGAGCTTGTAGCCATCTGGCCCGAAAAGCTTAATGCCATTGTCCTGATATGGATTGTGGGAGGCGGAGATCATGACGCCGAGATCCGCCCTCAAGGAGCGCACGAGCATGGCGACGGCGGGGGTGGGGATTGGGCCGAGTTGCACGACGTCCATGCCGACGGATGTGAAACCGGAAACCAGTGCCGATTCGATTACATAGCCGGAAAGCCGCGTATCCTTGCCGATCACAACCCTGTGCCGGCGATGGCCGTTCGTGAACATTTGGCCTGCGGCCATGCCCACTCTCAATGCAATGTCCGCAGTCATCGGGTAGATATTTGTCTGACCGCGAATGCCGTCCGTTCCGAAAAGTTGACGTGCCATTGTCCTAACCTTAGTCACTCGCTACGCAATACAACAAGGATGCTCCGGGACATCCACGGAGGAAACGGCCGAGCCCGATTCTCATGCTAAGCTCGCTATAGCTGAATTATAGACCGGCCTTGGGCTTTCCCGAACGCTGAAATGAGGCCGATTCTAACGAATGCGGCACCTCCTTAGTTGTATTGATATCTGCGGCAGAGTTGTTTCCGATGATTTTTTCCGCTGGCTTGGCAGTCAGAACTCTAAGATTACGGGCCGTCCGCGGCATTGTCAGGGCCACCGTGCAAAAACTGCCACACGGATAATGCTTGGCGTGTTTCGTGAACGTCATGCACCCTGACGATTTGCACGCCTTGGGCCACCGAACCGAGCGCTGCTGCCACGCTTGCTGGCATCCGCTCTTTCGGATTCCCCGCGCCAGTGACCTTCTGAATGAAGCCTTTTCGAGACGTTCCTGTCAAAAGCGGTACTCCAAGCCCATGGAACAGACCTAAGCTTTGTAGAAGTGACCGGTTGTGGGCCAGCGTTTTTCCGAAGCCGATGCCCGGATCGGCTATGAGGTCCTCGCGCGGCAAGCCCGCCGCCATGGCCGCGCCGATGCGGCTCTCCAGAAAGCCGTAGACCTCCAGCGCCACATCCTTATAGACCGGATTATCCTGCATGGTTCCGGGATTGCCCTGCGCATGCATGAGAACGGCGGGCTTCTTGAGCGCGGCAGCAGTGCTGAGGCTATCCCCGGCGAAGGTCAAGGCGGACACATCGTTGAGAATGGCCGCTCCTTCCTTTGCGGCCTCGCGCATAACTTCAGGCTTGCGAGTGTCGGCGCACAGCGGAACCTTTAAACCGGCCAGGCCTTGCAGCACGGGCAGGATGCGGCGCAGCTCTTCTTCCGAAGAAATCGAAGTTGCGCCTGGCCGCGTGGACTCCGCGCCGATGTCGATGAAGTCAGCGCCTTCCGCAGCGAGCGTCCGGGCATGCTCTATCGCAGCTCCAGCCTCCAAATAATCGCCGCCGTCCGAGAAGCTATCGGGTGTCACGTTCACAACGCCCAGGATGCGCGGCCGGTCCATGGTCACGCCGGCAACCGGTGCGCGCGGCGCGACGATTCTTTCGAGAAGGTCTTTAACGCGAGGTTCGTCGATGGCTTGAATGGTGCTTGTGCGGACGATGGCGTGTTTGATATTGCCCGGTTCCCCTTCCCACAAACGCACGGCGCCAAATGCTATCGAGCTTCCCGCCAAGGGCAACGCGCCACCGAGAGCCACGGCCTCTTTAGCAATCTGCCCATAAATCAATCCGATGGGTTCCAGATAAATGCCGGGCATCGCTATCTCCGGGAACGGAGTTCATCAAAAATTAGGAGAGGCGCCTTCTCAGGCGCGAAACCGATTACACGAGTTGTGGGGAGTTACAAGGGAAATAGAAGGAGTGGCCTGAACAAACTA
>CAZCIF010000012.1:4210-22333 GCA_964498645.1 uncultured Rhodomicrobium sp. | reverse complement strand
GGGGGCCAAAGACAGAAATTCGTAAAGGCCGGCATAGCAGGCGAGCCTGACGCTGTGCCCTATGCCTCCTCGCCAGAGACGCGCCGCAGGCCCTCATGGGCCATCCGGCTCGATGAGTTGATTTGCAGCGCCTTGCGATAATCGCGCGCGGCCTCCTTGCGGTCACCGATCGCTTCGGCCGCTTGTCCCGCGTAGGCCCAAGCCTCGTAATTGTTAACCTTGTTGGTGCCGGCAATCTGGAAATCTTCCAAAGCCTTCTTGTAGTCCTTCACAGCCATATAACTGACGCCGCGCGCATAATGCGGATCGGGCGCATCGGGCCGGTAGTTGACGGCAACGCTCAGATCGTCGAGCGCGCTACGATGATCGTTCATCGCCTGGTGTATCAGGCCCCGGCTGTAATAAGGTGCCGGATCGTCGGGCTTCAGTTCGATCGCTCTTCCAAAATCGGCGATGGCGAGCGCGGAATTTTTCTGCTCTTTGTAAACGTTCCCACGGCCAACATAGGCCGCCGCGTAGTCCGGCTTGATCGAGATGGCCTGATTGTAATCGTTAAGCGCGGCATCCAAGCGGCCCTTCCGCAGATAGATGAGCGCCCGGTTGTTGTAAGCTTGGTAGAATTGCGGGTTAACTTGAACGGCCGCAGAAAAATCGGCGATCGCTTTCTCATAATCGCCGGCCTGTCCGTAGGCTGTACCGCGCAGATTGAGTGCGCTCGCGTCGCGCGGGTTTTGCGCCACGACGGCGGATATCGACGCGATATTGTTCTTCGGGTCTGCCCGCGGATGGGTCAACCGCTTTACCGCCTGTTGCTCGGCGCTCATCCCGGTAGTTTCGCAAGCCGCAAGAGAAAGCAGGGCGAGAAACAGCCCACCCGTTGTCAATACCCGTCTCGTCTTTAGAGCTGTCATCGCAATACAGACTCCATCCCAGCGCAATCGGTCCCGGACGCGCTTATCATTGGCCCCGGAATGCGGCCATAATCGGTACAGTACAGAAAAAGCGTTGGCCGTATGTCAAGTGCGCAGCTCAAATTGGAAACTGCGCCACGAATTTTTACCGCATAGCGGCACGGCCGGGGGCAGCAACGCCTTCTCTCTGCGCCTTTTTCCGCGCGAGCTTGCGAGCCCTGCGCACAGCCTCGGCCTTTTCGCGGGCGCGCTTCTCAGAGGGCTTCTCGTAATAGTTCCGCAGCTTCATTTCGCGAAAGATTCCTTCGCGCTGCATTTTCTTTTTGAGCGCCTTTAGCGCTTGATCGACATTGTTGTCACGAACGTGAACTTGCACGCTGGCTCCTTTTTGCAGTTGATGGGCGAACAAAAAAGCCCGCACGCATGCAGGCTCTCTTAACACACTATAGCAGGCCGCCCCGGTATTGTCCATTTCCACGGGGTTCTAAATGCCGGTTTCTCTACTTCTTTTCATGCGGTGATATTCTGGTTACATGCCCGAGCTTCCGGCCTTGCCGGACATCGTTCTTTCCATAAAGATAAATCGATAGACCCGGATCGCCGCTTAAAATATTCTGCCAGCGAAGCACATCTTCACCCAAAAGATTGGTCATTACTGCGTCAGAGTGCCGCAACACAGAGCCGATGGGCCAGCCCGCAACCGCGCGGATGTGGTTCTCGAACTGGCTGATCGCGCAGGCATCGAGCGTCCAGTGTCCAGAATTATGCACGCGCGGCGCGACCTCATTCACAAGCAATGGCTCGCGGCTCCCTGCGGGCATGACGAAAAATTCAACGCCGAAAACCCCGCAATAGCCAAGGGCGCCTGCGATGTGCCCGGCCATATCCTTCGCGAGCAATTGATTTTCTTCGGAGCACGCCGCCGGGACGGTGCTTTTCCGGAGAATGCCGCCGCCATGGCTATTTTCGGGGCAATCGTAGCAGGAGACTTGGCCGTTAAGCGAACGGACACCGATCGCTGAAATTTCCATGGAGAAATCGAGCGCGGCTTCCAGAATGCAAGGGCTGGCGAATTCGGCAAAGGCAGCTTCAAGCTCATGCGCCGCCGTCATGCGCCGTTGCCCTTTTCCGTCATAGCCTTCGCGTGAGCGCTTGAGGATCGCGGTTCCGGCGCCGGCCAGGAAGTCCAGCGCGGCCGGTAAATCTTCTTCCCGCTCGATAGAAGCGTAAGGGGCAGCGGGAAGGCCGAGCTCCGAGAGAAAACGCTTTTCTGCGATCCGGTCTTGGGTAATTTGCGCTGCCTTCGCTCCTGGCCGCACGGGTGTATATTGCGCGGCAATTTCCAACGCCTGTGCCGGGACATTCTCGAACTCGAAGGTTACGACGCTGCATGCTTTGGCAAAGGCCGCAAGCGCCGCCTCATCATCGTAAGGCGCAAGCCACCGCTGCGCCGCCACATGGAATGCGGGGCAATCCTCTTCGGGAGCATAAATCGCGGCGCGAAAGCCAAGCTTCGCGGCCGCTATGGCGAGAAGCCGTCCGAGCTGCCCGCCGCCGAATATCCCGACCGTTGCGCCAGGCTGCAAAGGATCAGGGTACATCGGCAGGACGCTCCGCGACCTTGGCGGTTCTGTCCGCCCGCCAGGCATCGACACGGGCAGCGAGGGCTTGATCGCTAAGAGCAAGAATCTTCGCCGCGAGCAAGCCGGCATTCAGCGCGCCGGCCTCGCCAATCGCAAGCGTCCCGACTGGCACGCCTGCCGGCATCTGAACGATGGAATAAAGGGCGTCCTTACCATTCAGCGCGGTCGTCGAAATGGGCACGCCGAGTACGGGCAATGTCGTCAAAGCTGCTGTCATGCCTGGAAGATGTGCAGCTCCGCCAGCTCCTGCAACAATTACTTTGACCCCGGCGCTGCGAGCCGATTTTGCAAAGGCATAGAGACGGTGCGGCGTCCGGTGCGCCGAGATGACGCGGGCCTCATAGGCGACGCCAAGCTCATCGAGCACGGCGGCGGCGGCGCGCATAACGGGCCAGTCGGACTGGCTTCCCATGATAATGGCAACAGGGGGCGATTGAGTCGTCATGAGGAATCTCAATCATGGAATCATGCCGGCCGGAAGCCGATTTCCTGAAGTAGTCAGAATTTCACGCGATAATATCGGGAAGAAGCTGGTCTTCGAGGCGGGCTATCTCGTCCCTGAGGTACAGCTTCCGTTTTTTGAGGCGCGTAAGGCGCAACTGATCCCGCTCTTGCGCGGCCTCCAGCGCTATGATGGCCTCGTCAAGGTCCCGGTGTTCTTGCTTCATCTGCGCGAGCTGATGGCGCAGGATCCTGTCATCGGAAGTGCCCATCAAACCTCCGGGTATGACGCCGCAGATGTACGGCACGGAAAAATTGCTAATCCATTTCATGATAGCACGGATTCCCGAAAACCTGAAAAGCGCAACTTCTGCTGGCGGAAGCTATAGCATGGCCTTGGCTGTTTGCCATGCCCTTTTCCCCAAAAAGTCTGTTTCGTTAACAAATGCCGCAATTTTGCCATGGCCAGATTGTTGCCGGTTCCGCCTGCAACCCGCCATAATTAGCCTTTAAATTTGTCATCGTTTTGCCATATTATGGGATTGCCATAGACTGTTAACGAAAATGGAGGCCGTGAAATGAGCCTTTTTGCGCATATCGAGGAATTGTCGGAAAAACATCAAACCATTCAACGTCAGATTGAACTGGAAATGAGCCGTCCCCTCGTCGATAGCCTGAAAGTCTCTGAGTTAAAGCGACGGAAACTCCGCCTTAAAGAAAAGATCGAGAAGCTTAAATCCGAGCGAAGCGTGGCCTGAGCCACACCCCTGAACCAACTGCTCACGCGGCCGGCGCCGCTGAATATCCGGGCTCCGGACTATATATCTGAGGCGCCGCTGCGTCGAGAGGTTCGGGGATCTCTTTAACAAATCTATTGCGTTGAGACGCTGACCCCTTCATTTCTTGACGCATGAGCGGCAAGAAGAAGACCACCCCGGTGAAGGCACGCCTGCCGAAGGGGATACGCGACGTCGAAGCGCAAGAGCTGCGTGCCCTGAAGCACATGCTGGGCACGATCAGCGATGTTTACGAGCGCTACGGATTCGAGCCGCTCGACACGCCTGCTTTCGAATATACGGATGCGCTCGGCAAGTTCCTTCCAGACACCGACCGTCCGAATGAAGGTGTGTTTTCGTTTCAAGACGAGGATGAGCAGTGGGTTTCGCTGCGCTACGATTTGACAGCACCGCTCGCGCGCTATGTCGCCGCGAACTTTGACGCATTGCCGAAGCCGTTCCGGCGCTACCAGTCGGGCTATGTCTACAGGAACGAGAAGCCGGGGCCTGGGCGCTTCCGCCAATTCATGCAGTTCGATGCCGATACCGTTGGCACCGCCAATCCCGCCGCCGACGCCGAGATGTGCATGCTGGCGGCCGATACGATCGAGGCGCTCGGTATCCCGCGCGGCAGCTATGTTATAAAGATGTCAAGCCGCACCTTGCTCGATGCGCTGCTCGATTCTGCCGGGGTTCTTGCGCCGAAGCAGCGGCTAGTGGTGCTTCGTGCAGTCGACAAGTTCGACCGGCTGGGCCTTCAAGGCGTGGAAGAACTTCTCGGTGACGGCCGGAAAGACGAGAGCGGAGACTTCACACCAGGAGCGAAGCTCGCCCCGGATCAAGCGCGCATGGTCCTTTCGCTTCTCTCCGGCGATGGACCAGAAGACGCTGCGGTGGGCGCGATCATCGATCTTGTACGCCAGGCTGGCTTTGGACCTGACCGTATCCGCTTCGATCCCACCGTTGTGCGCGGCCTCGAATATTACACGGGGCCGGTCTTCGAGGCGGACCTGACCTTCCCCGCCATGGATGAGAACGGCCAAGCCGTGCGATTCGGCTCGGTGGGCGGCGGCGGGCGCTATGATGGCCTTGTTTCGCGTTTCCGTTCGCAGCCAGTGCCCGCAACCGGCTTCTCCATCGGCGTGTCGCGTCTTTACGCGGCGCTTACTCATCTGGGCAAGCTGAAAGGCGATGCTGTCTCACAAGCGCCTGTTGTCGTACTGGTCATGGATAAAGCGCGGATCGGCGGCTATCAAAAGATGACACGCGAGCTGCGCGATGCGGGCATCCGGGCGGAAACGTATCTCGGCGATGCCGGCATGAAGGCGCAAATGAAATATGCCGACAAACGCGGCGCCCCTTGCGTCGTTATTCAAGGCGAGGACGAGCGCGCCCGCGGCGAAGTCACCATCAAGGATCTGCTCGAAGGCGCGCGGCTTTCCGGCGAAATCGCCGATCGCGCTGAGTGGCGCGAGGGGCGGCCGGCACAATTTGCGGTGGCGGAAGCCGGAATGGTTGCGGCGGTGCGGCGGCTTCTGGAAGAGCAGCGCAAGCGATGACGGCAGAAGGCGCGATCGAGTTCGAGGCGCTGGAGGCGCAGGCGGCGAACCTGATGAGCTTGTTCGCGGAGGCGGGCTATGAGCGTGTCGCGCCTGCATTCATACAGCCGGCGGCGCTATTTCTCGACCGCATCGGCGAGGCTCTTCGCACGCGGACCTATGTCTTCACCGATCCGAATGGCGAGGAGCTTTGCCTGCGCCCTGAAATGACCATCCCTGTCTGCCGGGTGTTCCTGGAGCGCGGGGAGCAGGCCGCAAGCGCGAAGTTCTGCTACAATGGCCCGGCTTTCCGCATCCAGGAGGGAAAGCCCGATCCGCTTCATCCCCGCGAATTCCGCCAGGCGGGCATAGAATATTTCGGTTCGCCCGGCCAGGATGCCGATCTCGAAGTGCTGGCGCTCACGGTCGAAGCCATTCGCCGGAGCGGCGTCACGTCTTTCACAATCAAGGCCGGGCATATCGGCATCTTTACCGCGCTCCTGGACGCGCTCGACATGCCGCCAAGGTGGCGTCAGCGCTTGGCGCACGCCTTTTGGTGGCCCAAGGCTTTTGCGCGCGAGCTTGCCTTGCTTTCGCGCTCCCAGGCAGGGCAGTCCCCGCCACTTCCCAAAAATCCGCTTACGCCCGACGGGCTGCTCGAAAGTTTAGACGCGCGCGGCATTCCTTTCATTGGGATACGCAGGCCCGCGGAGATCGTGAAGCGGCTGCAGGATAAGGCCGCCGACGCGCGCGAGACGCCTCTTTCTGCGCAGACCATCCGGCTTTTGGAAGACTGTCTGCATATCACGGGCGAGATACCTTCGGCACTTAACGCTCTTGAAAGCTTGTGCAAAGGAGCAAAGCTTGAATTGGGCAGTGCACTCGAAGAAGCCACCGTACTCCTCCGGGGCCTGAACGCCATCGCCGGTCCGGCGCCCGTCCTATTCGACGCCGGTTTCGGGCGACATTTCGAATATTACACCGGTATGGTTTTCGAGATAGAAGCGGCAGGCGTCGCTGGACAGATAGCCGGCGGCGGCCGGTATGACGGGCTTATCTGCGCGCTATCGGCGCAAAGGCGCGATGTTCCAGCCGTGGGCGCGGCCATTCATACCGAGCGCCTTCTCGCCGCCGCGCGGAGGTGATGGAATGACCGGAAAGCTCATTATCGGGATCCCTTCGAAAGGCCGCCTCATGGAGGACACGCTCGGAATTTTCCGGGCCGCTGGCCTTTCTATCGAGAAGGAGAGTGACGAACGCGGCTATCGCGGAGGGATCGCGAGCATGCCCGGTGCTGCTGTCGAATTTCTGTCCGCGAGCGAGATTGCGCGGCATTTGCAATCCGGCCGCATTCATCTTGGCGTAACGGGGGAAGACCTTGTTTGTGAGCAGATCCCCGATGCCGGCGAAAGAGTCGACCTTCACCTCAAGCTTGGCTTCGGCTATGCCGATGTGGTGGTAGCAGTCCCCAATTGCTGGCTCGATGTCGAGACCATGGCGGACCTTGAGGAGGCTGGCGCGCTGTTTGCCGCGGAACATGGCAGGCGTCTTCGCATCGCGACCAAATATCCTATGATCACGCGCCGGTTTTTTACATCGAAGGGCGTCGTGAGCTACCGCACTGTAGAGAGCCTTGGAGCGACAGAGGGCGCCCCAGCCTCTGGGACTGCGGAAGCCATCGTGGACATTACCTCGACGGGGTCTACGTTGCGCGCGAACGGCTTGCGCATTTTGAGCGATGGGTTGATCTTGAAGTCGGAGGCAAACCTTGCCGGCTCCAGAGCCGCGCCAAGGAGTGAGAAGACAGCGGCGCTTACCTCAACTGTGGTTGAGAAGATTGCCGCGGCAATCCAGGACGCGCGCACCCGGCAGAAATGAAATTTGCTTCGCCTTCGAACGGTTACACCGGGTCAGGTATGATGCCCCTCTGCGACCAGACGCCAATTCCGCTTTGTACGTTTTCGCTGTAGGATACCCGGTCAACCAGCATCGCCGTTGCGCAGTCTCAGCAATCGGCCGGTCAATTCTGCCGACTATTGGTATTTTATATACCACGACAAAATCAGGGATGGAGACAACCATCCTCAAAAAAAAGGGCCAAGCCCGCTTAAGAACTGGGAGGTTCGCATGAAGGTCAAGCAGTTACTGCTCAAAAAGGGCACGCGGATAATTTCCTTGCGCATGAACGAGACGGTTGAACGCGCCGCGCGCATGCTGCGGGAAGAAAATATCGGCGCCGTAGTCGTCAAGGACGTTTGCAACACCGAGGGCGACACCATCGTCGGCATGTTCTCGGAGCGCGATTTTCTAAGGGCAATTGTGGACCGGGGGCCGGCGATCCTGAAACAGCCGGTTTCCAGCCTGATGACGCCGAAGGTGATCTCCTGCAGTTCACGGGACGAGGTTTCCCACGCCGTCGAGCTTTTCAACAAGCACCACATCAGGCATCTGCCCGTGATCGATGATCACACGCTGATCGGGGTGATTAGCATCCGCGACATCGTTGCGGTCAGCGCACTCGCCGCCGCCTAAGACAACAAATGAACGGGATGAATTGGGCTGCTCCAGTATTAGGGAGCCTAGCCCTACTGCTATAGTGTTGCGATTTGTCTCTGGAATTTGATATACCAGACGTTTTGCATCGGAATACATCGCGGAATTAAATAAACGTGCTATATGTCATTTGGCCCAAGAGGCTTGCCGCCGGCCTAGAGGGGAGTCGGCAAGAAGGAGAAAATAGGCGTGGCAGAAACGGCACCGCAGCCGGAACTCAAAGTCGTGCCCTTGGAGGCGAGCACAAGTCTCAGGGATCTTGCCTACGATGCTCTGAAGCGCGCGATTACGGATATGGATATTTACGGCCGGCTGGACGAGATCCGGCTCGACGAGCGCCAGTTGTCTCAGAAGCTCGGCGTGAGCCGGACACCGATACGCGAAGCCTTGACGCTGCTTGAGCAGGAAGGGTTTGTCCGCGCGGTTCCGCGGCGCGGGATTTACGTCGTGCGCAAGTCCAAAAAAGAGATCATCGAGATGATCACAGCTTGGGCCGCTCTTGAGAGCATGGCGGCGCGGCTCGCCGCGAAGAACGCGACCGATGAACAGCTTAAAGAACTCGCGAAGTTGTTTCACGAGTTTAAGAATGAGCCTCCGTGCGATCATATGAATGAATATTCAGAAGCGAATCTCAAGTTTCACCAAATGATTATCCGGTTAAGCGGTTGCAATTTGATCGCGGAGATGACCCAAAATCTGCTCATCCACGTCCGCGCCATCCGCGCGGTTTCGCTGCGGCAGGATAACCGGGCCGAGCGATCAATCAATGACCACATGCGGATCATCGCCGCGCTCGAAGCCCGCGATGCGGATCTCGCCGCAAGGCTCTGCCGCGAGCACACGATGGGGCTTGCGGCACATGTCGGAAAGCACGGCGTTTTTGCCGGATAATGTCAGCCGTCATCGCGAGGCGGCTTTCGCCGCCGTGGCGATCCATAGCAGCATCAGAGACTTAATCCTGGATTGCTTCGCTTCACTCGCAATGACGGCGCACTGCTTCTGCCGGAACTGCTTTATCCGGCAGCAGCGCGCGGCCTTTCTCCGATTGCGCCCGATCTCTCGATCTCCGCGATCTCCTCGCCGGTCAATCCAAGCACGTCGCGCAAGATCTCATCTGTGTGTTCGCCAAGCAGCGGCGAACGGACGGCCTCGGCCGGGCTATCGGACATTTTGATCGGATTGCCCACGGAAAGATATTTGCCGCGCTTGGGGTGGTCGACTTCCACAACCGTGCCGGTGGCGCGCAAGGATGGATCCTCAGCAAGCTCTTTCATGGAAAGGATCGGGCCGCAGGGGATGGCGTATTTGTTGAGGATTTCCATGGCCTCGAACTTCGTCTTGGTCATGGTCCACTGTTCGATGCGCGCGAAAATCCTGTTCAGGCGCGGAAGGCGTGCTTTCAGCGTGGCGTAATCCGGGTGCGTTTTCCAGCCTGGCTCGCCAATCACATCGCAAACGGCCTCCCAGACGGCTGCTTGCGTGATGAAATAGATGTAAGCGTTCGGGTCCGTCTCCCAACCCTTGCATTTAAGGATACGTCCGGGCTGCCCGCCTCCGGAGTCGTTGCCCGCGCGCGGCACGGCATCGCCAAAAGGTATGCCTTCGCCAAACTGGCTATATTCTTCGAGGGGGCCATGGGCAAGGCGCTGCTGGTCGCGCAGCTTTACGCGGCACAGATTGAGAACGCCATCCTGCATGGCGCAATCGACCTTCTGCCCACGCCCGGTTTTCGTGCGCTGGAATAGGGCGGCCGTGATGCCAAGCGCGAGGTGAAGCCCCGTGCCGCTATCGCCGATCTGCGCGCTGGTGATAAGCGGCGGACCATCGCGGAAGCCCGTGGTTGAGGCCGAGCCGCCAACGCACTGCGCTACATTCTCATAGACCTTGCAATCCTGGAAAGGCCCTGGGCCGAAGCCTTTGACCGAGGCCACGATCATGCGCGGGTTCAGTTCCTGAATGCGCGCCCAGGTCAGGCCCATCCGGTCGAGCACGCCCGGCGCGAAATTTTCCACCAGGACATCGCAGATTTTGACGAGCGCGGTAAGAACCTCCATGCCCTTTGGGTTCTTGGTGTCGAGCGTGATCGAGCGCTTGTTGTGGTTCAGCATCGTAAAATAAAGGCTGTCCACATTCGGGATGTCGCGTAGCTGGCCGCGGGTGATATCGCCTGTGCCGGGGCGTTCCACCTTGATCACATCCGCTCCGAGCCACGCCAGAAGCTGAGTGCAGGTCGGTCCCGACTGAACATGCGTAAAGTCGAGGACTCTGATCCCGTCCAATGCTTTTGCCATGCCGTTATCTTTTCCCAGACTTTGGACAAGAACGTCCTGGTATTATTTATACACCCGTCTGGTTCGCGCAAAGCCCGTGCCGGTACCGGGCGAGCCGGGCCTCGCCCTTACCTTTCCCGATGCGCCCCGAAGCAGATCATTTTACAGGAACAGATCTCGCTTGAAGGCTTGCGCGCAGCTCGGCGATGTCTTTCTCGAAGGCTGGCACGATCTCCTCGCTCATCCGTTTTGTATCCGCCAAAATGGCCTTCGCGGCCGGTCCTGACTTCCACTGATGGCTAAGAACATCTCTCATGTTTACGTCCATGCTGTCGTAGTAACGCCGGACCGCCGACAAAAGCTCTGGCGTAAGCTGAAAGGTGATGGCCTGCTGCTTCATCGTCTCCCAGACAAAGGTCTTCATCTTAAGATCTTCTGGAAGAATGTTGGAGTTGGACGAACTCGACCAGCCATTCCTATCGGACCAATACACGGTCCACGTGTCGGTTGGCAGGAAATATTGAGAGGAAATACGGTTGCGAAGGATTTTCTCGAACGCGTTGCTCCACTGGTCAACGGAGGCAATATTGTCTTTCACCTCGTCGAGAAGCGCGCGCCGCAGGTAATAGCCGTCGCGTTCGCTCCTGGCGACCTCGAACTGAAGCGCCGTCGTGAAGCCGGCTTGAGCCGCGAGAAACACGCCGATGATCGTCGAGGCCATGATGAAAAGATTCGAAATCCAAAACTCGATATTGCCGCTTTCTCGAACCTTGAAGATACGGGAGAAATGGAAACGCTGGGACATACTTTCCTCCGCTAGGATTTATGGCAGCCCCGGTCTCGCGTCACCCCGCCGTCATTGCGAGCGAAGCGAAGCAACCCAGGGTTAAGTCTCTGATCCTGCTATGGATCGCCACGGCGGCAAGAGCCGCCTCGCGATGACGGCCGAACATTATGTCGGCTTGATGGTCCAAGAGACCGCAGCGCTCGCGCTCGTTGACACGGGCGGCGTTCGCCTTAACAGTCCCTCGAATATGCGGTGAAGGCGAGGGGTTTTGGTTCTTGGCCTTGGGGACTTTCATAGCCGTTGTTCTCGGCCTCGCTCTGGGCTGGTATGCCTGGCGCAAGCAGCCGGGCGCGCAGCGCGTGCAGCTCGCTGAGGCCTTCCGGCGTTTTCGCGAACGGATTTGGCATTCGCTCAAGCGGCTTTATGAAAGCGCCGCCGCCCCTCCCATCGGGGAGCCAACGCCCTTGCCCGTAAAAACGCCGGCTGAGCCGCTCGCGGTCAAGCTTAGGAGGCTCGAGAGCGCGTTTCTTCCCGTCGCAGATAACGCGGCCCATCCGCGCGAGTTTATGGATGACCCATCGTTCCGTGACGCGGCGGATCTCCTGAGCAGTGAAGCCCTCCCTCTGAAGACAGTAACCCGGTATGTGTTCGGAACGAACTGGGGCCTGTCTTGCGCCAGCCTCGCGGCGCTTTGCGCGCGTGCTGACCGTGCCAATGCGCAGCAGCAGGTCTTAGCCGGCTTTGACCGCCTAACGCCTTGGGCGATGCATTATGCGCTCACCTATTTCCTCACGCTGCGGACGAAGCCGCCGATCGGCGCTCCCTTCGTCAACGCAAAGGATTGGTGGCGCGATAATCCGGTCCTTACGATGGTTGCGCAGGACTATTTCGACGAGGCGGAGCTTGCGGACGAGACGCCGTCCTTTGGCAGCGCCCTCGATCCGGTGCCGGTGGCTTCCTATCCGCTCATCCGGGGCTTTCTCGAACGCCTGTACCACACATTCGCGGACCAGCTCATCTGCGAGATCGATGCGAAGCAGCGAGCCATTATCGATCGCACCTTCCTCTCCTCCTTCGGGCGCTTCTGGAATGACGGAGAAAAGCTGGATTTGCTCGTCGAACCCACGGCTTGGCGCGACATGCTCCGCGGCGCGGAGGCGGCCGTCACGGGACAGCCGGTGCGCTCGCTGCTTGCCAGCGGGGAGCCTCGAACCGGTAAAACCTCGTTCTTCCGCCTCCTCGGCAAGCGCCTCGAAGCCGGGGGCTGGACCGTTTTCGAAGCTGGCGGCGCAGACCTCATGGCCGGTCAGCAATGGTTCGGGCAGCTCGAGGGCCGCATCCAAAAGGCTATCGAGGAGCTTTCCACGGCGAAGAAGCTGATTTGGTACATCCCAGATATCATGCAAATCGCGCTCAGCGGCACGCATCAGGGCCAGGCAGCGAGCATCCTTGAGCAAATCCTGCCCGCGATCTCTTCGGGCCGCCTTATCGTCTGGACCGAAGCCTCCGCTGCCGGGGCGGCGCGGCTTTTGCGCATGCGCCCGCAGCTCCGCAACGTGTTTGAAGTGATCCGCTTCGAACCCCTTTCGCAGGAGGAAACGCTCTCCCTGGCTCATGCGGTTGTTGAGCGGATAACGAGCGAAACGGATGTGGAAATCGACCCGGCCTGTGCCGGAACGGCGCTGCACTCCGCCCGCCAATATTTGAGCGCAACGGGCTTTCCCGGCTCCGTGCTCGATCTTTTGAAAACCGCGATTGGGCGCGCCCTCAAGGATTCGAGCCGGACCGTAACGCCTCATAGTGTCATAATGAGCCTCTCGCAGGCCACAGGGGTGCCGGCCGCGATCCTCGACAGCACCGAGCGCGCGGACCTCGCCTCCATCCGCAAATATTTCGCGGCGCGCGTCATCGGCCAGGACGAAGTTGTCTCGACCGTCGTGGACCGGATCGCGATGCTGAAGGCCGGATTGAACGATCCGGGCAAGCCCATCGGCGTTTTTCTGTTCGCAGGGCCGACTGGCACCGGCAAGACCGAACTGGCGAAGACGCTCGCGGAGTTTCTCTTTGGCTCGGCGGACCGGCTGATCCGTCTCGATATGAGCGAGTATCAATCGCACGACTCGACCTGGAAAATTCTTGGCACCGCCGACCCCGCAACCCAAACGGAGTCGCTCATCGGCAGGGTGCGCAAGCAGCCTTTCTCGGTGGTGCTTCTCGACGAATTCGAGAAGGCCCATGCGAATGTGTGGGATTTGTTTCTCCAGGTATTCGATGACGCGCGGCTGACCGATGCGGCGGGCCAGGAAGCCGATTTCCGCCATTGCATTATTATCCTCACCACGAATTTGGGCGCCACGGCGCATCGCGGCGCCGATCTGGGCTTCCTGCCTGCTGGAACCGGCTTTTCCAGCGAGCAGGTGTTGCGCGCGGTCGGCCAGACTTTCCGGCCGGAATTTCAGAACCGGCTCGACAAGGTTATTGTGTTCCAGCCGCTCACCCGCGAGCTTATGCGCAGCATCCTGAAGAAAGAGCTGAATCGCGTGCTGGAGCGGCGCGGCTTTAAGGATCGCGAATGGGCCGTGGAGTGGGAGGCCTCGGCGCTTGAATTCCTGCTGGAAAAGGGCTTCTCGCCGGAGATGGGCGCAAGGCCGCTCAAGAGAGCCATCGACCAATATGTGATCGCGCCGCTCGCGGCGACTATCGTGGAGCGGCGCTTCCCGCAGGGAGATCAGTTTCTCTTCATCCGCAGCGACGGCAAGGCGATACAAGCCGAGTTCGTCGACCCAGATAGTGAGGATGGCGAGACCGCGGAGGCAGATACGCCTTTAGCCTTAGGCGAACGGGTATCGCTGCCCGCCATGATCCTGGCGGCGAACGGTACGGCGGCGGAGGTACAATCGCTTGGGGAGGAGTATGAGTTGATCCTCGCCTCGCTCGCGTCTGACGCCTGGGAGGACCAGAGATCGCAGCTCGCGGAGAAGATGCAGCATGCGGAGTTCTGGACGAAGCCCGAGCGTTACGAGGTGCTTGCGCGCGTCGCGCTGATCGACCGGGTTCGGGCCGCTGCTAGCACGGCGGAAGCCTTCCGTACACGGCTCGCAAAAGCTCCGGCGCGGGGCGGCAAGCCGCCGAAGGAACTCATCGCGCGCCTCGCGCTGCAGCTTCGCCTCATTGGCGAAGGTGTCAAGGATGTGTTCGAGAGCGCGCCCATCGAGGCGGCGGTGACGATTGAATCCGCTCTCGACGGCAGGACGGAGAGCGCCGGCTTCCATGGCTGGTGCGGGCAATTGTCAGATATGTATCGAGGCTGGGCGGGCGCACGGAACATGCAGCTTTCGGAGCTTCCCGGCGCGCGGGGGAAGGAGGCGCCCATTCTTCTGATCAGCGGCTTCGGAGCGCATCGTGCGCTGGCTCATGAAACCGGCCTTCATGTTCTGGAGATACAAGATGACAGCAAGAATGTGGAACGGGTCACGGCGCGCGTCCGCGTCGTGCCGGCGCCGCTGGGCGAGTTACCGCCAAATAAGCTGCGCGCGGCTCTGGCCGCCGCTTTCTTGCAGTCCGGTGCCGCCAACACGCTCATTCGCCGCTATCGCAACGGCGCGTCCCCCCTTGTCCGCGACATGGCGGCGGGGTGGCGCAGCAGCCGGCTCGATGCGGTAATGCGCGGGGATTTCGATTTGATCGGATCAGTTCAGTCCTGAAGCTACTCCGCAGCCGCCGGCTGAGAAAGCCGCTTAAGTGCATTTCGCACAGCATCGGGTTCGCTTGCGATAACAAGCAGATAAGACCGCGCAGCCTAGTCTGGATCTTTGCGCCCTTGTTCCCAATCGCGCAGCGTGCCCAGGGGGATACCGAATTGCCTGGCAAATTGCTCCTGCGTCAACTTCAAGGCGCGGCGGATAATCTTGACGCGGGGGGTACGCTTCGCCTTGGCGAGTTGGTCTTCCGTCCAAGGCTGTGCATCGGGATCGGCGAGCGCAGCGGCGTGGACTTGCTCGTCCGTCAGCGCGTCGAAGCGCGACCAATCGAAATTATCGGATGCTTTGTTAGTCTTTCTGGTCATGGTAGCGGCGGCGTTCCCGCGGTTCGGCCTTGCGGGCGGAAATGAGACGAATCTTTGTCTCATATTAAGCCGGGTCGCTTCAAGATGGGCCGTCCGGAAATCCGCGTCCCGGTTACCAACGATCCCTTTATAAAGCTCCGGCGGCAGAACTAGCAACTTAGATATGCATAAACAGCCACGGCTGACGCAAGCGTCCGTCAGTTTTGAGGGCGTCATCTGTGCAAAATTGCTTCAAGCTTGATTTATTGGGTTT
Source organism: uncultured Rhodomicrobium sp. (assembly GCA_964498645.1). Lineage (GTDB taxonomy): Bacteria > Pseudomonadota > Alphaproteobacteria > Rhizobiales > Rhodomicrobiaceae > Rhodomicrobium. The sequence goes on along the minus strand of CAZCIF010000012.1, from coordinate 7,095 downwards.
TGGCGAGCAATACAGGATTCAATGCCGGACCACGTGACGAAGTCGATAACCCTGAGATGCCCTGAAACGAAATTACGAATATTGCAGGTTTCTGGATCGGTGTGGCCAGCTGGCCGGATTAAACCATCGAAATATCAATGGCTTAAGCCGAACGCTCAGCACCGCACCCTCTCACAAGCAAGGATCGGCCAGCGCACTCCATAAGGATATTCGCCGTATCGCCCGGACTTGAAGGATCGATTGTCACGGCCGAATTGTATCCCTCGGCCACGGCCACAGAAAGCAAAACGCCACACTCTATGAACATCGTTATCGTCGAAAGCGCCGCAAAGGCAAAAACCATCAATAAGTATCTCGGGGCCGGTTACAAGGTCATCCCGTCCTACGGCCATGTGCGCGATTTGCCGGCGAAAGACGGCTCTGTTTTGCCCGACCAGGATTTCGAGATGAGCTGGGAGATCGAGTCCGATTCCCAGAAAGTCGTCAACGAGATTGCCAAGGCAGTGAAGGGGGCGAGCCGGCTAATCCTCGCGACCGACCCGGATCGCGAAGGCGAGGCGATATCGTGGCATCTTTTGAAAATCCTGGAGCAGAAGCGGGCGCTGAACGGCGTCGCGGTCGAACGCGTCGCCTTCAACGCAGTCACGAAAGATGCGGTGCTGGCGGCGATGGCTCATCCGCGCGCCATCGACGAGCCGCTTGTCGACGCCTATCTCGCGCGGCGCGCGCTCGACTATCTTGTGGGCTTTACTCTCTCACCTGTACTGTGGCGCAAATTGCCCGGCGCGCGCTCGGCCGGACGGGTGCAATCTGTCGCGCTGCGCCTTGTTTGCGACCGCGAAGCCGAGATCGAGGCCTTCAAAACCCGCGAATATTGGACCGTCGAGGCGAACCTCAAAACGGCCGGCGCCGGCATTTTTCCGGCGCGGCTCGCGGCGCGCGATGGCAAGAAGTTCGACAAGTTCGGCATCCCGGACGAGGCAACGGCTCACGCCTATCGCGACGCCATTCGCGGACAGCTTTTCCGCGTGGAAAGCATCGAGGCCAAGGAGCACAAGCGCAATCCGGCGCCGCCTTTCACAACGTCTTCGCTTCAGCAGGAAGCCTCCCGCAAACTCGGGCTTTCGCCGCGCCAGACCATGCAGATCGCCCAGCGCCTTTATGAGGGCATCGACATCGGCGGCGAGACCGTGGGCCTCATCACCTATATGCGAACCGACGGCGTGCAGATTGTGCCCGAGGCCATCAGCCAATGCCGGGAGCAGATCGAAGCGCAGTTCGGCAAGCGGTATGTTCCGTCCCAGCCGCGCAGCTACAAGACCAAGGCGAAGAATGCCCAGGAAGCGCACGAAGCCATACGCCCCACCGATTTCCGGCGCCAGCCGGACAAGCTCAAGGGGCTGAGCGCCGAGGAGGCCCGGCTTTATAAGCTGATCTGGCAGCGCGCTGTCGCAAGCCAGATGGCAAGCGCGGATATCGAGCGCACAACGGTGGACATCGCAGCGCAAGGCCGCGACGGTCATGCTTATGGGCTGCGGGCGACGGGGTCCGTCGTCTTGTTCGACGGCTTTCTCAAGCTTTATGAGGAAGGCCGCGACGACGACGGGGATGAAGAGGGCAGCCGCCTGCCCAAGCTGGAACGGGGCCAGGAGCTGCGCGAGACGAGCGTCGAGGCCACGCAGCATTTCACCGAGCCGCCGCCGCGCTACACCGAGGCCACGCTGATCCGCGAGATGGAACGCCTTGGGATAGGCCGCCCGTCGACCTATGCCAGCACCATGAGCCTTTTGCGCGAGCGCGAATATGTGAGGCTCGAAAAAAAGCGGCTTGAGCCCGAGGATAAGGGGCGGCTCGTCACGACTTTCCTCGAAGCGTTTTTCAAGCGCTATGTGGAATATGACTTTACGGCATATCTGGAAGACCGCCTCGACCAGGTCTCCGATGGCAAGCTCGATTGGAAGGAGGTGCTTCGCGAATTCTGGCGCGACTTCCTCGCCGCCGTAAACGAGATCAAAGACCTGCGCGTCGCCCAAGTGCTCGATGCATTGAACGAGGTTCTCGGCCCGCACATCTTCCCAGCGAAGGCGGATGGCGGCGACCCAAGGCTCTGCCCGCTCTGCGGCAAGGGCCAGCTCTCGCTGAAAGTGGGCAAGTTCGGCGCTTTTGTCGGATGCTCCAACTATCCCGAGTGCCGTTATACCCGGCAGCTTAAGACGGGCGGCGAAGGTAATGGCGAAGTGGAGGCCGCGCCCGGCGATACGATGCTTGGCACCGATCCGGAAACGGGCCTGCCCGTCTATCTTAAAAGCGGGCGCTTCGGACCCTATATTCAGCTTGGCGAAGGCGAGAATGGGGAAAGGCCGAAGCGCGCTTCTATTCCGCGCGGCGCCAGTGCGGCGTCCATGAGCCTTGAATATGCACTCAAACTGTTGGCGCTTCCGCGAGAGGTGGGCATCCATCCAGAGAGCGGTAAGGCGATCATGGCCGGCTTCGGACGGTATGGCCCTTATATTGAGCATGACGGCAAATACGTCAAAATCGACGCAGACGAGGTTCTGACCATCGGACTGAACCGCGCCGTGACCCTGATCGCAGAAGCCAAAACGGACGGCAAAGGCAGAGCGGCACGTTCGTCCGCTCCGCTCAAAGATTTAGGCGAGCATCCAGAGCTTGGCGGCAAGGTCGAAGTGCTTTCAGGGCGTTACGGTCCTTATATCAAGTTCGGAAAAGTGAACGCCACGATCCCGAAGGATATGGCCCCGGAGGCCGTCACCATGGATGATGCCGTCCGGCTTATCGCCGCGCGCATGGCAAATGGCGGCGGCGCAAAGAAGAAGCCAGCCGCCAAGACAAAGGCCGCCAGGCCGGACGCGGCTACTGCCGAG
>CAZCIF010000012.1:0-4200 GCA_964498645.1 uncultured Rhodomicrobium sp. | reverse complement strand
GCGCGCGAAGGCCAAGCCCGCAAAGGCCAAGTCCGCGAATGGCCGCAAAAAGCCGAAGCCGGCGGCCCGGAAAACAACATCGAAAGCGGCAAGCGAGGCGACGTAGCCCGTGCCGCGCAAGAAAGACAAAATGAAAGAAGATAGAAGCCGCGCGGGAAATGCGCGGCCAGGAAAACCAGCAAAGGAAGATATTCTTCAGTTTATTAAGTCCAACCCCGGAAATACCGGCAGGCGGGAGATTGCCCGCGCTTTCGGCATCAAGGGCGCTGACAGAATTGACCTCAAACGTATTTTAAAGGAACTAGCGGCCGACGGGCTTATCGCCGATACGCGGCGAGGGATGCGCAAAGGATCGGTCCCGCAAGTTGGCGTTATCGTGATCCGCAGCCAGGACCGCTATGGCGATCTTATCGGCACGCCGCTCCATTGGGATGAGCAAGACGGCGAACCGCCGCGTATCCTTCTCGACATCACACAGCAATATCAAGGGCCTGCCATCGGCGTGGGCGATCATGTACTGGCCCGCCTTCGGGAAGCTGGAGAAGAGGCTCGCGGCGGCGTGGAAAGAATCGCGTTCGTCGCCTCGCCAATCAAAAAGCTTCCCCGCGCCAAGCCCCGGCAGCTTGGAATCTTACGCAAGGCGGGGCGCGGCTTCACAGTCGAGTCCATCGACAAGAAGGACTTGAAAGAGTGGCCCGTTCAGGATGGCGGGACGGAGGGCGCAGAGGAAGGCGAACTTGTCCGCTTCGAGATTGTGCGTGACGGGCGGCTTGCCCGCCCCGGTGCCCGTGTCATCGAGCGGATCGGGCATCCTCAATCCGAGAAGTCGGTCAGCCTTATCGCCATTCATAGTCATGGCCTGCGCGACCGGTTCGGCGAGGATGCGCTTGGCGAGCTTGCATCGCTGCCCAGGCTGACCAAAGCGCATCGCGAGGATCTGACCCGCATTCCGCTGGTTCCGATCGATCCGGGGGCCGCGAAGGATCACGACGACGCTGTTTGGGCCGCACCCGATACCGATCCGGCCAATGAAGGCGGGGCAACGGCAATCGTCGCCATTGCCGACGTTTCGTTTTATGTGAGGCCGGGGACGGTGCTCGATCACGAGGCGAGCTTGCGCGGCAATTCGGTCTACTTTCCGGATCGCGTCGTGCCGATGCTGCCGGAGAAGCTTTCGAACGATCTCTGCTCGCTGCGCGAAGGCGAGCTTCGCCCCTGCCTCGTGGTGGAGATGATTTTCAGCCGTAACGGCAAGAAGCTGTCGCACCGTTTCATGCGCGCGACTATGCGCTCGGCGGCGAAGCTTTCTTACCAGGAGGCGCAAGCGGCCATCGATGGCAAGCCCAACGCAAAGACGGCGCCGCTTCTCGATACGGTGTTGCGGCCGCTTTGGCAGGTCTACACATTGCTGAAAGAAGCGCGCAATAAGCGTGCCCCGCTCGATCTCGATCTGCCCGAACGCAAAATAATTCTCGACGAGCACGGGCTTGTAGCGCGCGTGATCGTTCCAGCGCGGCTCGAAGCTCACCGGCTCATCGAAGAGTTCATGATCCAAGCCAACGTCGCGGCGGCGGAAGCGCTCGAAGCACAAAAATCGCCGCTGATCTATCGCGTGCACGATGCGCCCGCCTCGGAGAAATTGGTGGCGCTGAGCGAGTTTCTGGCCAGCATCGGCATCAACGCGCCCAAAACCAGCTTCAACCGCCCAAGCCAATTCAATCGCCTTCTAGCCAAGGCAATCGGCACTGAGCATGAGGAGCTGCTGAACGAAATTGTGCTGCGCTCCCAGGCGCAGGCTGAGTACCGGCCCGGCAATCTCGGACATTTCGGCTTGAATCTACGCCGCTATGCGCACTTCACCTCGCCGATTCGCCGCTACGCCGACCTCGTCGTTCACCGCGCGCTCGTAAGCGCCTTCCGGCTGGGCGAGGGCGGCCTGTCCGATGGGGAAGTATCGAAGCTCGGCAGCATCGCTGAAGCCATCTCTCATAGCGAGCGCAAAGCCATGTCCGCCGAGCGCGAGTCAGTCGAGCTCCTTATCGCCATGCACCTTCCCGAGCGGGTAGGCGAGAGTTTCCAAGGCCGCATTTCCGGAGTGACGCGCTTTGGACTCTTCGTGAAGCTGAACGATACCGGAGCGGACGGCTTTATCCCCGCAGCGACGCTCGGGCGCGATTTTTACCGGCATGTCGAAAACGCGCATGCGCTCGTCGGCGAACGCACCGGCGAAAGCTTCAGGCTCGGCGATAAGGTCGATGTGCGCCTTGTGGAGGCCAGCCCGGCCGCGGGCGCTCTCCGTTTCGAGATGCTGAGCGAAGGCCGCTTTCAGGCTTCTCTGGCCAAAGCCGGACGGAAGCGCAGCGGCAAGATCGTGAAGGCTGCAACGAAGCGGGGAAAGCAACCCTCAAAAAGGAAAAGAGCCGCTCCTGCAACCGGATAGGGCACAGAGGAGTAGTTCCGCCTATATTAATCGGCAGAAGCGAAGGATGGCAGAATTGGAATATTCCCCTCAACAGCCGGCTGAAACCGTTTGGACGAACGCCGGGGCCGCAGCGCAAGCGGATCACAGGCCCGTTCTGCCGGCCGTTCTGCGCGGCCTCAGGCGTTGCTGCCCGCAATGCGGCTCGAAAACATTGTTTTCGTCTTATTTGAGTGTTTCGGACGATTGCGCCGCTTGCGGCGAAGAGCTGAAGCATCATCGGGCCGACGACGCGCCGCCCTATTTCACGATCGTCATTGTGGGCCATATCGTGGTGTCCTCGCTGATGACCGTCGAGCTTGCTTATGGGCCGCCTTTGTGGCTCCACCTTCTGATTTGGCTGCCGCTGACCGTGATTTTGAGCCTCTTGCTTCTTCCGCGCATCAAGGGTGGCATCGTGGGTCTGCAATGGGCCCACAGAATGCACGGATTCGGTGGTGACGATGAAAGCTTGAACTCTACAGCAACTGGAGGTGGCAATGATGAAAGAGGTTAGGCAGTCAATGTGAAAACAGAGGACTGCGACAATGAAGCGTGACTTTTCAACCGGATTGAATTAAGGTTGCGTTTCCCTTGACATCCCCCCTCAAGTTGGCCAATTTCACGCTGCTTGGAGCTACTTCGGAACCTATCATGGCTAAGCCTGTAACGCAGAAAATCAAATTGGTAAGCTCCGCCGGAACCGGTTACTACTACGTGACGAATAAAAACCCGCGGAATTTGACCGAAAAACTTGTGCTTAAGAAATATGACCCTGTGGTTATGAAACACGTAGAGTTTAAGGAATCGAAAATCAAATAGAAGCGCCGCCGCCCGCGCATTTATGAGCGGCTTCTCCAAATCAAATCTTCTGATTAGCTTTATGAGATGATCAGCTCCGCGTCTATCGGCAGCGGGGTAAGTCCGATTAAGGACACGGAGCTGATCTTAATGCTATTGGATCAAGAGGGCGTGACCCAACAGCCGACTCCGAAACCGTTCAGTTTGCGACGACATGAAGGTTTCGGGATATGCCCCACGGACTCAGGAGATGCGGCGGACCTGAGCACTCCGCAGGGAATTCACCGCGTATGATTATGTGTACTTCCAGCTTGTTGGCAAGGGCAGAATGACATTTTTCTGCCTTACTCCTGAGTTTTTGCGCGGATCCTTCTTAACATCGCACCAACATCGTCTTGCAAGTTCGCCACGGCCCTCCAATCAGGTGATGGTTTCAAGCGCTTGTTTATGAAATACATTTCATCTTTAGCGCAATCGATCGGCAGGAAGCACCCGGTTTTTTGAAAAGTCCCGCCTGAGAGAGACTTTTCCCCGTTATCCCCAGGCTTTTAAGCCAGAGGGGGTGAGACAAATTGACGAATCGTCTCCAGGAAGCGGGAGACCGAAATCGGTTTCGAGACATAGGCTTCGCATCCGCCTTCCCTTATGCGTTCCTCATCGCCCTTCATGGCAAATGCCGTTACAGCGACGATCGGGATATGGCGCAGGCTATCATCCTCTTTTAGCCACTTTGTTACATCCAGCCCCGAGACTTCCGGAAGCTGAATATCCATGACGATGAGGTCCGGCCTGTGTTTGCGTGCGAGCGCTATTGCGTCGATCCCATTGCGGGTCTGCAGCGTCTTGTAGCGATGCGCCTCAAGCAGATAGTGAAAGAGGTTCATATTCAGATCATTGTCTTCGACGATCTGGAGAGTACTATTCACCATTGTAGCTTTGCT
>CAZCIF010000011.1:30417-35250 GCA_964498645.1 uncultured Rhodomicrobium sp. | reverse complement strand
GAGCTGTTTGCCTACGAGCAGCAGCCTTCCGCCGTCAGCGGCGGCTACGGCGCCGGCGCGGGCTTCCGCCAGGAGGGCCACCGTATGCACTGGACCTGCATCGCGGATATGGGCGTCGCAGCCTTCGGGGATGTTCTGCTTTCCCGGATTCAGACGGAAGCGATCTATATCACCTTGGATAAGGATGTGCTCGTCCCAGCCGACGCGGTCACGAACTGGGACCAAGGCAAGCTGCGTCTCGACGATGTCACAGGGATGATCCGCAAGCTTGCGAGCCATCACAAGATCATCGGCGCGGATGTCACCGGCGATTATAGCCCGGTCCATTATGCGGGCGGCGTTTGGCCCCAGGTCAAGAAGTGGGGCGAGACCTCGATCGACCATCCGCGTGTCCGGAAGGACGCCGCTTCGATCGCCGCCACAAACGAGGCCGCAAATCTCCGGCTGTTGGACACATTCACCAAGGCGATGCGCCACTGATCTCCCCGGCGCCGGGCCTGTTAATTTTGTGGAGAAGTTGAGTATGCAGCGTGCAGTACAAGAAAAGGTCATCAGAAACGGGCCCGAAACCGGCGAGTTTGGCTTCTATTTCGAAGGTTCCCGCGAAAAGGGCGTTTTACTCATTCACGGGTTGACGGGCGCGCCCGTCGACACGCGCTTTGTGGGCAAGGTGCTGAACCGGATGGGCTTTACAGTATATGCGCCGCCGCTTGCCGGGCATTGCCAAGACATTGCAGCGCTTGAGGCGACAACATACGAGGATTGGATCGAGAGCCTTCGCGGACCGTTAAACGCGCTCAAACGCGAGGTCCGCCATGTGTATACGGCCGGCATTTGCGTGGGCGGCGCGCTTGGCCTGATGCTCGCCCATCAGGAGCGCTCGAAGATCGAAAAGTCTGTGATCTACTCGCCAACCATGCATTACGATGGCTGGAACCAGGGACTGCTGGCCCGGATTGGCGCGCATTTCATCAATCCTTTGAAGTGGGTGCGTCCCCTGCATCACTTGAGCTTTTCCGAAAAGCCGCCCTATGGCATCAAGGATGAGCGCATGCGGCGCTTTATCACCGAAGGCGCGACCATGAAAGGTATCCTGCTGTCGATGCCCGTGCTCGCGCTTTACGAGAATTTCCGCCTGAACAAGGCGCTGAGAGCAGCGCTGCCGCAAATTACAACCCCAACTCTCCTGGTCCATGCGCGCGAGGACGATGTGAGCCACCCGCGCAATGCCGAAAAGATCAAGCGGTTACATGGCGGCCAATGCGATCTCCACTATTTGGAGGACAGTTATCACATGATCCATGTGGATCGCGAACGCGAGTTTGTCGCGCAGCTCACGGCCGCGTTTCTTGGGCTGCCTGCGGACCGGAAAACGATGGTACCAGACTATCGCCAGGCGGCTTGCGCATAGGTTTTTGGCAAGGAAACGGGCGCTGTTCCGGACTATTATTTTATCCGCCAAACCGGTAGATCAACGGCTGCGCCTGCGTTAAGATGCGCGCTCGGCGGCATCCAGCTCCTGGCCAGAATCTTCACGCAGATTCTCAAGAGAACCTGGGAGCGAACGCGCCGCCGGAAGAGGGCAAGGCTGAAGCTGTTTCCACTTTTTTGAAAGAAGTTTCGATGCGGATCTTGGCGGCGATATTTGCAGTCACTGTGCTAGCGGGAACGGTTCGCGCGGAAAATTTGCCGGACCAGAGGCCGGTCCTCCGGATCGAGCCGCAAATGCACACGGCCCGCATCTGGCGCATCAGCGTGGATGCGGCCTGCACGCTGATGGTGACGGGTTCGGACGATAAGACGGCGCGGCTGTGGGCGCTTCCCGATGGCGAAAGCGGCAGCATGCAGCTTCTCCGTACGCTGCGAGTGCCTATCGGTGAAGGCAATGAGGGTAAAGTCCAGGCTGTGGCGATGTCCCCGGACGGCAGATGGGTGGCCGCGGCGGGGTGGGATGCGCGGTATATCGGAATCGGCGCTGGCACCGTAAATATCTATATCTTCGACACGGCAACAGGGCGGCTTGTGAAGCGGTTCGGCCGTCTCCGCAATGTTATCTACCGGCTCGCATTCTCCCCCGACGGCAAGCGGCTTCTCGCGATGGTTTATGGCGGCGCGGGAATGCGCCTGTGGGATACCTCTGATTGGCGGCTCGTCGCACAAGACAAGGATTATGGCGGCAAGACAAGCTATGGGGCTGCTTTCGGACCGGGGAATACATTTTATACCGTGACCTATGACGGCTTCATCAGGCAGTACGATGCGGATGGCCGTTTAAAAAACAAAGCGAGGGCAACGGGCGGTGCGCAACCCGCAAGCGTTGCGGTCAATTGGAAAAGTTCCAAAATTGCCGTCGGCTACGGCGATACCACCTCGGTCGAGGTCTATGATGCGGCTACGCTCCAATGGCTTTACGCTGCCGATACCGGCGGTCTTGGCATAGGCGTTCTACCTACTGTGGCATGGTCTTCGGACGGCAAGCGCCTTTACGCCGGCAAAGGTCTCTGGGGGCCCTTCAATATATATTTTTGGGATGACGAGGGCCGTGGCCCCTCCAACGAAACTATCCTGTCGCTAAGCTCTGTCTCGGAATTGTTTCCCTGCAAGAACGGGATCGCCGCCGGTGCGACCGATCCGTCTCTGGGATTGCTTGCACCGGATGGCAAGAAGCGGGCCTGGCAGGAACCGGTCATACCCGATATGCGCCTTAAGGTGCGCGGCGCCTTTACGATGGCTGCGGATGGCAAGAGTGTGCGGTTCGGGATGGAAATGGGCGGCAAAAGCCCAATACTGTTCGATGTACCGGCCTTCCGCCTCTCGGAAGCGCCTAAGCCGGCAAACGGCCATGCGCCGCCTAAGACGGCTGGCTTGGACATCCGGGATTGGGAAAGCAACCTGGTTCCGAAACTGAATGGCGGGCAGATCGCGTTTGAATCCGATGAAATATCGCGCTCGCTCGCCATTTCGCCGGACTCCAACCGCTTCGTGCTTGGTACGGAATGGCACCTGCGCGGCTACCAGGCCGATGGCAAGCTGATCTGGTTAAAGGCTGTCCCAGGCATCGCTTGGGGCGTGAATATCAGCCGCGACGGCAGGCTTGTGACGGCTGCCTTTGGTGACGGCACGATCAGATGGTACCGGCTCTCCGATGGTAAGGAGCTTCTCGCTCTGTTCGTCCACAAGCAGAACCGGAGCTTTGTGGCTTGGACACCTAAAGGCTATTACGCTGCTTCGCCCGGCGCCGAAGAGCTGATTGGCTGGAACGTGAACCGCGACTTCGAGCACGCTCCCGACTTCTTCCCCGCCTCACGATTTAGAAATCAGTTTAACAGGCCGGATATCGTGAAGCGCGTGCTTGACGATCTGGACGAGGATGCCGCTATCGCCGAGGCCAACCGGCTTGCAGGCTCAAAGCCGGCAGAGGAAATCACCAAGCAGCTCCCACCTGTCATCACCATACTCTCCCCAGGCGAAAGCGGCTCCTTTTCTACCGATAAGGTATCCCTGCGCTACAGCTTGCGCTCGCCTTCGGCGCTTCCCATCACAGAGATAGTTGCAAAGGTAGATGGCCGTCCCCTGCCCACGGGCATTTTCCGGGGTCCGATCAAAGCGAGCGCGTCAGCCGACACCGAGGGGAATCTCGTCGTGACGGGCTTGCCCCGGCGCAATCTGACGCTTTCGCTCGTAGCCCGCTCTGGCGATCGCGAAAGCACGCCCGCCAGCATCCGGCTCGCCTTTGCGGGAGCGCCGGAGCAGCCCTCCTCGCCATCGGCGGGAAATCTCTCAACAACCTCGCTTTACGCCCTCGTCGTCGGCGTCGGCAAATTCAAGGACCCAAAAATCAACGGTCTCGACTGGGCGTCGAAGGACGCGCGCGATTTCGCGGCTGCGCTTAAAGCGCAAGAAGGCCGGCTCTATCGTAAGGTGGAAGTGAAGCTCCTCGCCGATGACGAGGCCGATAGCGGGTCGATATTGGACGGACTGACTTGGCTCAAGCGCTCGGTGAACCAGGGCGATACCGGTGTGGTATTTCTCGCTGGTCACGGGGTTACCGACCCCGGCGGCGATTATTTCTTCGTGTCGAACAACTCAAAAATCGAGGACGTGGCTGGCGTGCAGCTACCGACGCGCGGTAGCTCCGTACCCGACACGGAGATCAGCCATACGTTGAAGCAGCTCGCGGGCAACGCGCTGTTCTTCTTCGATACGTGCCATGCGGGTCAGGCGGCAGGTATAACGTTCCGCGGCTCGCTCGATTACAACCGGCTTATCAACGAGATATCCGGCTCCGCGAATGCCGTCGTGCTGGCAAGTTCCACGGGCGCGGAGCTGAGCTGGGAGCGTGCCGAATGGAAGAACGGTGCGTTCACCAAAGCTCTCCTCGAAGGGCTAGCGGGCGGGGCCGATGTCCTGCCCAAGGACAGCATTGTGACCATCGACGAACTCAACCTGTATGTGAAAGAGCGCGTGAAGGCGCTGACGGGCGGGTTACAGCACCCTGTCGACTTGAAGCCGAAAGAGGCGCGAAACATCCCATTCGCTCTGGTGCCTTGAAGGCACGTCATAACAGATCCGTATGGATGCTTCGCTGTCCGCTCTGCGGCGTCATACAGCAAAAAACTTGGCTCAATGCCCCTCACCCTGTCCCTCTCCCATTGGGAGAGGGAACGCTGTTGCATGCTCCGTGCCTTGTTCGGGAGTCCCTTCTCCCATGGGGAGAAGGGCAGGATGAGAGGCGTTGCGATCGAACAGTGTACGCTCCGGCGACCGGTGAACCATCCAGCCGGATTTGGTATCGTTCTACTTGCCGCGGCAGCAAAAGCCGCCCCGCGATGA
>CAZCIF010000011.1:28824-30407 GCA_964498645.1 uncultured Rhodomicrobium sp. | reverse complement strand
ACGCAAAGGCATGTAGTCCTCTACGATCCCGCGTCTGCGCAGCGTCAACGCGTGCCGCAGCGCGCGCGGGATGACGCCGGAGAAGCAATCGGCCGGATTCGGCATGACCGTACTGATTGAATTCGCTCTGATTATGAAAAAGGCCGCCACGCGGCGGCCTTTTTGAATCGCAAAATCAAGAGTCTTATATGCCGGCACGAACCGGTTAGACCGAGTAATACATATCGAACTCGATCGGGTGGGGCATCATGCGGAAGCGGTCGATCTCCTCCACCTTCAGCTCGATGTAAGCGTCGATCTGATCGTCGGTGAAGACGCCGCCCTCTTTGAGGAATGTGCGGTCGGCGTTCAACTCGTCTATAGCTTCCGGCAGCGACCCGCAAACGGTTGGGATGTTCTTCAGCTCGGCCTCGGGCAGGTCGTAAAGGTTTTTATCGATCGGATCGCCTGGGTGGATGCGGTTCCGTACGCCGTCAAGGCCAGCCATCAGCATGGCTGCGAAAGCCAGGTAGGGGTTCGCCGACGGATCGGGGAAGCGAACCTCGACGCGCTTTGCCTTCGGGTTTGACGTAACCGGAATGCGGCACGAAGCCGAGCGGTTACGCGACGAGTAAGCGCGAAGAACCGGGGCCTCATAGCCAGGCACCAGACGCTTATAGGAGTTCGTGCTGGGATTCGTGAAAGCGTTAAGAGCCTTTGCGTGCTTCAGAATACCGCCGATGTAGAAGAGGCATGTTTCGGACAGGTCGGCATAAAGGTTGCCTGCCATCACCGGCTCGGAGCCCTTCCAGATGGACTGGTGGACGTGCATACCGGAGCCGTTATCGCCAAACACCGGCTTCGGCATGAAGGTGGCCGACTTGCCGTAAGACTGCGCGACGTTATGGATCACATATTTGTAGATCTGCATCGCGTCCGCAGTGCGGGTCAGCGTGCCGAACTTGATGCCAAGCTCATGCTGGGCGGCAGCCACTTCGTGGTGGTGCTTCTCGGTCACGACGCCCATCGAAGCCATCGTGGACAGCATTTCCGAGCGGATATCCTGAGCGCTATCGACCGGCGGGACGGGGAAATAGCCGCCCTTCGTCCGGGGACGGTGGCCGAGATTTCCCATCTCGTATTCGGTCGGCATGTTGGTCGGAAGCTCGGTAGAGTCGAGGCGATAGCCGCAATTATAAGGGTCCGCAGAGAAGCGCACATCGTCGAAGATGAAAAACTCGGCTTCGGGGCCGAAGAACGCCTTATCGCCAATGCCGGTCTGCTGCAGATAGGCTTCGGCTTTGCGGGCGATACCGCGGGGGTCGCGCTCGTAGCGCTCACCCGTGGACGGCTCCAGAATGTCGCAGAAAATCGCAAGCGTCGATTGCGCGAAGAACGGGTCCATGTGGGCGGTTTCGGGATCGGGCATCAACGTCATGTCGCTTTCGTTGATCGCTTTCCAGCCCGCGATGGAGGAACCGTCGAACATGATGCCGTCGGCGAAGGCCTCTTCGCCCATCTCCCTCGACTCCATCGTCACGTGTTGCATCTTGCCGCGTGGATCGGTGAAGCGAAGGTCGACAAACCTGATATCTTCGTCCTTT
>CAZCIF010000011.1:936-28790 GCA_964498645.1 uncultured Rhodomicrobium sp. | reverse complement strand
AACTTCGGTCGCGTTTGCCATTGTACTCCCATCGTGCGTTAAATGGCGAGTTTGCTAGGACGGCGCGGGGCGCCGGTTGATGGATTACTTGATTGTGATGTTATTGCTTCTGGGAGAAGCAATAGTGGCGATTAGATTGCCTCGGCACCGCTCTCGCCGGTTCGGATACGAATGGCGTCTTCGACGTTGATGATAAAGATCTTGCCGTCGCCGATACGTCCTGTTCTGGCAGAGTTGCGGATTGTTTCGACCGCTTTTTCTACCATGTCGTCTGGCAACACAATCTCAATTTTCACCTTCGGCAAGAAATCGACAACATATTCCGCACCGCGGTAGAGTTCGGTATGACCCTTTTGCCGGCCAAAGCCTTTCGCTTCCGTAACGGTTATGCCCTGCAGGCCGATCTCCTGCAACGCCTCCTTAACTTCATCGAGCTTAAACGGTTTGATCACCGCTTCGATTTTTTTCATAGCGAATCGTATCCTCCGGAACGGGGCGAATAGCAAGCCTTGAAGAAAGCACAGGCCATGCCAAACCGGCTTCCGCTAGGATGTCTGCACAAAACTAAATGGCACTTAAGCTTGTGCCAAAAAAATAGGCAATACGCCTTTTAATTGGGCGCTATAGAATCTACTCCTCGCCGGGTTCACCGAACCGCGCTTTTCTTTCCTCTTCCCCCAAATTTCCGCTACATTCGCACTTCATCTAGCTCTATGGATATTCGACGCAATCCGCTTGCAGACAGGGCCATCCCTTGCTGGAACTTCTAACCGCCGAAGAAATGAGCCGTGCCGAAAAGCTTGCCGCCGAGGCTGGCATTTCGACTTTGACGATGATGGAAAATGCGGGGCGCGCCGCAGCCGAGGAGGTCGTCCGCCGCTTTCCCCGCGGGAGCCGCGTAACGGTTCTATGCGGACCGGGCAATAATGGCGGCGACGGCTTCGTATGCGCCCGCTATCTCAGGGAACGTGGGTATCAAGTCCGGCTCGCATTGCTCGGGAAGCGCGAAGATTTAGCGCGCGATCCTAAAGAAATGGCGAGGCGCTGGGACGAGGCGATCGAGCCTATGTCGCTACAGTCCCTCGAAGGGGCGCAAATTATTGTCGACGCAATTTACGGAACCGGTTTGCGCGACGACGTAACCGGAATACCTGCGCAAATTATTGAGGAAGTCACCGCTCGCGGCCTTCCGGTGGTAGCCATCGATGTTCCCACCGGGATCGATGCAACAACGGGCACGGTTCACGGGCTTGCCTTCAAGGCTGCTGCGACGGTCACGTTTTTCCGGCGCAAAACGGGGCATGTGCTGCTTCCAGGACGCCTCTATTGCGGCGACGTGCGGGCGTCAGACATCGGTATCCCTGTAACCGTTCTCGAAGATATTTCACCCGGCACATTCACGAACGATCCGGACTTTTGGCTTCGCTTTTTCCCGAAGCTCAAGATCGACGGCCACAAATATGACCGGGGCCATGCCGTTGTGGTTTCGGGCCCCATGGAGCGTACCGGCGCGGCACGGCTTGCGGCGCGGACTGCGCTTCGCTCGGGAAGCGGGCTTGTAACATTGGCCACCTCCAAGTCGGCGTTTTATATCAACGCCGCGCAGGTCACCGCGGTGATGGTCGATCCTTATGATGGGCCGGTGGGCCTTTCGGATGTCCTTTCGGACACACGCATTACGGCCGTGCTTATCGGCCCAGGCGCCGGCGCCGATCCAGAGGTGAAGGATCTGGTTTCGAGCGTGCTTGGCAGCCAAGCGACGGCCGTGCTCGATGCGGAAGGCATCACTGCGTTCAGCGAAGCGCCCGCGGAGCTTTTCGATCAAATCAAGACACGCTTGCCTGCTTTGACGATCATGACCCCCCATGAGGGCGAGTTCAAGCGTGTGTTCCCAGAGCTCGACGAGGAACCCTCGAAGCTGGAGCGTGCGCGGCGCGCGGCGGAGATTTCCGGGGCTGTCATCATTCTTAAGGGACCGGATACCGTTGTCGCGCATCCCGGTAGCCTCGCCGCAGTGAACGAGAACGCACCGCCTTGGCTCGCGACGGCTGGCAGCGGCGACGTGCTTTCGGGGCTTGTGACGGGCTTGGCTGCGCAGGGCATGGCCGCATTCGATGCGGCGGCGGCGGCGGTCTGGATTCATGGTGAGCTTGCTCAGGCCTTCGGGCCCGGAATGATTGCCGAAGATATGGCGGATCTCCTTCCGGGCATCCTGCAGCGGCTGGACAAGCGCGGGAAGATTTACTCGTAGCGCCATCATTGCGAGCGAAGCGAAGCAATCCAGGGCCAAGTTTCTGACATTACACTGGATCGCCACGGCGGCTAAAGCCGCCTCGCGATGACGGCTTCCTCTAGCAATGCCCGGGCTTTAAGAAGCCCGTGATCTTGCTGGCTAAAACGCCCAAATCCTTAGTTTCACATTCCCAGATGACGAGAACGCGCCAGCCCTGGCCCTCCAGCCTGGCCCGGTTCTCCGCATCGCGTGCAACATTGCGCGTGAGCTTCGGACCCCAATACTCAGGATTCGACTTCGGCGGGCGGCCATCCAGGCATTTCGGGTCGGCATGCTGGTGCCAGAAGCAGCCATGCACGAAGATCACTGCCCCATATTTTGGAAAGACGAGATCGGGCTTACCCGGCAGATCCTTTTTGTGAAGCCGGAAGCGAAAGCCGAGGCGATGCGCTACCCTTCGCACGGCAAGCTCGGGTTTCATGTTCTTGCTGCGGATCGAAGCCATATTCCGGCTTCGCTCTATAGCGCTAAGCTTATCTGCCATTACCTGCGGCTGTGATGAGCGTCTGGGCTTCGCCTTTGCGAAGCGCGGCTAATATAGCTTGTGCCACCGGGAACGCCAAAGGCGGAGGAAGAGCGTTTCCGGCCTGCCTGTAGGCCGCGGTTTTCCCTCCGGTGAAATGCCAGCTATCGGGAAAGCCTTGAATCCTCGCCGCCATGGCGACCGTCAGCCGGGGGCGGCCCGTGAAATCCTTCGAAGGCGGCCTCTCAACAATACCCCTGCCATCGACACCGAGGGCTGCCCAGGCAGCCCGCGCCCGCGTGGGGCCGAGGTCCGGCCCGCCATGTTTCTTGGACCCGCCGACAATCGCTGGGGCGATCCCAAGAGCCCTCTCGCGCCACTCTTCCGCTCCCCGCCATCCCTCGCTTTTCATGAGATCGAACAAAGCATCGCCAGCGGTGACGCACCGGGGCTTTTTCGCTGGCACTTCAAAAACAGAAGCAAATTGCGGGCGAAGACCGATAATGAACACGCGCGGCCTGTTTTGCGGCACGCCGAAATCCGCCGCATTCAGAAGCTCGAAGCGCGTTTCGTAGCCAAGATTGCGGAGGCGCTCAGCGATAAGCTCCCGGTAGTATCCGAACCGCTTGTCGAGCAGGCCCCGGACGTTCTCGATCATCACCGCCTTCGGCTGCACCTCCCGGATAATACGGAAAGCGGCCGGAAAAAGATTGCGCTCGTCCGTCTCGCCAAGCTGCCGGCCAGCAATCGAGAAAGGCGGGCAAGGCAAGCCGCCGGCGACAAGATCGGCGCCCCGGTAAGGCTTCGCGTCGAACGACGTGATATCGCCCTGGATGACATGCCAGCCGGGCCGGTTGTGCCGGAGCGTCCGGCAGGCGTCGCGATCGATCTCGACGAGGGCCTGGTGCTCGAAGCCAGCCTGCTCAAGCCCCAAAGCCTGGCCACCAGCGCCCGCGCAGATTTCTAAAACCGTCAACGGCCGGGGGGCGCTGGCCGGTTCCATCGCGCGGCCATTCACATAAGTCTTCGGCTTTGGGGATTTGTAGGTCGTCCAGCTTGGCGCGTAATCCTCATTCGCCTGCTCGCCCCAGCATTCCCATCCGTTACGGACGCCGCGCGCGAACAGCTCCAGAAACGGCCCCGGCGAGCACGCTTCGATCAGCCCATATTGCTCGTCGGGCTTGCGGCTATGCTCGCGTTTGCGGGTGGCGAGATAGTTCACTTGGCGGCGGCCCGGCGGCAGCGTCCGCGCGTTCTTGCCCCGCACGCCGAACAGCAGAAGCTCGGTCACGTTGCGGAAATAAAACCCGACGCCACGCCCATCCGGTCCCCCGTCCTTCCGGATTTTGTGCCAAACGATGTTGCTCTTATAGGAGAAGCCCCAAGCCTTCATCACCGCCAGCCCCTCGGGCAGGAGTGCGTTTGGAACCCATAGATAAAGGTGGCTTGTGTCCGCTGCGGCTTCCACGACGGGAAGCGCCGAAATTTCGCCGAGCGTGAGAGTCGGGTAGCGGTTCAGACGCCGGTGGCCAGGCGCAACCTTGCCAGTCTTGTTCTGGAACTGCCAAGGCGGATCGGCTAGGATCGAGCCGAAGCGTTGCCCCTCGATTGCACGTAGCAAATCCTCTCCAGCGTCCAGCATCGGCCTCGAATCACAGTTTAGCCCTGCGCCAATCTTGTCTGCGGCTTCAATGGGCGCAAGCGTGCCGCTTTCGCTGCGGTCAAAGTCCTGTGGATGGCTGCCTTTGGCTTGCCCGGGCCGTCCATTAACAGCTATAGCTCCGCTCAGCCGTCATCGCGAGGCGGCTTCAGCCGCCGTGGCGATCCAGAGCAAAATCAAAGACTTGCCCCTGGATTGCTTCGCTTCGCTCGCAATGACGACGACCCCGCTTTTGGAGGAGCTGCTTATGGCCCGGACCCTGCTTTTTTCGGCTTTGAAGCGAATGCTGGCGGCGTCGCATGCAACCGCTCATGGCGGCAGCCCCGCCGGAGGCGTCAGCCGGCGGGAGATCCTCCGGTTATCTGCTGCGGCCACAGGAGCCTTGGCTCTCGGCGCTCCTTTCGCGGGAGCGCCTGCCGCGCCAAACAGTAAGACGCGTGTGGCGATTATCGGCGGAGGCGCGGCGGGGTTAACTGCGGCATATCGCCTGCAGCAGCAGGGCCTCGCCCCGGTTGTATTCGAAGCGGGTCAGCGCTGGGGCGGGCGCATGTTCACGCTTCCTGACTTTTATCACGGAATGTTTGCCGAGCTTGGCGGCGAGTTCGTCGACACGCGGCATGAGGATTTGAAAACGCTTGCCGGAGAGCTGAGCCTTGCGCTGGAGCCGCTTTTCGCGCCGGAAGAGCAGGATCGCGACCTCTACTTCTTCGGCAACAAGCTGCAGCCTATGACCGCCATGTTCGATGCATCAAGCGGCGCCGGTGCATTCGTGCCAATAGCAAAGCAGATCGCAGCGGATAAGGCCAAACTGCGCGACGCAAAGGAAGAATTTACAGACCATGCGCGCGCTCTGGACGCGGTGAGCCTCGCGGCTTACCTCAAGCAATTCAGGGGCAAGGCCGAAGATTGGGCCATCGATCTGATCACGGTTGCCTATACGGTCGAGTTCGGCCTCCCGCCTTCAGAGCAATCGAGCTTGAACCTCGTCGATTTCATTACTGCGGACCCGAAAGAGCGCTTTGAAATTTTCGGCGAGAGCGATGAAGCGTACCGGATCAAGGGCGGTTCCTCGTCCTTGATCGATGCCCTGGTTCGCGCCTGCGAAGCGAAGTCTTCGCTAAATCTAGGGGCGCAGCTTGTGGCGCTCGCCCAGCGTGACGGCGGCATGGAAGTCACTTTGGAAACGTCCGCTGGCGCGAGGCGCGAAGTCTTCAGCACGGTCGTGCTCGCGCTTCCTTTCACCTGCCTGAGGCAGGTCAAGGGTCTCGAAGCACTCGGCCTCAGCGCTGAAAAACTGAAGGCAATTCAAACGCTTGGAGATGGCAACAACGCTAAGATGGTCTGCGGAACAACTTCGCGGCCATGGCGCCGCTCAAACAGTGGCTTGCCCTATCCCTCGAACGGCAATTTCTACTCGGACCTGACTTTCCAAAATGTGTGGGAGACGAGCCGCAACCGGCCCGGCGAGAGTGGAATCCTCTCGAACTTCATGGCTGGCGGCGCGCTTCCGGCGAGCGAAGAGGAAGCGTTCGCAAATCTTCGAAAGGGTCTCGCCGCAATTTCTGCCGAAATCGGAGCTGCGCTCGATCCTGGCGCGATCGCCTCATTCTTTTGGGAGCATCACTTCTTGAGCTTCGGCAGCTACGCCTGCGCCAAGACTGGTCAATACACAACTCTTCTGCCCGTAGCGCAGACGCCGGAATGCGATGGGCGTCTCCACTTCGCCGGCGAGCATACCGAGCCGGAGTTCTTAGGCTACATGAATGGCGCAATCTTGAGCGGCAATCGCGCCGCACACGAGATCCTGGCCTCTTAGCGGGAAGAGGGACAGGGTGAGTGGTGAATGAAACATTCAGCCGGATTTAGCATCAGTTCGCGAAGCGGAAGTGCATCACATCGCCGTCATGCACGGTATAGTCCTTGCCTTCGAGGCGCATCTTTCCCGCCTCCTTCGCGCCCGCTTCCCCGCCAAGCGTTACGAAATCGTTATAGGCAATGGTCTCAGCGCGGATGAATCCCTTCTCGAAATCCGAGTGGATCACGCCTGCGGCGCCGGGCGCTGTTGTACCCTTCGTGATGGTCCAGGCGCGGGTCTCTTTCGGCCCGGCCGTGAAATAAGTGATGAGGCCGAGCAGCCGGTAGCCCGCCGCGATAAGCCGGTTGAGGCCAGGCTCTTGCAGGCCGAGTTCGGCGAGATAGAGCTTCCGCTCCTCCTCGTCGAGCTGCGCAAGCTCGGCCTCGATCTTGGCCGAGATCACCACCACTTCCGCGCCTTCGCCGCCAAAGCGGTCCTGCACCTGCTTCGAATAGGCGTTCCCGGATGCGGCGCTCGCCTCATCTACATTGCAGACGTAGAGCGCGGGTTTGGAGGTGAGAAGCTGCAATTGCCGGAAGGCGCGATGCTCGCTTTCAGGAATCTCCGCGAGGGCAAGCCGGGCGGGCTTTCCCTCGGAGACATATTTGAGCGCGATATCGATCAGGCCGAGCGCAGTTTTGGCCTCTTTATCCTGACCCTTCGCCTTTTTCTCGGTTGTGGCCCGGCGCCGCTCAAGGCTTTCGAGGTCGGCGAGCATAAGTTCGGTCTCGACCGTTTCCGCATCGGCGATAGGATCGACGCGGCCCTCGACATGGGTTACATCCTCGTCCTCGAAGCAGCGCAGCACGTAAGCGATGGCGTCTACCTCGCGGATATTCGCAAGGAACTGATTGCCAAGGCCCTCGCCCTTAGAAGCGCCACGGACCAGGCCGGCGATATCGACAAAGGTCAGCCGCGTTGGAATGATCGCCTGAGACTTCGCAGCGCTCGCGACCTTTTCCAGGCGCTCGTCCGGAACCGGCACCTCGCCGACATTCGGCTCGATGGTGCAGAAGGGATAATTCGCCGCCTGTGCCGCCGCCGTCTGCGTCAGCGCATTGAAAAGAGTGGATTTGCCGACATTGGGCAATCCAACGATGCCGCACTTAAAGCCCATGGAGATCCTGTCAGCGTCTTTCTAAGGTGTGACGCCGCCGCGAACACGCGAGCGGAACCACCTGCCGAGAAGCCCGGCGTCTTTCGTTTGGACCGGAGCTGCCTGCGGTTGTGCTGGAGCAGCTTGGGGCTGGGAGGCACCGGACTCTTGCGCGGCGGCGAAGGCAGGGATCTCTTTCGAAGGCTCCGGCTCAGCCGCTGGCTCAATCGCAACAGGAACTTCCTCTGGCCCACTTACAGCGACTGCGGCCTCTGCAGCGGCAAGGGGTGCAGGACGCTCAGCCTCGATCGCAGGCTCTGGCTCGATCCTGGCTGCCGGCGCAAGCCGTTCCGGCTCAGGCAAGATGACTGCTTTGGAGACCGCGCCTCCGCCGCTACCTTCCCGCGAGGCCACCACCGCGATCGGCGCAACGGGCATGGCTTGAATTGGCCGGGAGGCAGCCGCGGCGATTGCCGCCAGAGCGTCCAGCTCCGGGTTCGGAACCGCCTCAATCTCCGGCGCGGGTGCCTCGATTTTGGCCTTGAAAGCAGCCGCGCCATTCAGCTTCGCCGCCGCCGGAGACTGCGCACGTCCCCTGGCGGCTTCACTCAAAAAAGCGGCTTCGCCTCCTTCGACGAGCCGCGCCATCCCGCGCGCGATGCCTTCCAGCAAAGGCTCGAGCCATTGCCGGTCCGCCTTGGCGAAATCTTGCAGCACGTAGTTCGCCACGAGCGCCTTGTCGCCCGGATGGCCGATACCGAGGCGCACGCGCATATACTCGTTGCCGATATGCGCGGAAACTGACTTCAAACCATTATGACCGGCGTTGCCTCCGCCGGTTTTCACGCGAACCATGCCGGGTTTCAGGTCCAGCTCATCGTGGACGGCGATCACATCGCCAACGGAAAGCTTATAGAAGCGCATGGCCTCGCCAACGGCGCGTCCGCTTTCGTTCATGTAAGTGCTGGGCTTGAGCAGGATACACTTCTCTACACCGATCTGTCCCTCGGCCGCGAAGCCTTGGAAGCGCTTTTTCCAAGGCCCGAAGGAGTAGCCGCGCGCCAGCTCATCAACTGCCATAAACCCAATGTTATGGCGGTTGCCCGCGTATTTCTCACCTGGATTGCCCAGCCCAACGATCAGCTTCATTGATCTATGTCCCGTCTTTCCCCATCACTGCCGCCGGAAAAGATGCAAGAACCGTACAAGGTTATTCGCTTTTTGCCTCTTCGCTCTCAGCAGCCGCTTCGGACTTGGCCGCGGCGGCGCCAGCAATGGTGGCGATGGTGAAGTCGCGGTCGGCAATCACCGGCGTGACGCCTTTCGGGAGCTTAACCGCCGAAATGTGAATGCTGTCGCCGATTTCGAGGCCCGTGAGGTCCAAAGTGATACTCTCGGGGATCGAATCCGCCGGGCAGGAAAGTTCCACCTCGTGACGCACGATGTTCAGCACGCCGCCGCGCTTCAGGCCGGGCGAGGCATCCTCGTTCAAGAAATGGACCGGAACCTCCACGTCGATCCGCGACGAGCGGCTTACGCGCATGAAATCGACATGAATCGGAAAATCGCGCACGGGATCGACCTGCACGTCGCGCGGAATGACGCGCTCCTTTTTGCCGTCCACGTCAAGCAGATAGACTGTCGAGAGGAAGTGCCCGGTTTGATAGTGCTGCCACACCAGCTTGTATTCCAGCGCGACATTCGCCGGGCCCTGTTCGCCGCCATAAATGACGCCGGGAACCATTTTTTGTGCCCTAAGCGCGCGATTGGCAAGTTTGCCAGTGCTTTCGCGCCCGGTCGCCTTCAGTTCGATAAGCTCCGCCATGATCTTCTCTATTTTGCTAGGTGAGCGCGATTGTGCGGCGAACAGGCGCGCGAACCTTCGGCACTCAGGGTGTTTCAAACCACCTCTATAAGGGCAAGCGCCGCGAAAGACAATAAGCTGATCGGCTTTGGCTTTGGGAAGTGCATCGAAATCGTCAGCCATCCAGATTGATCTTTGAGTACGCCGATGCGCGGCGCCTTAGCTCGCTCCAACTCACCCGAGCCGTGGCCGTCTATAGCGCCGCTGAAAAGAATCGGCATAATAAAGACGCATGTTAGTTTTCATTGACGAATCCGGCGACCCAGGATTCAAGCTAGATAAAGGGGCGAGCCCTATCTTTGTCGCCGCGATGGTTATTTTCCAGTCATCAGAGGCCGCATCGGCAGCGCATGCCGCTATAGCCGGCAGTGAAGCTAAGCGCTTGCACAAGCCAAGGGAATTCAAGTTTAACAAATGCAGTTACGAGATTCGCGACCTCTTTTTCGAGGCTATAATGCCTTGTGACTTCAGCGTGCGCGCTATCGTAGTCAAAAAAGAAGTCATCTATTCACCTCGCTTAATCGCAGACAAGGAACGTTTTTACGAGTATTTCGTAAAACAGATGATGAAGCACGACAATAGGGTGTTGTCTGACGCTAAAGTGACCATCGATGGTTCTGGGGATAGAGCCTTTCGTCGCGATCTCAACGCAGCGCTTAGGCTTCGCCTTCGCAAAGGGATGATTAAGAAGGTTCTGTTCAAGAACTCTATTAGCGACCTGCTGCTCCAACAAGCAGACATGTGCGTGGGCGCAATCGCTCGCTCCTATCGCACAGATCGTGATAATCCCGATAGGTGGCGGAAGATGCTACGAAATCATATTGAATATGGGAATTTAAGTGATGCGCCCCCGCGTCCTATCCTGGCGGAACCAGGAACGCACACCGTACGGTGACAGTTCGGATCGCAGGGGCGGCTTGGCACTTGAAAATATATGACTTGATTCGTCAAAAGTCCACGAAAAATGATTCTGCTGGATTGTCAAGATGTTTCTCCGCGCAAGCGGCTTCGCTTTTCTTAGGCCTTGGTCCGTGGCCGTCCGAGCGAAGGTCGGCTTCCGGGAACGCAAGGGGGCCTCGAAAGCGAGGGAGCCAGCTCTAATCGAACAGGCTCGAAACCGATTCCTCGCCCGAGGTCCGCAGGATCGCTTCGCCGATTAGGCCGGCCAGCGAAAGCACCTCGATATTGCTGGCGACGCGAACGGCTTCCGTCGGCACGATCGTGTCCGTGATGAGGAGCTTCTCAATCCTCGACGCCATGATCCGGGCGACCGCGCCGCCCGAAAAAACACCATGCGTGATGTAAGCCGCGACCGACGCCGCGCCCCTCTCAACGAGCGCTTCCGCGGCGTTGCACAGCGTTCCGCCGGAGTCGATGATGTCGTCGATCATGATGCAGGCACGGCCCGCGACATTGCCGATTACGTTCATAACCTCGGACTCGCCCGGCTGCTCCCTGCGCTTATCTATAATGGCGAGCGGGGCATCGATGCGGCTGGCGAGGCTCCTTGCGCGCACAACGCCGCCAACGTCGGGGGAGACCACCGTGATGTTCCCGTTCGTGAAGCGCTTATGGATATCGCGCACCATGACAGGAGCGGCATAGAGATTGTCGGTTGGGATGTCGAAAAAGCCTTGAATCTGTCCGGCGTGGAGATCGACGGTCAGCACGCGGTCGGCGCCGGCATGGGTAATCATGTTCGCGACGAGCTTCGCCGAAATGGGCGTGCGCGGAAGCGTTTTGCGATCCTGGCGCGCATAGCCGAAGTAAGGGATCACAGCCGTGATGCGCCGCGCCGATGCGCGCCTCAGCGCATCGATGAGGATAAGAAGTTCCATCAAATTGTCGTTGGCGGGATAGGAGGTCGATTGGATGACGAAAATGTCCTCGCCTCGAACGTTCTCCTGTACCTCAACGAAAATCTCCATGTCGGCGAAACGCCGGACGAGACATTGAGTCAGCGGAGTTTTCAAGTAAGCTGCGATGGCGTGTGCCAGCGGCCGATTGCTATTTCCGGCGACCAGCTTCATGACGCGTGACGATCCATGGCCCATAGGGGGTTGGCTGAAACAAAGACGAGGGCGCTTCTAACAGCGCGCACCCGATCTGTAAACCGGTGATTGCAGGCGGCGCGCTCACACTACACTCATGCCGCTATTAGTCCAGATCGGCTACCGTTCCCGGCCCGCCGCCATGGACGCGCTGCGCCAGCGCGGCTTCAATGAACGCGGTTAGCTCGCCGTCGAGCACCGCCTGCGGGTTCGTGTTCACGATGCCGGTGCGCAGGTCCTTCACCATCTGATAGGGCTGCAGCACATAGGACCGGATTTGGTGCCCCCAGCCAATGTCGGTCTTCGAAGCCGCCGCCGCTTGCGCCGCATCTTCGCGTTTCTTCAGCTCCATCTCGTAAAGCCTAGCCTTCAGCATCGCCCAGGCTGTCGCGCGGTTTTTGTGCTGGGAGCGCTCGTTCTGGCATTGCACGACGATGCCGGTTGGAAGATGGGTAATGCGCACCGCGCTGTCGGTCGTGTTCACGTGCTGGCCGCCTGCGCCGCTCGCCCGGTAGGTGTCGACCCGGCAGTCGCTTTCGTTCACGGCGATGTCAATCGCTTCGTCCACCACGGGATAGACCCAAACGGAGGCGAAGCTCGTATGTCGGCGGGCATTGGAATCGTAAGGCGAAATCCTGACGAGACGATGGACGCCCGACTCGGTCTTGAGCCAGCCATAGGCGTTTTGGCCCTTCACCTGGATCGTCGCCGATTTGAGGCCGGCCTCTTCGCCCGCGTTGCTTTCGATCAACTCAACCTTGTAGCCCTGTTCGTCGGCCCAGCGCATATACATGCGCAAGAGCATCTCGGTCCAATCCTGGCTTTCGGTGCCGCCAGCGCCGGCGTGAACTTCCAAGAATGTGTCGTTGGCGTCGGCCTCGCCGGAGAGCAGGGCCTCGATCTCGCGGCGCTGAACCTCGGTTCGCAGAGCCGCGAGCGAGGCCTCGGCCTCTTTGACAATCTCTTCGTCGTGTTCTTCCTCACCCAGTTCGATGAGGCCCGTAGCGTCGTTCAAGCGGGAATCGAGCTGAGAATAGGCCGTGAGTGCGGTATCGAGATGCTGCCGTTCGCGCAGAAGCTTCTGAGCGCGCTGGGGATTGTCCCAAAGGCCCGGGTCTTCAACGGTGGCGTTTAAATCTTTGAGGCGCGACTGCGCTTTGTCCCAGTCAAAGATGCCTCCGCAGGAGCGACAGGGATTGTTTGATTTCGTCAACGATGGCAAGTGTCTCGGGGCGCATGCTAAAGTCCCATTTCCGGTAATGCACCGAAACGCACGCCAAGCTTACGTTGCGCTTCGGTCTAATGAATTGCGTAAAGATGAGATCGGCGGACGCTAGTACAAGCCTCCAGCGCGCGGCTCACGCCCGTAGGACGGCGGAAAGCCCCGGCTTGACGGGAATGACGGTTCCGGGTTGGCCCCCCAGCCGCTAGTCGCGCCAGACTGCTGCTCCTCCGTTTGGAAGCCTGGCGCCGCAATCGCATAACCTTCCGGCGGCTCCGTTCCCGGCTTGAAATATTCGACAATGGCGTCCGGGTCATTCGGGTCTGTGCGTTGACCGGTCCTCTTATTGACGCGCACCTGCCGGATGCCCGGAGGGGTACGGAAGGGGATGGCAGGCTTGTCCTTCAGCGCCATCTTGAAGAAATCGGCAAAGATAGGTGCGGCAAGCTCGCCGCCGGTCTCGCCGTGGCCCATAGGCTGAGGGCTGTCGTAACCGACAAAGACACCCATCGCCAAATCAGGCGAGAAGCCAATGAACCAAGCGTCCTTTTCCTCGTTGGTCGTTCCGGTCTTGCCGGCAAGCGGCTTACCAACCCTCTTGTTGATTTTCGTCCCTGTACCGCGGACGACAACGCCTTCAAGCATTGAGACGATCTGATAGGCGGTCATGGGATCGACGGCTTGCTTCCGCACGTCGGGCAGTTCCGGCACATCCTGGCTGTTCCACGACTGCGCGTTGCAACCATCGCATTGGCGGCCGTCATGCCGCCAGATGGTGTGGCCGTAACGGTCCTGGATGCGGTCGATGAAGGTGGATGTAATTTTTTTGCCGCCATTAGCGAACATGCAATAGGCCGTGGTGAGACGCAGGAGCGTGGTTTCACCGGCCCCCAGCGCCATTGAGAGGAGCGGGGGAAGGTCGTCATATACGCCGAAACGGCGCGCATATTCGCTCACGATCGGCATACCGACATCCTGGGCCAGCCGGACCGTCATCAAGTTCCGGGATTTCTCGATGCCGATGCGCATGGGTTGCGGCCCGTGCACCTGCTTATCGTAATTAGCGGGCCGCCACAGGCCCTGCCCGTTGCCCTGATCGATGGCAATGACGGCATCGTTCACGATAGTCGTCGGCGTATAGCCATTATCGAGAGCGGCGGCGTAGACGATCGGCTTGAACGAGGATCCCGGCTGACGGCGCGCTTGAACTGCTCTATCGAATTGGCTTTCCGCAAAGCTGAAGCCGCCGGCAAGGGCCAGGATGCGGCCCGTGTGCGGATCCATGATGACGGTCGCACCGCCGATCTGGGGCACCTGCATCAATTGCCACGGCAACGGCTTGGGCTCGGCCTTCGGCGCCCCGCGTGTCTCTTTCACGTTTCTATTAAGGATATCGAGTCCGGTCGGAGGCGAGACGTAGACAACATCGCCAACGGCCAAGATAGTGTTTACGCCCGGCGTAACTTTCGATTTGACCCGATTTTTTTGATTCTCAAATGCCCATTTCACGCTCTCGATACCAAGCTCGACCGTCTTCCGCTCTGGCTCCATTGTGCCATTTGCAAAGCGGGGGGGCTGCAAACCTATAACGGCCGTGTCCTTTGTCGATTCCAGAACCACGCCGAGCCGCCAAGGATCAGCGTCGGATAATGAGGGCACTTCCGCAAGCTTCGCTCCCCAGTCTCCGTTTGAGATATCGATGCGTGAGACAGGTCCCCGCCAGCCCGCGTGTTTCCGGTCGAAATCGACGAGGCCGGCGCGCAGTGCCATCCGGGCCATCTGCTGCAAGGCCGGGTCGAGCGTCGAGCGGACTGAGTAGCCGCCAGCATAAACACTTGAATTGGTGGAATCGTTTTCGTCCTGACCGAAGAGATCGACCAGCGAGCGGCGCACCTCCTCAGCGAAGTACTCGGCGGCGAATGTAGAGGGGCCGACCTGCCGCTTCGTCATCTCGAGCGGCATCTTCTTGGCGGCCTCGGCCTCCTCAGGGCCTATAAAATTGAAGCGCACCATGTTGTCTATCGTCGAGTTCCGGCGGGCGAGCGCATCCCGGAAATACTTACCTCGCGCGGTGGTCAACTGAAACTTCGAAGGCTCTTTCGGAAGTGCGGCGAGATAAGCAACTTCATGAATTTGTAGCTCATGGAGTTCTTTACCGAAGTATCGCTAGCCCGCGGCAGCGACGCCATAGGAGCCGGCACCAAGATAGATTTGATTAAGATAAAGATCGAGGATCTGATCTTTCGTAAAAGCGCGGTCGATGCGGATGGCAAGAATCGCCTCTTTTGCCTTCCGCAAAAAGGTCTGCTCGTTCGAAAGGAGGAAGTTCTTCGCGACTTGCTGGGTGATCGTAGACGCGCCTTCCCTCCTTTTCCTGACCAGATTGTTGAAGACCGCACGCGCGACCCCGCGAATGTCGATGCCGTGGTGCTCATAAAAGTTTTGGTCCTCGGCTGCCAGGAACGCGTTAATAAGGAGCTTCGGCATGACCTGAACCGGGACATAGATCCGGCGCTCCTTCGCAAATTCTGCGATGAGCCTGCCATCGCCGGCATGAACGCGCGTGATAACAGGCGGCTTGTAATTCGACAGCTTGTCGTAATCCGGCAGCTCTTTCGAAATCTGCCAGAGAAAATAAGCCGCGCCGCCTGCTCCGGCGAGAAATAGAAATACGCCCGCCGCGAACGCGAAGCCGAGGAACCTCAAGGCCCAGCTCTTGCGGCGTTTTTTCTTAACCGGCGGCTTCACGGGCATCCTGACTTGCATCGGCTCCAGGCCCAATTGTGCGATAGGTTCCACGATCGGCCGTCGTTCCCGGCCGGGGTATGGTTACAGCATCACGACCATAGGTGCATAGCCAAATTGTGACACAATCGCGTTTCCGCCCGCAGCTAATCACAAGATGGCCCTCTCCGGCAGCCACGCCCAAACGAAGCATACCCGGCCGGTACAAAAAATGGCTTTCCATCTTTGAAGAATTTTATTTCTCACAAGGGTAGGCGCGCCTGCCGGCCCGACATGAACGCGTTCACCGCTTCCGCCAGCTCCGCTGCGATCGACGCGCGCCATTCGGCGGATGCTAGCAATTTCTCATCGTCGTCATTACTGAGATAACCAAGCTCTATGAGTACGGCGGGAACGCCCGCCGCTTTCAAGACCCGGAGGTTGGCCGAACGGTGAGGCCGGATATTGAACTTCATTTTGTTTTTCAAATGCCCGATCAGATAGTTCGCAAGCGCTAGCGATATGTTTTTTTTGCTCCGGCTTTCGAGATCGCTAAGGATGCTATTGATCTCCGCCGAAATAACGGGCGCCTGCTGCTCGCTCCCCACGCCGGCCTGTACATCCGCCTTGTTCTCGTTCCCGGCGATAAGCTTCGCCTGCTCGTCCGACGCCTCATCCGATAGGGTGTAGATTGTGCCGCCGCGAACCTCATGCAGGCTTTTGACACCAAGGCGTTTTGCGTCGAGCGCATCTGCGTGGATGGAGATGAGAAGATCGGCTTTCGGGCCTGCGGCCATTTGAGCGCGGTCATCCAGCGGCACGAACACATCGACGGTTCTTGTCATGACGATGCGGTACTTCCCGGCCGCCTCCAGCTTAGCGCTCAACGTTTTGCAGAAATCGAATGTGACCTCTTTCTCGGGTAAGTTGGTTTCGCGCCCATGCGCTCCCGCATCGACCCCGCCATGGCCCGGATCGATTACGATAAGCGGTCTTCTATCCGCAGGGTTTTTCTCCTGTGCAGCGATTTGCGCGGACCCTCGCGGCCTTTCGGGAGGAGGCACTTTGCTTGCCGCGAGAAATGCCTTGTGTGTCGCCTTCGTCAGCTCGATGATAAGCCGCGCCGGCAGGCCATTTTCTGGGGGCAGCAGCACGGATTTTTCGATAAGCGCAGGCTCGGCCAAGTCGATCACGATACGCGACCTGCCTTGTGTGAGAAGGCCGGACCGCGAGGAAAGAACGAGACCGCGATGGATTCCACTCGGGACCTGGATTTCGGTTTCCGGCAGGTCGATCACGATCCTGTAAGGATCGGTGATGGAAAAAATCCGATACTCGACCTTTTTCGAGAGGAACGCGACGAATCGCGTATGCTTGATGTCGCCGCCGATCCCGGCACTGAGGGTAACATCCTTGGCGGCCGCGTGCCTTACCGCCAACGCTAACAGAATAAGAAGGACGAGTCCTTTTAAGGCTTGAATTCCGGCTTTCCCTCGGTTCCTTCCCATCCGCTGCCCTTTCGCGGCTCACTCAAAACCGCGCTTATATCACTCCATCAAGCCGCGTCCACCCCGGCTTTACGAACTATTTTTCATATTTAACAATCAGCGGCTGAGGTCTTGCTTGCGGCGAAGGCGAACACAACGTATTAAAGATATATCAACCCTGGTCAGGTTAATTTATGGCTCTACGCTGAGCCAATCCGGTTAATCAGGATCGGCGGGTGAAAAGTTTGACGATCGCGATTGATCCACGATCTTAGAGATCTGGTGCCGCAAGCGATCGCCAGTAAGCAGGCCAGGATGTCAAGTCCTGAACAATAATAACCACGGATCGTGGTGACGCCGCCTTATTTGCCCAGAAGAAAGCGGGCTGCCGGCGAACCGGAACCAAGAGAATGTCAACTTCGCGCTTCAACTCGCTTTTTTCGAATGGTGCCAGACGCGGCCCCGAAAGCTTGCTGTGGCGGCATGAGAGCGCTCCCAGTTCGATGCTGGGCGAGAGCGGCGAGTGCGCGACCAACCAAAACGGCACCCTGCAAGGCGGTCCGCTCGATCATGGATTCATGATCGCGAGATCTGGTTTTGCCATGGGCAAGCCAGAAAGAATTTACAATGGCAAACAAAATGTTGATCGACGCCACCCACCCGGAAGAGACCAGGGTGGTGGTGACGCGCGGCAATCGCGTTGAGGAGTTCGATTACGAATCGGCGTCGCGCAAACAACTCAGAGGGAATATCTATCTCGCAAAAGTGGCTCGTATCGAGCCCTCCTTGCAGGCTGCGTTCGTTAACTATGGCGGCAACCGCCATGGCTTTCTAGCCTTCGCCGAAATCCACCCTGACTACTATCAAATCCCGGTGGCCGTTCGCGAAGCCATCATGAAAGAGGATGCGCTCGACCGTCAGGGCCGGGCAGGTAACGGCGAAGGCGGAGGTCCAAGCGAGGCAGAGGCGGAAGCCGGTAGCGCTGTGGAAATCGCTGGAGAACCGGTTGAAAGCGCCCCGCCGCTATCTGGCGAGGCGCAGCCGGAAGCCGGGGAAGCCGCCGGAACGCCATCTTCTTTAGTGCCGGCCGGAGAACCCATTCTTCCTCAAACCCGTCCAGACGAGAGACGGAAGCCGCGTGAGGCGCCGATGGCACTCGAAGCGGCCTTGCCTCCGGCAATTTATGAGGAGTTTGCCGCCGCCGTCGCCCGTGCCGAAGAAGCGCGCGGGGAAATCCCTGCTCATCCCGACGATGTCGAAAGCCCCGAAGATACCGGAGCTACGCAAGGCTTCGTGAGGGCTGAAAGCGAGGAGTCCGCGCACCCCCACGATGAGCAGGGGCATAAGGCCAGGAAAGCAGCCCTTTCCGCCGGCGAAGAAAGCCCGGAAGAGGCGGATGGACATGCCGCTTCGGCCGATGCTCACGCGGAAACCGGCGAGCATGCCGGCTGGCAACGCGGAAGGGTAGTTGATGAAGGCGGGGTCATCTCGGTTCCTGAAGCGCCAACTCCCGCTCCGGTCGAGGTAGTCGGCTCCGAAGACGCTCTGGAAGAGCTGCCGCAGCGGCACAAGCGGCGCTGGCGCCACTACAAAATTCAGGAAGTCATCAAACGCAACCAGATCGTCCTGATCCAGGTCGTCAAAGAGGAACGCGGCACCAAGGGCGCTGCGCTGACCACATACCTTTCGCTTGCAGGACGCTACACGGTGCTGATGCCAAATACGCCGAGCGGCGGCGGCATCTCACGCAAGATCACGGTTCCGGCTGACCGCAAGCGGCTCAAGGAGATCGCCCAGGAGCTCGAAGTGCCGGAAGGCATGGGGCTCATCATCCGTACCGCTGGCGCATCGCGCACCAAGGCGGAGATCAAGCGCGACTTCGAATATCTGCTGCGCCTTTGGGAAAATGTGCGCGATCTGACGCTGAAATCCACCGCGCCATGCCTCGTTTACGAAGAGGGCAACCTCATCAAGCGGTCCATCCGCGACCTCTACAATAGGGACATCGACGAAATCCTTGTCGCAGGCGAGGAAGCGCATCGCGAGGCCAAGGAATTCATGCGTATGCTCATGCCGAGCCACGCGAAAAACGTCATCCAATATAAAGATCCAGAACCGCTTTTCATTAAGTACGAGGTCGAGCGGCAGCTTAACCAAATGTTCAGCCCGGTGGTCACGCTTCGCTCAGGCGGCTACATCGTGCTCAACCAGACGGAAGCTCTCGTCGCCATCGACGTGAACTCGGGCCGTGCAACGCGCGAATACTCCATCGAAGACACCGCGTTGAAGACAAATCTCGAAGCAGCGGAAGAGGTGGCCCGGCAGGTCCGCCTCCGCGACCTTGCCGGTTTGATCGTCATCGACTTCATCGATATGGACGAGCGGCGCAACAATCGCTCTGTCGAGCGCAAACTGAAAGAGTCGCTGCGCCACGACCGCGCACGCATTCAGGTGGGGCATATCAGCCACTTCGGGCTTTTGGAAATGTCACGCCAGCGCTTGCGTCAGGGCGTGGTCGAAGTGTCCACCATGCCATGCCCGGTCTGCCAAGGCGTTGGCCATATCCGCTCGACCGAGTCCGTGGCTTTGATGATCCTTCGCTCGATCGAAGATCATCTGCGGACACAGGGAGCGGCAGATATCACGGCGACCATGGCAACCGAGGCCGCCCTTTACATTCTCAATCATAAGCGCGCCTATCTCCGCGATATCGAAATGCGTTACGGCGTCTCGATCATCATGCAGATGGATGAAAATGCGCATGGCGGTCACTTTACGCTCACGCGCGGCGCAAGCGCTAACGCGCCCGCCATCGCAGAATCGCGAGCCGTGCAGATGGAGCCGCAGGCGGTTAGCGGCGAAGAAGAAGAGGAAATCGCCGGAGAAGGAGAAGATAAGCGTCCGCAGCGCCGCAAGCGGCGCCGGCGGCGCGGACGGGGCGAACAGCCCGCTGAGCAGGCGCTTCAAAATGGCAGCGCAGGACAAGTCCTAGAGGCTGAGAGCGGCGATCAGGAGGGCGCCGGAGAAGAGGGCGTGGAGTTTGCCGCCGCAGATCAAGGCATGGAGCAACCGGCCATGCGTGAGGACGCTTCCGCAAAAAACGGTGCCGAGGGTGAGCAGGAAGATCAATTCCGCCGCCGCCGCAGAGGACGGCGCGGAGGCCGCCGCCACCGCGAGGAATTCGCCGTCAGCGGAGAGTCTCCGAAGGCCGGGCCTGCGTTCATACCTGGCCTTGGCGAGCAGCCCGTTATCACTTACGATCTCAACTTCCCGAAAAATCTCGAACTCGGCCCAGTCGTGCGAGAGCCAGCCGCCGCCGAGGCGGAACAGGCTATTCAGCGAGGGATGCCGGCCAAACGTGAGATTGCCGCGAAGGAGCCGGAACCGTTAGCTCAAGCTGAGGCCGCGCCACCGGCTGAGCCTCAACAGGCTATGGAAGCCGCACCGGCTGGCGATGCGCAGGAGGCTGCGCCAGCGCCGGAGAAGCCGGGTCCTGCCGTGGAAATTGCAGCGCGCACCCGGCCCCTCCAGGAGCCGAAACCCAAGCCGGTCAGAACGGCGCCTCCGCGCAAAGGGTGGTGGCAACGGCGGATCGGCGAATGAGCGTTCATCCGTCATCGCGAGGCGGCTTTAGCCGCCGTGGCGATCCATAGCAGCGCCAGAGACTTAGACTTGGATTGCTTCGCTCCGCTCGCAATGACGGTGAACCCGCTTTCCACACCCCAAATGCAATGCGTGCGCGAATCATACGCAGGTTCCACGCTGCCGGAAGGAAAGTGGCACATGCCCGCAGGTTGCAATATGTCCTTGCCTGTGAGACTCGCCATCATTAAAAATTGAAATGATGTCCGCTCAAATTTCAGACCAGGCGCGTCTTGCCGCGCTGGCCATTAACCGGGCCGGCCGTTCGGCTTTGCGGCTGGTGCTCAAAGCGCCGTTCTCGCGGTGGATGGCAGGAGTGCCGGCGGCTTATCATCTCTTGATCCTCCCGCAAGACCTCCGCACCGGCGATCCGAGCTTTGCCGTTGAGCTTTACGAGGGCTATTTCGGGCTTGCCGGAGCCGCCGCTCCGGTCGGCTCTGAATCTCCGTTCGAGATCATGCCGCCAAGCGTGCCTTGGCAAAAGGAGCTGTATAGCTTCGGCTGGCTCCGCCACCTGCATGCGGCGGAAGATCAGATCGCGCGGGATAAGGCACGGAAGCTGATCATGGAATGGATCGGCGTGAGCCGCAGCGCGCCGGCGCTCGCGCATGATGGAGATACGGTTGCCAGGCGTGTCATTGCCGTCCTTTCACACGCGGCCTTCATTTTGGACGGCGCCGATCCCGATTTCTACGATGCCGTAATGCGGATGCTGAGCCGCGATCTGCACGATCTCACCGTTGTCTACGGCGATTGCTCGGGCGTTGCGCGGCTGCGTGCGCTGAGCGCCATCTTGCTCGCGGGCCTCTGCGTGGCCGAGCAAGAGGCCTATCTTTCTTCTTATTTGCCAGTCTTTTGCTCCGAGCTGGACAAGCAAATCCTTGAGGATGGCGGCCATGCCTCTCGCGATCCCGGTAATTTGATCGAGCTGCTCTTGGAGCTGCTTCCCCTCAAGCAATGCTTTGTGGCCCGCCAGCTTGAGCCGCCAGAGGCGCTATACACCGCGCTTAGCCGCATGAATCCCATGCTGCGCTTCTTGCGTCTAGGCGATGGCAACCTCGGTCATTTCAACGGCACGGGACCGACGCTGCTCGACCAGGGCTCGGCGGTGCTCGCCTATGACGATGCGGGCGGGATGTTTCAGGGCGCGATAGCGCCTTATTCCGGCTATGCGCGGCTTGCAGCTGGAAAAACCGTTGTCGTTGCCGATGCTGGCGGCGCACCGGCGCTTCACTTAAGCGCGCGCGCCCATGCGGGCTGCGCCTCTTTCGAAATGAGCGTTGGCCACGAGCCGCTGATCACCAATTGCGGCGCGCCTACGGACGAGACCGGCGATTGGTATGTGGTCTCGCGCTCGACGGCGGCTCATTCCACGCTGACCATCGAGGATCTCTCATCCGCGCGTCTCATCAAGGCGCAAGGGCAGGTTGCCGGGCGCGAGCTGTTCTGGCTCGCAGGTCCGGGAAGCGTCCAGCACGAGGCAGCCGAACAGGACAATGCCGTAAGCGTGAGAATCAGCCATGACGGCTATCGTGACCGCTTCGGCTACATTCATCGCCGGCGGCTGACGCTGCGCAAGTCCGGGCTTGAGCTGGAGGGCCACGATCAGCTTTCGGAAGCCGGCAGTTCGGGTGTGTCTGGAATCGCTGCACGTTTCGCGATCCGGTTTCATTTGCATCCCCGCGTGGCGGCAAACCTTTCGCGCAACACCAACGCCGTCACGCTGACGACGCCCGGCGGACAGGTTTGGCGGTTTCTTGCCGAGGGTGCGGAACTCGATGTCGAGGAGAGCATTTTCTTCGCCGATCCCATTTGTCTGCGGCGGTCTCTGCAAATTGTGCTAAAAGGCCCTTGCACGAAGGCCACCTCAGTTCATTGGAAATTCGAGAAAGTGACGCAGCAGCAGCCGGTCCTCACGGATGGCAATCCCCGGCGCGCCTCTTGATCCTCTTTTCAGGCAAAAGTTACAAGCCATGACGAAGCACCACGATTTTCCGGTCCGCCGGGCGCTCATCTCCGTCTCTGACAAGACGAAGCTCGCCGATTTTGCAAAGCGGCTGGAACTGCTTGGGATCGAGATCCTCTCGACCGGCGGAACTGCCACCTACTTACGCGATCAGGGCATCCCGGTGCTTCCAGTTTCAGAGGTGACGGGCTTCCCAGAAATTCTGGAGGGGCGCGTGAAAACGCTGCACCCCGCCATCCACGGCGGCATCCTCGCCAATCTTGAGCAGAGCACCGCGCGCGACGCGCTTACCGCGCATGGCATCGCGCCCATCGGCCTTGTGGTTGTCAATCTCTATCCATTCGAAGAGGCCGTGAAGAAGAGCGCGGACGATATCGAGACGATGATCGAGGAAATCGATATCGGCGGCTCGGCGCTTTTGCGCGCATCGGCGAAAAACCACGCCATTGTTACAGTTGTTACCGACCCCGCCGACTATGACACGGTTATCGAAGAACTGTCCGGCGATGCGCGGACGACAAGCCTTGCGACGCGCCGGAGCCTTGCCGCCAAAGCTTTCGCGCGGACGGCTGCTTACGACTCCGCGATCGCGGCGTGGTTCGCATCGGTGATACAAGAAGCGCCGCCCCAATCGATGTTCCTTACGGGCAAGCTTCGCCAAGCTCTCCGCTATGGCGAGAACCCGCATCAGAAGGCCGCGCTCTACGAATCCGCCGGCCGGCCTGGCGCAAGCATCGTCCGGGCAGAACAGGTGCAGGGCAAGGAGCTTAGCTACAATAATCTCACCGACGCTGACGCGGCTTTCGAGCTGATTTCCGAGTTTCCTGTAGAACAGCCCGCCGTTGCGATCATCAAGCATGCAAATCCTTGCGGTGTAGCTGTGGGCGGTTCCATGGCCGAGGCCTATAAAAAAGCGCTCGCCTGCGATCCGGTCAGCGCATTCGGCGGGATCGTGGCCTTGAACCACTCCCTGGATGAGGAAGCCGCAAAGGAAATCTTGCGCATCTTTACCGAAGTCGTGATCGCCCCCTTCGCAAGCGAGGAAGCAAAGCGGGCCTTTGCAGCCAAGCCCAATGTCCGCCTGTTGCTAACAGGCGGCCTGCTCCCTCGCGATGAACGTGCTCCTTATATCCGCTCGGTAGCTGGCGGCTTTCTGGTCCAGGACGCGGACGCCGCCGGGCTTGAGGAACGCATAATGCGGACGGTCACCAAACGCGAGCCAACCCCGCAGGAGCGCGCCGGCATGATATTCGCCATGCGCGTCGCGAAGCATGTGAAGTCGAATGCGATTGTTTTCGCGAAGGACGAAGCAACCGCAGGTATCGGCGCGGGGCAGATGAGCCGGGTCGACAGCGTCCGCCTTGCCGTCTGGAAGGCGCAGGAAGTGGCAAGGGCTGCGAATAGAGATCCCGGGCAGGCGTTAGCGGGCACCGCGGTTGCGTCCGACGCATTTTTCCCCTTTGCGGACGGATTGCTCGCCGCCGCCGATGCTGGCGCGACGGCGATTATCCAGCCGGGCGGTTCCATGCGCGATGAGGAAGTGATCGCCGCCGCCAACGAGCGCGGCCTCGCCATGGTGTTCACGGGCGTGCGCCATTTCCGGCACTGACGCTTGAGTTCCGTCATCCCGGAAAGCGCTTTAGCGCTTATCCGGGATCGTTCAAACACAGACCTTAGCGTTTTAAGTTCCCGGATAGCCGCATGCGGCTTCCGGGATGACGGAGCTACCCAGCGGGCCTGTATGCCGCCAAAAGCTTGCCGGGATTCAGAATGCCGCGCGGGTCGAACGCCGCTTTGATCCGGTACATGAGCGCCAGCTCAACCGGGCTTTTCACGGTTTCGAGCAGCTTCGCTTTCATGCGCCCGATGCCGTGCTCCGCGCTGATCGAGCCTCCAAAGCGCAGGACAATGCCATGCACCAGGTCCGCAACCTCGTCCCAGCGCGCAAGGAACGCGGCTGCTTCCATGCCGATGGGCTGCGTGACATTGTAATGGATGTTGCCGTCGCCGAAATGGCCGAAGGGCACCGGGCGCGCGCCGGGCATAAGCTTCGCCACTGCGGCATTCGCCTCATGAATGAAAGCGGGGATTGAGGAGACCGGCACTGAAACGTCGTGCTTGATGCTGCAGCCCTCGAACTTCTGCACTGCAGGCAGCGACTCGCGCATGCGCCAGAACTCCTGCGCTTGCGCCTGCGAAGCCGCAACCGCGGCATCCGCGACGATACCCTTTTCGAGCGCGCCTTCGAGCAGCGCCATGCTTACGCGTTCCGCCAGCCCTTCCGGTAAGGGCGAAGAGACCTCGAACAGGACATACCAGGGATGGGCTTCGGCGAGCGGGTCGCGGGATTGCGGCATATGCGCGAGCTGGAAATCGAGTAGCATGCGTGGCATGAGTTCGAAGGCCGTGAGCAGCGGCCCGGCGCTTTCGAATGCGCGGTTGAATAAGTCCGCAACTGCCTCAAGGCTTGGGCACCCAGCGAAGACTGTTGTGACTTCGGCGGGACGCGGAAACAGCTTGAGTGTGGCTGCCGCAATGACGCCGAGCGTGCCCTCGGAACCGATGAGCAAGCTCTTGAGATCGTAGCCGGTATTATCCTTGCGCAGCGATTTGAGGCCATTCCAGGTTTCGCCGCCAGGGAAGACGGCTTCGATGCCCAGCACGAGATCGCGCATGTTGCCGTAGCGGAGAACCTGGACGCCGCCCGCATTGGTGGCGATGTTGCCGCCGATCTGGCAGGTGCCTTCCGACCCCAGGCTCAGCGGGAATAGCCTGCCTGCCGCTTCGGCGGCGTCTTGCACGGATTGAAGTGTGACCCCGGCTTCCGCGGTGAGGCTGTTGCCCGCGGCATCCACATTCCTTATCGCCTTCATGCGATCGAGGCTGAGGACAATCTCATTGCCGCTCTCAAATGGGATTTGCCCGCCGACAAGGCCTGTATTGCCGCCCTGCGGCACGATGGCGATGCGCTCGTCATGCGCGAGCTTAAGGATTGCGCTGACCTGCGCCACTTCGACCGGCCGGAGCACCATCGGCGTGCGGCCATAATAGCGGTCGCGCCATTCCTGCAGGTAAGGGGCGGTGTCTTCGGGGGCTGTTAGCGCGCCCTTCACGCCAACAATCCCCGCAAATTGCGCAAGGATGCCCGGCGATGGCGCCTTCAGCTTACCCGGCATGAACGGCTGTCCCGGCGCCTTCGTTCTCAAGCATTGCGAACCGTTCGAGATAAGCTGCCTGCGCCATAGCGGTTTCCATCGCGTCAAGGTCCTGGAGGATACCGGGCAGCTTCACCTCAAGGGTTGAGGGATCGCCAAAATATTGCCGCGCGTCCGCAATCGAAAAGCCGGCAAGCTGGGTCGCCTCATGATACGCGGCGATCTTGTCCGCCTTTTTGATAAGTTGAGCTACGCCAACCGGCAGGCTTGCCGGCAACCCGAAGCGGATGTGGATCGCACGCTGAATGCGTTCCTCGAAGGATTTGTAATTCACGCCCATTGCCGCCTTGAATGGGCTGATAAGGTCGCCGATGACATATTCCGGCGCGTCGTGAAGCAGCGCCGCGAGCCGGAATTGGTGGCTCAATTGCGGCTTGAGCGCGGCTGCGATGGCTTCCACAACGATCGAATGCTGCGCGACCGAGAAGGCATGCGCACCCTTCGTCTGCCCGTTCCAGCGGGCGACGCGCGCAAGCCCATGGGCGATATCGCCGATCTCGATATCCAATGGCGATGGATCGAGCAAATCGAGCCGGCGCCCCGAGAGCATCCGCTGCCACGCTCTTGCCGGCTTAGCCGGTTCGTTGGAAGCTTCAAATTTCATCTGCATCAGTTCGCCCGATTCGTCCCCGGCCTTTATGCCAGAATTTGCGGCCGGGCCAAAGCTGCACATGCATCGTGGCGATGGCAGGTGACGAGATGGTCGTTCACGAGGCCGCAAGCCTGCATCAAGGAATAGGTTGTCGTTGGGCCGGTGAAACGGAAGCCTTTGGCCTTCAGCTCTTTTGAGATTTTGCGGCTGAGCGGCGTTTCCGGCGGCACCTCGGCCGTGCTCGCGAAGCGGTTCTGGATGGCCTCACCATCGACAAAGTTCCAGAAGAAGGCGGTCAGGGATTGCTTCTCCGCCAATGCCAAATAAGCGCGGGCGTTCGCGATAGCGGCTTCGATCTTTCCCCGGTGCCGGACTATCCCTTCGTTCGCAAGCAACCCGGCGATCTTCGCCTCATCATAGCGCGCAACGGTTTCCGCCTCGAAGCCGGCAAAGGCTTTGCGAAAAGCCTCGCGTTTGCGAAGGATCGTGATCCAGGAGAGGCCCGATTGAAATCCTTCGAGGATCAGCTTTTCGAAGAACTCGATGTCGCGCGTTTTGGGGACGCCCCATTCCTTGTCGTGATAGATGATGTACAGGGCGTCGCCGCGAGCCCAAGGGCACCGGCTCAGATCCCGCGCGGCGCCGCTCAATTCGCTGCCCCCGCCGCCTCCGCTTCAAGCGAGTAGGAGGCCCAGCTTGGCACCGAGAGAACGACGGGAATGCCGCCGGCGGTGAGCGGCTGCCCCTTTGCCAGCGCCTCCTTTACCCGGTCGATGCGCGCGAGCGCAACGCCGCGGCTTCCCGCAACCGAGCCAAGCCGCCCCACCGCGAAGCCATCGGCCAGGATATCGGCTCCGCCTTGCGGCAGCGGCTGCTCAGCCGCAACTGCGAGAACGCGCGTGCGCGCCGTTCCCCGATGCTGCATCCGCGACACCACCTCCTGCCCGACATAGCAGCCCTTTTTGAAATTGACGCCCTGCAGCTGGTCGAAACAAGCTTCGTGCGGGAAGGCGTCGCCATAAATGTAGTCCTTGCCGCCCTCCGGCACGGAAACCGCGACACGCATGGCTTCATAATCCTGGGCGCTGGCGGATAGATTAAGGTTTCCCGCCGCGTTCAAGAGCGCACGGTATCCAAGTGCGGGCAGGCGGGGATCTTGATAGGCAATGCTGGCATTCGCGCTTAGGAATTCGGCAGCGCCATCCCCCCACGCCGCGACGGCACGCCATTGGCTCGACACATCGTTAAACGTAGCCTTGGCGCGGATCTTATAAAAACCGAGACGCTTCAAGAAATCCGCGCTTATCGCGGACGGGCAATCGAGAAGCAGCGTTTCGCCGGTGTTGACCGCAAAGAAATCGAACAAGATTTTTCCTTGCGGCGACAGCAGCCCGGCAAAGCAGGCGGCGCCTTTGGCGAGCCCTTCGACATCGTTCGTGATGAGACCTTGCAGGAAGCTAATGCGGTCTTCTCCCGCGGCTTCGATCACGCTTCTATCGGGGAGTAAGGCGGCCTGAATTGTCATGGCGGCTGACGCTCCTTCCAGGGCTGAAGGCTGCATTAAGATAACAGGTTTCTTCCATTAGGCTTGCAGGTTCTTTGCCAAATGTTTGATTCCGCGCCAAGGCCTTGCTGCAGCTTTGAAAAAATCGCGCCACGAGCCGAGCCGGACGGAAGGTGCAGGAGCAGTAAGGTGGCAAACCTTACAAGCGTTTGCGGATGGT
>CAZCIF010000011.1:0-926 GCA_964498645.1 uncultured Rhodomicrobium sp. | reverse complement strand
AGACAGCACCTTATACTTCTTGAACCAGGCTTCCATCTGCTTCCAAGCGTCCTCCGCAGGCTCCTTGCGGTAGCTGGGCCGGTAGTCCGCATGGAAGCCGTGAGGCGCGTTGGGATAGACTTTGAACTCGAAGGTTTTTCCGGCTGCTTTGAGTGCCTCTTCCATGTCCCAGACTTGCGAAACGGGGATGCCCTGGTCCGCATCGCCATAAAGGCCGAGGACGGGCGCTTTCATTTCGGGAGCAAGCTGCGTTGGGCTTTTCGGCCAGACGGGATTCTGCGGATCGACGAGCGGGCCGTAGAAGGCGACGCCCGCTTTCAGCGCGCCGCTATGGGCCGCATAGATCCAGACGGTGCGTCCGCCCCGGCAAAAGCCAACAATCCCAAGCCGGGCTGTGTCGCCGCCTTGCGATTTGGCCCACGCCGCAGTCGCGTCGAGATCGGATACGAGTTCGGCATCGGGTTTGGCATTCACGATGGGCAGCACTTCTTTGATATCGGCAAGTTTCGTCAGATCGATGCCGCTGCGGAAGTAATAGTTGGGCGCAACCGCGAACGCGCCGAGCTTGGCGGCCCGCCGCACGACATCCTTGATGTATTCGTGAATCCCAAAAATCTCCCCCGCGACCATGATAACAGGAGGATTGCTCACGCCCTTGGGACGCGCGAAATATCCCGGCATTTCTCCGCCGGCGACCGGAATTTTGGGGTCTCCTACATCGAGTCCGGCCGTATCGGTCTTGATGACGTCAGCGCGCACGTCGCCAGCCGCCAGCGTATAGCCGGCTGCCGTTGCAGCGGCGGCCGTCATGAAGCCCCGCCGGGAAAAAGGGGCGGCCTTCGTCATTCCTACAACATCGGATGGCAACGTCTGGTCTTTGGGCATCGTGCTCTCCCTGGCAGTTTTCAGTGAACCTAAACCGCGCC
>CAZCIF010000010.1:7305-37032 GCA_964498645.1 uncultured Rhodomicrobium sp. | reverse complement strand
CGGATTGGGTGATCGACCTCGGGCCGGAGGGCGGCGATGGCGGCGGGCGTGTGGTGGCCACGGGCCGGCCGGAGGACATCGCGAAGGTGCCAGAGAGCTATACGGGGAAGTTTTTGGCTGGCCTGTTGAAGCGCCGCCCGGCGAAGCGCGCGGCGCCAGCGGCGGTGAAAGCTGCGGAGTAAGCAAAGTCCCTCCCGAATCGTATATCGTCCAGAATCAGATTAATCCGGCTCAAGCGAACATGGCTGTCCCACCTTCATCAAAATCAAAAAGGCATAAGCTCACTCTATTGAGACTAGCAAACCATGATTTTAGTCGATCACTGCGGATTTGGGTACGCTACATCAGCCCTGATCAGATCTTTAATAATTTAGTAGCTCAACGCGCACTGTCCCTAAGAGGGGTTTTGCAAGCATTTGCTTTGAGCCTTATGGGCGTGATGTGGCTACAAGCTGGAAAGAGTGATTTAACGGCAAAATATGAACTCATAGAAGTTTCGATACCTAGTTCCTACATCACATTCGCGGTCGCGATGACCTTTAGCAATGCCATGCTGAAGCTAATAAATTATTTTGTACTAAATGAATTTCTTCGTGTTGCTTGCAACAGATTATTTAAGTTTGATAACCCTGTGGCGTTCTCCATTACAGTTGACGGCTCAAGTGCCTGGAACATGCCTTTGTGGCGACAATATAGATTCTTCAACTCTAGCACTAGGCATATTTCGCTAGTTAATATGTCAACACTGATTATCATAACTCCATTTCTTCTGCTTTGTGCATTCATTTTGTGGGTTTATTTCTTGAGTGCTTATCAGTCAATCGCATCTCACGGCGTTCTTTCGTTCTCGGGTATCCTTTGCATATCTGGCACCATTATGATAATTTTTCCAGCTGTGTACACAGTATTCTTGCACGTGCCGATATCCTTCGAGAAGAATTCAGTGTTTGTCAGATGGAATTTCTTGTTCAGACTTTATAGAAGGAGCGGCGTTGTGCCGGGTCACGTCGCAACCTGGCTGCAATGAGCGCGGCCGCGAATAGGCTAGAAGTCGGCGTGATGGAGGACGTTATGCTCCATCTCGCGCAGCAGGCATAGCAGACGTTGCAAAATTTTGAAATTCGGTTGTAATAGACGCGCTTCAAGAGGGACATCGCATGCCTGCGCCAGAGGTCACGCGCGACGTGTTTCGCGAGAATATGGGCGAGCCTTCAATATAGCTCGCGCCAGCCATGCTAGGCATCTAACTTTCGCTAACTTCGACGAAATGCTATATTGCGCCAATGACCGGCACCGCTCGAAACCGCATTACGATCGACCCTGACATCTGCAACGGTAAGCCCACGATCCGGGGCATGCGGATTACCGTGCAGACTGTGCTCGAATATTTGAGTGCTGGCGAAAGCCAGGAGGAAATTCTTCATCAATTTCCTATGCTTGAGCCGGAGGACATCTCAGCTTGCTTGAACTTCGCAGGTAAGCTCATGGCTCACAGCTATAGCGTCAAAGAAATAGCTTGATGCGATTTCTTATCGACGCCAACCTGCCCCGGTATATCAGCGTTTGGAATTCCCAAGATTGCACGTTCGTCATTGATATCGGCGCGACGCTTCGTGACACCGAGATATGGAGTTATGCCGAAGCTCATAACTTGACCATCGTGTCGAAGGACGCGGATTTTGCCAATCTCGTCCTTGTAAGCGACACAGGTCCATCGGTGGTTCACATCCGGGTCGGGAACATGAAATTTCGTGAGCTTGACGGATTTCTCGCTCGCTCTTGGAACGATATTTGCGATTTGAGCAGCCGCTACCGTCTCATCCAGGTCTTCGCGGACCGGATCGAAGCCATCAGCTGATGGCGCCCGCCTATTCCTTCCTACTCTCCA
Organism: uncultured Rhodomicrobium sp.; assembly: GCA_964498645.1. Taxonomy (GTDB): domain Bacteria; phylum Pseudomonadota; class Alphaproteobacteria; order Rhizobiales; family Rhodomicrobiaceae; genus Rhodomicrobium. Next base: position 35,144 of record CAZCIF010000010.1, on the reverse strand, counting down.
CCTTCTCGGCGTCGATGCTGTAACCCGTCTCGGCGAGGCCCGTATATTGCGACGCGGTTTTGATCGTGCCCGTCACCCAAACCGGGTCGAACGAGCCTTCCACGCCGAAGCCCTTCGCCGCCTTCACATAAATGATCTGGTTCGGTGGCGGCGGCGGCACGTGAATGCAGGCGCCGACGAACGGCACGAGCAGAAACTCCTTCACATTGGCCGCGTCGAAATCGAGCGGCACGACGTAGCCGCCGATGCGCACGCGCTTTCCGTCCAGCTCTTTGACCACGGCCGTCTGGCCGCCCGTGCCGGGCTGCATCCGCTTTTCGGACATCCACGCCTTGTCGTTCACCATAGGCGGAGGCGGCGGCTCGCTCCCGCCTGCGCCCTGGAAAGGCGTCGCGCCGGACAGGAAGCTTTTCGCTTTCAAATTTGCGGCAGGCATCGCCGGCGGCATGAGCTTCGCCCAGGTGAGGTCAACGGCGGGTTCGCTATCCGCTGCGAGAGCTGGCGCGGACAGGATCACGAGGCCAAGAACTGCGGCGCAAAAAACTCGAAGCATGCAAGTTACTTCCTTCAGGTGCGAACGGTCATTCCATCAGCAAGCGAGAGCCGGTAGGCGCGAAGAGCGGGAAGCAGGCCCGCGGCGAAGCCCGCGATCACGATGCCTGCCAAGACCGCTACTTGATTTTGTGTGGGAAGATCTATGGCGATATGGAGGCCGTAGGTGCGGTCGATGAATGGCTGCAGCAGAATTAAGGCGCCATAGAGCAGCACCGTCCCCAGCGCCACGCCGCAGAATGTGAGGACGCCAGCTTCGGTGACAAGAAGCGAGAGGATCGTCACCGGCCTCGCACCCACAGATCGAAGGATCGCCATCTCGCGGCGGCGCTCATTGAGCGTCGTCAGGATCATGGTCACCATGCCGAGCAGGGCCGTGACCACGACCATGCCGGAGACGGCGGATAGAGCCGTCTCGGCGGTGCCGATCAGCCCCCAAAGCTCTTGAAGCGCGGCGCCCGGCAGGATCGCCGACAGCAGTTCCTGCGGATAGTCGTTGATGGCGCGCTGAAGTCTGAAGGCGGCGAGCTTCGATTTCAGCCCAATGAAGGCGGCGGTGATCGCTTTCGGCTCCAGATTCATACGCCGCACGTCTTCCGCGGAAACGCTTTGGCCCGGAATGCGCGCACCGCTTTGCCAATCGGCATGAATGGCCTCGATCGCGGCGAGGCTCACATGCACGGTCCGGTCAACCGGCGTGCCCGTCTTGGCCAGGATGCCGGAGACACGGAATGGCTTGTCATCGTGTTCCAGGAAGGAAACCGAGCCAAGCCCATGCGCGACAACGATCTTATCGCCCGCCTTGTAGCCGAGTTCTGCCGCGGCATCGGCGCCTATCACGGCGTCGAAAAGATTGCTGAACGGGCCGCCCGATGAAAACTCCAGCGAATGGCCGCGCCGGTAGCGATAAAGCTTGAAGTATTCGGGGACGGTGCCCATCACGCGGAAGCCGCGATGGCTGTCGCCGAGCGAGATTGGCACGATCCAGGCAAGGTCCGGCAGTGCCGCGATCTCCTTATAGGTTTTCCAGGTGATGTTGTTCGTCGCGTTTCCGATGCGGAAAACCGAGTAGAGCAGGAGGTTGAGGCTGCCGCTGCGGGCGCCCACGATGAGGTCGGTCCCTGAGATCGTGTCGGTGAAGCTCTGGCGCGCGCCCGTGCGCACCTTCTCGACCCCGAGCAGGAGCATGACGCTGAGTGCAATGGAAAGGATCGTGAGAACCGCCGTCAGCCAGCGGTTTGCCAGCGATTGCAGCGCAAGGCGGAAGATAATCATGCCGTGCCCCCGCGCGATGTGCTGGCGATATCGGAGAGATTGGCGATGCGGCTGAAGCGTCCGCTCAAACTCTCATCGTGACTGACCATGATCAGCGTGGCGTTGGCTGCCGCGATGTCGGCGAAGAGGAGATCGAGAAACGCCTGCTGGCGGTTCCGGTCGAGCGAGGAGGTTGGCTCGTCGGCGATGATGAGTTCCGGCGCGCCGATCAGTGCCCGGGCGGCTGCCACGCGTTGCTGCTGACCCACGCTAAGGCTGGCTGCCGAGGTGTTTTCAATGAGCGCGGTCTCAATCCCGAGGCTTTCCAAAAGACGTACCGCAGTTGCTCTGACCCCGCCGCCGGCTTCGGCGCGTTTCCGCCTAGCCTCGGAGAAGCTGAGGGGTAAGAGGACATTGTCGATGACAGAGCCATAAGGGAGAAGATTGAACATCTGGAAGATGATGCCGTAATGCTGCGCCCGGAAGCGGTCGCGGGCTGCGCCCCGCATTTGGGCGATGCCGGTGCCGAGCACCTCGATAACGCCCTGTTGCGGGGTGATAATACCGGCCAGCAGGCTCAGGAAGGTGGATTTGCCGCTACCCGACGGGCCGATGAGGAGTAGCCGCTCGCCCCTTTTCAGGGCAAAGTCTTCGATGGCGAGCGTGAACCCGTTCCGGCCTGGCCAAGTGAACCTCACGCCTTTCATCCGGACGATGTCCGCTTCTATGCCCGCGCTCCGCTTGGCGTCCAGATGCACGGTGCTTTGAAGTCCGGTCACATGATCCCCGTAAGATCGAGGGCCGGCTTGTCGCGCGTGGCTTCGTAGCTCGTCTGGCCTTTGGGAGAGATGATAGCGATGTCCAGTTCTTGTGCGCCGGCGAATGCCTTGAAGTAATCGAATGTCATGGAGGTAAGGTGAGACGGTGACGAACATTCTAAGGTATATTCAGCGTGGAATTCCGAGTGGGGAGGTTCAGCCTCGTTATGGCCGGCAGCGCCGCCTTGCGCTTCGTGTTCATGCCCATCCTCATGCCCGGCCTGCATTTTGACATCTGCTTGCTTTAATGAGCAGCCTGCAGCGGATGCTGGCATGAAAAGCGAGAGAGCATCCGCCAGTTTTGCCTTTGCTTTCTCAACCGCGGCTTTCTGATCGGGCGTGCTAGGCTCGTGCTCGAAGCCAACGATGTCCATGCTTGGAACCTCCAGCTCCATGGATACGGTCTTGTTCTCGATCGCGATATTCAAGCGCCCGTGCCCGTGCACATGGGCGCCAAGCTGCCGGTGGTCTGTTTGTGCGCTCGCTGTGTAAGCGGTGCAGGCCAACGCGACCGCCAATAGACCTGCCGTTCGTATCGTCACCATTCTTCACCCGCCTCATAAGGTGTTGGTTGTGAAAAACATAAGCGTGACAATAACTTTCGCCCCGCTCGATCGCTATCGTCTACTCCAGCGGCGCCACGGTTCGCAAGACCTTAAATGTAACCTTATACCATAACGTGCTTGCTTGAAATCGATCGCTGGAGGCAATAAGAAAGCCCGCGAATTGCTTCGCGGGCTTCCATTTACCGTTTCGAAGCGCTTGGCTTAATATTCCATGCCGCCGCCGGGCATCGCCGGAGCAGCCGATTCCTTCTTCGGCTTCTCGGCGATCATGGCCTCGGTCGTGATCAGGAGGCCAGCCACAGAGGCCGCATCTTGAAGCGCGGTGCGAATGACCTTCACCGGGTCGATAACGCCCGCCGAGACGAGATCGACATATTGGCCCGTCTGCGCATTGTAGCCGAAGTTGTAATCCTTTTTCTCAAGGATCTTACCGGCAACCACGGCGCCATCCTCGCCAGCATTCGCCGCGATGATTCGGGCCGGAGCCTGGATCGCGCGGCGGACGATGTTGATGCCGGCCTTCTGATCCTCGTTCTCGGGCTTCAGGTGGTCGAGCACATTGGTTGCACGCAGAAGCGGCACGCCGCCGCCAGGGAGGAAGCCTTCCTCAACGGCTGCACGGGTTGCGTTCAGCGCATCGTCAACGCGGTCTTTCTTCTCCTTCACTTCCACCTCGGTCGCGCCGCCAACGCGGATCACCGCAACGCCGCCGGCGAGTTTCGCGAGGCGCTCTTGCAGCTTCTCCCTGTCGTAGTCGGAGGTGGTTTCCTCGATCTGCGCCTTGATCTGGTTGACGCGTCCCTCGATCTCCTTCGGGTCGCCAGCGCCATCGACGATGGTCGTGTCGTCCTTCGTGATCGTGACCTTCTTCGCGCGGCCAAGCATGGCAACGGTGACGTTCTCAAGCTTGATGCCGAGGTCTTCGGCGATCATCTGGCCGCCCGTCAGGATCGCGATATCCTGCAACATGGCCTTGCGGCGGTCGCCGAAACCGGGAGCCTTCACAGCCGCGACTTTGAGGCCGCCGCGCAGTTTGTTGACGACGAGCGTGGCAAGTGCCTCACCCTCGACGTCCTCGGCAATGACGAGGAGCGGACGGGCGGACTGCACCACAGCCTCAAGCACGGGCAGAAGCGCCTGAAGGTTCGAGAGCTTCTTTTCGTAAATGAGGATGAACGGATCGTCGAGATCGACGCGCATCTTCTCGGCGTCGGTAATGAAGTAAGGCGAGATATAACCGCGGTCGAACTGCATGCCTTCCACGGTTTCAAGCTCGGTCTCCAGAGACTTCGCTTCCTCAACCGTAATCACGCCTTCATTGCCGACCTTGTCCATGGCTTCGGAGATCAAGCGGCCAACTTCGGTGTCACCGTTCGCGGAGATCGTGCCGACTTGCGCAACCTCGGAAGACGACGTCACCTTCTTGGCCTTGCCCTGAAGGTCTTTCACGACGGCGGCCACGGCAAGGTCGATGCCGCGCTTCAGGTCCATCGGGTTCGCGCCGGCGGCAACGGACTTCATGCCTTCGCGAACGATCGCTTGTGCGAGAACCGTCGCGGTGGTGGTGCCGTCGCCGGCGATGTCGTTGGTCTTGGATGCGACTTCGCGCACCATCTGGGCGCCCATGTTCTCGAACTTGTCCTCAAGCTCGATTTCCTTCGCGACGGTCACGCCGTCCTTGGTGATGCGCGGTGCGCCGAATGCCTTGTCGAGAACGACGTTACGGCCTTTCGGGCCGAGCGTCACCTTAACCGCTTCGGCAAGGATGTCGACGCCGCGGAGCATGCGCTCGCGGGCATCTTGAGCAAAACGGACGTCTTTAGCAGCCATGGTTCATGACTCCTCGAATGAAGTTGAAACTGTAGGGGGAGAGTGGAAGTGTGTGGCTTAGGCGGCTTTTTTCTTGCCCTTACCGGTTTCGGCGACGGTATGCTCGATCACGCCGAGGATGTCGCTTTCTTTCATGATGAGAAGGTCCTCGCCGTCGATCTTGACCTCGGTGCCGGACCATTTGCCGAAGAGAACCCGGTCGCCTTCCTTGACGTCGAGGGCAATGAGTTTACCCTCTTCGTTGCGCCCGCCCGGTCCGACCGCGACAACTTCGCCCTGCTGGGGCTTTTCCTTGGCCGTATCTGGAATGATGATCCCGCCCTTCGTGCGCTCTTCCTCTTCGAGACGGCGCACCACCACGCGGTCATGCAGCGGCCTGAATTTCATGGTATCCTCCTAAAACAACATCTGATCGGTTGGAAGGGTGCGGCATTTTGTGCTCACACGGCCCTGCCCTGAAATATTTAGAAGCGCTAGCACTGTCAAGAGGTGAGTGCTAATCTTTCGCATTCTGTTTCAAATGCCGTAAGACCTCGCTTAAAATTCGACGGAAAGCGGTCATAATCGTGTCGCGTGAGTGTGGCAGAGGCGCTCCGAAGCCCGGGCTTCGGTTCTGATCGTCACATCTTTCAAATTATATGGAGCGTCACCTATGTCCGATACTGCCGATGTTGCGCAGCCTCAAGCCTCCGGCCCCGCGCAGGACCCTGAAAAGAAAGAGGACAAGCGGCGCGCCGCAGCTTTTTGGTGGTGGGGTGCCGGCGCGCTTGCCGTTGCGGCCCTTATCGGCGGAGGCGTCTATTACAGCACCCTGAAAAAGCACGCGGCCCGGCAGAAGATCGAGAACGCCTACTTCTTCCGGATCGATGGTCAGGATATGCAAGGCCGTGCCGCTTCCTTCGACTTCGTCATTCTGACGGGCGCCTACACCTGGGCGATAGGAAGCACCACGCAGGTGATGTCCCAGGGAGCACCGGTTACGGACGCCGAAGTCAGCGAACGGGTTTTCCCGGCCAAAATTCGCGCCTCTCTCTCCAGTGCCAGCGATCTCATTGCAATTGGGCTGGCATCGCAGGAAGGCGAGCGTACGCGTGAGGAAGAACGGGCCATTGAGCGGTCCAAAACGATCGCTGACTGGCTGACGAAGGCCGGGAACCCCGGCGGTACGCTCTGGACCTTGACGCTTGGGCAATATAACAAGGGCTGCAAATCGCAGGAGGATGCGGATACAAGCTTCGAGCGCCCGATCATCCTTTCCGGAGTGCGATCGAAAGCGGAAGGAACGAACCTGCGGGAAGCGCTGGCCGATGCGATCGGCGGCCATGACAATTTGCCGAGCCGCGAATGCTACTCGCGCTTCGATATGGCGAAGGTGCGTTAACGGCTGCGAGCGTCACCAGCCGGCGTAGCCAAAATTGATGACTTGCGTCTTGTCGAAGGGGGCCTTGGTAAGGACACCGGCAAAGTCGACCCTTAGTGCTCCGACAGGCGAATCCCAGATAAGGCTGGCGCCGGCCGACGACCGCAGCGCTGAAGTATCCTGCACGGCGAGCGTGTTCGAAATGCCGTGCTGCGCCGCATAGGCCCTGGCAAACTTCTGGGCGTCGGTTCCGAAGAGCGCGCCGGCAGAGGTGAAGACTGCGCCGCTCAACCCGAGATCCTGAGGAACGAACGGTATGGGGAAGCGCAGATCGGCCGTTGCCGAATAAAAGGTGGTGCCGCCAAGCGCATCGCCGGTCGTTGCATCGCGCGGTCCTAGCCCCGCGGCAGCGAACCCCGGTATGGTTTCGCCTCCCTTATAAAAGCCATCCACGACCCGGACATCCTGCCCGCCCCAGCCCATGATCGTGCCGGCCATGGTGCGCCCCGCAAGCGTGATATCCTGGGAAATGGGATAATACGCCCTCATGCTGGCGGCTGTGCGGATGTAGTTCACATCGCCGCCTGCGCCGGCAAAATCCTGGGTGCCCTTGAAATAGAAGCCGCGGCTTGGCCTTTTGCGGTTGTCGCGCGTGTCGTAAATGAGGGAGTATCCAACCGACGAAACGGCGGCAGTGCCCTCGATCTGCTTCACGGCGAGCGACGCATTCGAATCGGTATTGTAAACATTGTCCATCATGAGGGTGTAATTCGGGGCGATCTGCAAATCGTCGCTGAGCGCTAGCCCAAGGCGAAGGCTGCCGCCAACCCTGAAATCCTCATAGCCGGCAGCGATGCGGCCGGAACTTGCCGTATAATCCGTGTTCCGCACAAAGGCGTCCACGCCGAAGGAGACGTTGCTATCGAGGAAGTGAGGCTCGGTCCAGCTCACATTGAAGGAGCCGTCATTGGAAAGGCTGCCCGATAGCTTCAATTCCAGAAATTGCCCTGTGCCCATCAGGTTCCGCTCGGTGTAGGACACCTCGCCGATTACGCCTTGGCTTGATGAGTAGCCGGCAGCAAAGGAAAGCGCGCCGGTGGAATCTTCTTCCACAGCGACATTGAGATTGACCCTGTCCGGCGCCGGGCCTGGCTCTTTTCCGATTTTGACGGATTTGAACAGGCCGAGCTTCAACAGGCGCTGCCGCCCCGCCTCGGCCATGACCTTGTTATAGGCATCGCCTTCCGCCACCCGGAATTCGCGCCGGATAACGGAGTCTTCGGTGCGGGTGTTGCCTACGATGTTGATGCGGTCGATGTAGATGCGCGGACCCTGTTCGATAACATAAACCACGGAAATGGTCCGCCTCGCGGGATCGCGCTCGACCCTAGGGCGAACCTGGGCGAAGGGCGCGCCCTTCGCCGCTGCCGCAACCGTCAAGGCTTCCACCGTTTTGTCGATCAGCTCGGCGTTATAGATGTCTCCGGGCTGGCCTGAGACGTGGCTCCTCAATGACTCCGTATTCAGGGAGCGGAGCGTCACTTCCAAATCCAGCGCGCCGAACGTATAGCGTGGCCCTTCATCGACGGTGAAGGTCAGGAAAAAGCCCTTCTTTTCCGGGTCGGTGTCTGCGATGGCCGAGACCACGCGCATATCGGCGAAGCCGTTCTTCACATAGAAGCGCCGCAGCAGCTCGCGATCGAGGTTGAGACGGTCGGGATCGTAAACGGAAGTTGCCTTCAGGAAGTCGAGGATGCTCGATTGCGTCGTGGTGATCGCGCCGCGCAACTCCGTATCCGAGAAAGATTTGTTGCCGACGAAGTTGATCGCAACGACCTTCGTCTCCGGCCCCTCGCGGATCTCGAACACAAGATCGACGCGGTTGTGATCGAGTTCGATGAGCTTGGCGTCCACTTGCGCCGTGTAATAGCCCTGGCGCCGGTAGAGTTCGAGGATACGCTGCACATCGGCCTGAACGCGCGCGCTCGTGTAAGTGCCGCGAGGCTTCGTCTGGACTTCCGCCGAAAGCGAATCTGTCTTGACCTCCTTGTTGTCCTCGAAGGCCACCCGGTTGACGAGCGGGTTTTCGGCGACCGAAACGGTGACGGTGCTGCCTTTGAGCGCGATGCGGGCATCCTTGAACAGGCCGGTCGCGAACAGCGCCTTCACGCTCTCATCGGCGTTGCGCGCATCATAGCGCTGCCCCACGGCGAAGGTCAGGTAGGACTTGACCGTCTCAGGCTCGACGCGGCTGTTCCCGCTTACCTTGATATCACGGATGATCGGCCCGCTTTGCGCGAAGGCGGCCCCCGGCTGAAATGCTGCACCCGCGATTGCGGCCAAACTCACGGCTGCGGCGAATGTCAGGGCAAAACGCGCCCTACGGCTTATGCTCATTCGGAACTCAACTCGACTCACCCGGCATAGCCGTACCCCACTGCGCCGGTTGCACAACCCAGCGTTCCTATCATTTGAAATCACCGCTTTATGACGGTAGCGGGGCAATAAGGCTGCAACTTATTTTTCCGGGCGGCCATGCTGTCTTTCGCGTCAATACCGCCGAGTGCGCCAAAGACGAGGAACGCGTCGAGGAGCTTGCCGGCGCAAGCATCCGAAAGCTTGTTCAAAGCCCAGGCGCGGGCCTCGGGCCGGCCTATCGCGCCAATGAAGCTGCCGGCCGTGTTGCCATATTCGAGGATCTCGCCCGACTTCTTCCAGACCTTGAAATATTGCGGGCCGGAGCCGGCGCTGCCGTAAGAGATAACCCGCGAAAACTCATCCATGGCGGTGCGGTATTCGGTGCCGTCCGCGCCATAGGTGCCGCCATTCACCGGCACGAGCCGCTCGCCGTTGAGGCAGAATTTATCGGTTGGGGTGAAGTCGATCGGCTTGATGACGCTCATGCCGCCGATGGAGCCGCCAAAGCCGAGCGGGCCTTTGCCGCCGCCACTCGAATAGTCGATGGTGATCTTAGGCTGAACGCCGGTGGTACCGATGGGCACCATGATCGGCGTGGAATAGGTGGCCGCGCCCGATGAGGACACGCCGACTTCGGAAGCGGTGGCGCCCACGGTGTCGCTTGGGGGAAGCGCCCGGCCGGTTCCGCCAAAGCGGCTATTCAGCCCCGCTGCGTGAGAGTCTGGAAGGAAGCCGAAGGAAGCAAGAAAAAGCCAAAGCAGAACCGATCCGAGCAAAGCAGACTTAAACAACATTACGGCTTCCCTCAGCAAAAATATCACTATAAATCATTGGCAATGCGAAAACACCGTGCGCTCGTGCAACAATACACGCACACACGCCCGCATTATTATCTGCGAGTACTTTTTACAGCCTTAGACGGTTCCTTTTAAATCAATATAAAAGATATAGTCAAGCAATTTTATTGATCAGAATTCCGTACTATAAAGGTGTAGAATATTCTTTCACTTGCAACGGAAGCGTGCAAAGCTTGGAAAGGCAGTTGTATGGGTGATAATGAAGTGCAACAAAATATATATCGTTGCGATGTTGTGACGGACCATGCTATTGAGTTTCAAAATTTCTGGTTCTGTTTTTAATCCATGATGAGTTGTGCTATGAGCACCGCATCAATCAAGAATAGAATCCCGTATAGAACGCAATACGGGTTATCTGCACGCCTTTCGAATGAGGCTCTTCTCCGAAGGCAAACCCGCTAAGCTGTTGAGTTATCCTAGGAACCTGATCTGTGTGTATTTTGCGTAACAGTGCCTCAGAAAAATGGATGAACGCCATCAGGATCGCCGAAGTTGTCCTTTGCTCTGGCCTTTTCCTCTCCGCTTGCGCGGGCGGACTCGCAGTCAACGGTGAAAGCGCCCCCCTTATTCCGGCGCTGAACCAGGATGCGGCCAGGGGACCGGAAAAGCAGCGCAACGGCGATAGCGATCCAGCCTTAGTAGGCGCGCCCGCGGAAAAGAAAGGTGCAATTCACGAGCAAGACCGGGTCGTTTTGGGGAGCGGGTTGTTCTGGACATAGGAATAGGTGTTGAGGCCCGGCAGGCCGGACGGGTTCTGCCTGAAGGGGTTGCGGAGAGGAAGCGGCCCAATTCCGGATTACTCGGGTCAAGCCCAAGTGCAGGCTCCACCTGCCCGTTCATATGCACGAGGCCTACCTCGTCGAGCTGCTCGTGGCCCGTGAAGCCGCAGGTGATCTTGCCGTTCTGCCAGATCGCGGTGGGCACGTTGATGAAGGCCGCCCAGGCGACGTCGCGGCGCTTGCAATCATCGCACAAGCCTTCCTTGCGTATCCGCTTTCGTATGCGAATTGCAGAAGAACAGGCATACGGGGCGCGCGGCGATGCGGCCGAGGACCGTTAGGCAAGTCACATAAGTGCACAATATGCTCGTCGCTGATACGCTTCAGATAATTCGCTATCCTTGGAGTTCGCGCAACCGGAACAATCCGGCAATTTTGGCAAAACCCGTTTACGCGATGAACAGGCTCAAGAGAGTGCCGCTCCATTGGGCTCGCTCCCTGTCGGAATCGTGCGCAAAGGGAGCGATCGAACTCTGATCAGTCGTGCGACCAGCGGGAATTGTCCATACCAGTTTGCGGATCGCCTCCCGGCTTCGGGCTACCCGAACCGGCCTGAGATAAAGTCGCGGGCGAGTTGGCTCTGGGGCGCCTCGAAGATCTGCGCGGCCGGCCCGGCCTCGACCAGCCGGCCGTCCACCATGAACAGCACATGGCCGGCGATGCGCCGCGCCTGGCCGACATTATGGGTTACAACCACGACTGGGTATTCGTCACGAAGCTCCACGATATGCTCCTCAATGCGTCGCGTGGCATAGGGATCCAGAGCCGAGCAGGGTTCATCCATCACGATCGCCTGCGGACGGTTTGCGAGGGTACGGGCCAGGCAAAGCCGCTGCTGTTGGCCGCCCGAAAGCCCTGTCGCGCGTTCATGCAGCCGGTCCTTCACCTCGTCCCAGAGTCCGGCCTTTTCCAGGTACTGCCGTGCATGGAATTCAAGATCGGCCCGTGCGCAGACGTTGTGGAAGCGTGCGCCGAACAGCACGTTTTCCATAATTGACATGGGGAATGGCACCGGCTGCTGGTGGATGATGCCAAGGCTGCGCCGGACTGCGCGCGGATCGACCGCAGGGGCATAGAGATCGGCGCCACGAAACCTTACGGCTCCCGAAATGATCCCGGCGCCGGGCGTCAGTTCCAGCGTGCGATTGAGTGCTTTGACGAGGGTCGACTTGCCGCAGCCGGATGGCCCCATGATAGCGGTCACCTGCCGCTCCGGTATCGGACAGGAGACGCCGCGCAGCGCCGGCTTGCCTCTGTAACCCGCCACCAGCGCCTCAATCTCGAAGGCAGCGGGTATCGCTGCCTCATCGATCCCGATCCCGGCATCGTCCCGGGAGAGTTGAAGCAAAGCCATAATGAAACTCCTTCGCCGGTTGCGGATTCAGCGGGCAAAACGCCGCTTCAAGAGCGCCGCACAGCCATTGGCGGTCAGCAGCCCGGCCAATAGTACCAGCGCGGTCGCATAGGCCTGCTCAACGCCGGCTCCCTCGCTCACGACGTAATAGAGGTGCGTGGGCAATGTCATGACCGGCGCGTCGAGCGCCGGCGTGCCCCGCGCAAAGGCGACGGCCGCCGTGAACATGACCGGCGCGGCAGAGCCCGCTGCATGGCCGCCGGCGAGCACTGTCACTGCTAGGATGCCGGGCGACGCTTTAGGCAGGACGATGCGCCGTACAACGTTCCAGCGGCTGACGCCCAGGGACAGAGCAGCCTCGCGCAGGGGCCGTTCGACGCTGCGCAACGCTTCTTCGGCGCCGATCAGGATGATTGGTAGCATCATAAGGCCGAGCGTGAGGGCACCGGAGATAAGCGAGATCTGGAAACGGAACAGAACGACCAGCACGGCATAACCAAACAGGCCGAAAATGATGGCAGGCACCGCCACCAGGCATTCGGCAGCGAACCTCAAGGCCCGCACCCACCGCGAATCTGCGGAAGCATATTCGACCAGGCCGATCGCCCCGGCGACGCCGAGCGGCACGGCAAAGAGCAAGCCGAGCCCGACTAGTGCCAACGTGCCTAAAATCGCCGGCCCTACGCCCCCGGCACCCCCCAAAGGGAAGCCGGCCGGCGCTTCGGTGAGAAACGCCCAGGAAAGCCGAGCCGCGCCCTCCGAAAACAGAAAGCCCAAGATGCCGAGCGGGAGCAGGAGCCCGCCAGCGCCGAAGCTCCAGGCGACTGCCGTGAAGGCGCGATCGCAGTTGCGCGCCGTCTTGGGCAGCGGTGCAAAGGCGGCGGTGGGCATGGCTTGCGCCATCTTAGCGGTCATGGCGCAGCACCCGCGCCTTCAAGCGCCAGATCACCAGGTTGATGGTGACGGTTACGAGCATAAGCGCGAGGCCGGCGGCATATAGCGCGTGATACTTCCCGGTGCCGAGCCCGGCCTCCGGCAGCTCCGTGGCGATGAGCGCGGTCAGGGGCTGGCCGCGGTCCAGATAGGACGCCGGCAGCGCCGTCGAGTTTCCGGCAAGCAGCAGCACGGCGAGTGTCTCGCCAACGGCACGGCCGATTCCCAGGGCCACGGCGGCAAACAAGCCAGGAAGGGCCATCGGCACCAGAATGCGACGAACCACATGGAACCGTGTCACGCCGGTCGCGTAAGCCGATTCCTTGAGCGCCCCGGGCACAGCGGCGAAGGCTTCGGCCGCCGTTCCGGCGATGAAGGGCAGCACCATGATGGCGAGGACGAGCCCCGCGACGAGCAAGGACTCGCCCGTCGCCATGCCCCCGTGACGCTCAAACCAGCTGACCAGTGTGACATAGCCAAGGAAGCCGTAGACGACAGAGGGAATGCCGGCCAGAAGCTCAAGGCCGGGCTGCACCAGGTTGCGTAGCCAAACGGGCGCTACCTCTGCTATAAACAGGCCAATGCCGAAGCCGGCCGGCACCGCCAGGAACAGAGCGAGCGCCGTCACCATCAGCGTGGACAGGATGGCGTGGGCGAGGCCGAAGCGGGGCGGATCCGCCAGCGGCGCCCAGTCGCCAAGCAGGATACCCTGATCGCCGAGTGCCGTGCTGAGGGACGGCAGTGCCTCCCGCAGGATCAGCAGCAGGAGAGCGGCGAGGACGAGAGTAACGAGCGCGAGCGCGGCGCGGCTGACAAGCCGCGCCGTCTGGTCGCCGAAGCGGCCGCGAACCGGCTCGGGCCGGAACAGATCCGCAGTCACCTCAACCACCTTCATTTCCGAGCGGCCGCCGCGGTCTGGCGCACCGGCACGTAGCCCTGGGCGGCGATGGCGTCCTGGCCCTGATTGAGGACGTAATCGACGAAACGCTTCGCCGCCGGCGCGGGTGCCTCGCCCTTGACGATCATCAGCAGCGGCCGGGCGAGCGCGTAGGTGCCACTCACGACGTTGGCATGGCTCGGTTCGACGCCGTCGAGGGCGAAGGCCCGGAGATGCTCGCTCTCCCCTGCCAGACCGGCCGAGATATAGGCGATGGCATTGGGGTTCGATTCGAGCTTCTTCAGCAGCGCACCCTGGCTCGGCATCTGCAACGCATTGGGCGATACCTGCGACTTGCCCATGATCTTGTCTTGCAGGATTTCGGCCGAACCGGCGCCGGCATCACGAACGAGCAGCACGATTTCCTGCGCCGGCAAATTAGCATCGATGTCGTGATAGGTCCGGTATTCGCCGCTGAAGATTCTGCGCACCTGCTCGCTTGTCAGGTTCCGAGTCACCTTGGCCAGCGGATTATCGGCCTGCACCGCGATCGCCACGGCATCCTTGCCGGCGAGATAGGCCTGATGAGCGCCGAGCGCTTCCTTCTCACCGCCCTTCAGGTCGCGAGAGGCCAACCCGATGTCGACCGTGCCGTTGATGGCCGACTTGATGCCGAAGCTGGAGCCGCCGCCGGTGACGTAGATGACCGGCCGAGCGTCAGAGAGCGCCGGATCGGCCTTCCGCCAGCTTTCGAAACTGTCCATGAAGGCGATCGCCGCATTGGCGACGGCCGGCACAAGAGTGGTCGATCCCCCGGCGCGCAGCACGCCGTCCCCGGCGTGTACAGCAGCGGTTGCTGACAAGAGCGAGGCGGCCGCGATGGCCACGGCGGCAAACTTTGAATGAATACGGATCCTGAGCATGGCTCCCCTCCTATTGGGCGGTTCACCACGCAAGGTAAGTACAGAATGTTACAGGTTGATGACAAATACTGTGGCTGTCGCAAACTCTATTGTAATAATAGCTAGATCATGAAGTATCATATAGCCTAAAAATACTCTTAGCGAACCGGCTATTCGTTCGCGCGCTAAGTAATGTAACGATGGTGTACTTCGGTTATGAAGCCGCGTCCGCCAAAGCCTTCCCGGCAGGCACTTCTCCTTGGAAGAGCCAGCGCGCCAGGTCCAGATTGTGACGGAAATAGTCCGCACCCGGCACGGCACGCGCGTTGTGAATGACGAGCGGCACGTCGAGTTCATGCAACGCGCCGTGCGTGCGAAACTCTGGGGGCATCCGTTCCATCTCCACATCGAGATGACCGAACACGGTATCCTTATCGCCAAGCACCACGAGATCGCCGATGCGCTCCGGCATCAGGTGGAGCTCGCGTGCTGCCTCGGCTCGCGTCATCACGCGCTCAACACCGTCGAGGCCGCGCAACACCGCCGTGACAGGCTCGCGATCCTCCGGCGCTTTGAGATGCACCCAAGCCGTGCCGCCCATACCGCGGTGATGGCGCAGATATTTGTCGCGTTCAGCGGAGATGGCAATCCTGACCGGCATGCCGCGGGCAGCAAGCGCCTTCTCCAGATCCCAGCAGCGGCTCTTGTAGTTCATGCCGTGATCGGCGCTGACGAGGAACGCTGCGTCGGGCGCCACCGAAGCCATCTCTGCGAGCAGCATATCCAGCGTTGCCAGATGCGCCTTCGACTCCTCCGCCTCCGGCGGCCACGCATGCATGGGATAATCAGTTGTATGGACATAGAGGACACCGATCTCCGGCCGGTTAGTCAACACGTCGATCGCCGCCCGCATCAGCCAATAGTTGATCTCGCAGGAATAGATCTCCGGCGCAGCGCCCAAACGCTCGACCCATTCCGCAGAGGGTGCTTCGGCAGCGAGCAGGATCCCGGCACCGCGGCCCAATAGGCTCGCCGTCTTCTTTTTGCTCGTGAGCAGCGCCGAGCGCACGCCGTAGCGCGCTGCCCGTTCGAAAATAGTCGGCGCCAAGACCAGATCGCTTGTCTCCATGTACTCCTCGGCACCTGTCGTCTCGTCGAGGAACGAATTGCCGATGACACCATGCTCCGACGGCCAGGCGCCGCAGCAGATCGAGGTGTTGTTGGCGTTCGTCACGGTGGGCATCACTGCCTTGACCCGTGCGCCGACGCCGGACTCAGCCCATCGCTTCAGGGCCGGCATTGGGCTGGCGGTGTAGTAGTCGGTGCCGAGCCCGTCGCACATCAGGATGACGATCCGCTGATGTGTCTCCTCAGGGCGGGAACCCTCATTCGTGTCTTGCGCCACACGCCTCTCCATGCCTACTGACTGCCGATTTTTCTTGATATAGACGTCTGTACCTATCAGATAATGTGGAACACAATATGAATCTGGTGACATTTTCATGACAGCCGCCCTGTTCGCTCTCCCGGATGATGCCGGCGCGCGCCTATGGCCGCTCTGGCGGCAGACCGAGCACGCCATACTGGCAGCGATCGAATCCCGCCGGCTTAGCGCCGGCGATCAACTGCCTCCGGAACATCAGCTGGCCGGCGAACTCGGCACCCACCGGCACACGGTGCGGCGTGCCGTGGAAAGTCTGGTCGGACGCGGGGTGCTGGAGATCCGGCGGGGTCGCGGCACCTATGTCACGCGTGGTCCGATCCCCTATCGCATAGGCCGCCGCTCGCGCTTCACCGAAAACATGGAGACGGCCGGTTGCCAGCCAGATGTTCATATCCTGCGCTCCACCATACTCCCGGCCGATGGCGAGGCGGCACGCTGCCTGCGGCTCGACAACGGAGCGCCAGTTGTGATGCTCGAGCTCTTGCGCACCGGCGACGGCATACCGATCGTGCTCGCCCGCCATAGCGTTCCGGCCGGCCGGTTCGCCGATTTCGCCCTGCGTTTCGCCGAGATCCGCTCGATCACCCGGACCTTCGCTAGTTACGGGGTGACCGGCTACACCCGCAAGGCGACCCGGATTTCAGCCCGCCTGCCGGCTCCGCAGGAGGCCTGCGACCTTGCAATCTCCGCCTCAGCCCCGGTCCTTGTTTGGGGCAGCGTCAACGCCGATACTGACGGCCGGCCGATCAATCTCGACGCCAGCACGTTTGCCGCCTCACGCGTCGATATCGTGTTTGAGGATGAGAACCCGTGAGCAGTTGCGTGTTCCACTCACTGAGGTTCCAAGACACACCTGTAGCGACTCGGCTTCTTCGGCAGAATGTACGGTCACGCTGGCTGGATCGGTCAGATGGTACCACGGAGTATGGGTTTTAGAACCCTCCCCCCAACTTGACAGGGTTCGCACCGTATTTCGTGAAGCAAATGTTGAAAATTGAAGTTCGAAAAAGGACGGTCGCTTACCGCCACTCAGTGGCCGGCCCCGGTTCCGGCGGTAAATGTCAGCAATCTGCCTAATGCACCAATCCGCTGGAATTGATCACGAAATCAGCCGCGCTCGGATCGAAGCGTGCGGCGTCCGGATCGGACCTGAGATAGCCGCGCTGGTTCGAAAGGATGATTGTTTCTCCGGCCCGGTAGCGGCAGGAGGCGTGGGAATGGCCGTGGCACCACAGCGCGATCTGCGGGTTGGCTTCAATCAGCGCCTCTTGATCGGAATAGAAGGCAGCGTCGAGATCGAGCGCATACTGACGGCCGGCCTTGCTGCGGTAGGACGGGGCGTGGTGGGTGATGACGATGCATTTGCGTCCTGCCTGCCCCTGTTTGGCGAGTTCCTGCTTTAGGAAGGCAATTGCTTCGAGATGCAAAGCATTGGCCGTCTTGGGCGTGAAGGGGCGCCCATTGCCAAAGTGGATCTCACGGAAGTCCGCAAGATTCGCGCTGATGCGAGCTTCTGCGGCGGGGTCTCCCAGGTCTCCCACCCCATGGGTAGCCCAGAGCGTGGAGCCGATGAAGCAGACGCCGCCCACCGCGCGGCTCGCATTGCCGAGCACGGTCACGTTCGGCGCATGCTCTTCCACAAAATCTTGGATGATGCCGGGCGCCTCTTTGAGCGTGCTGCCATAATATTCGTGATTACCATGCACGAGAAAGACGAGCCCGTATTTCGAGAGCTCCTTTTTGCAAAAAGCCTCAAAACGGCGCCTAGCCGCGCCGCGGTTTTCGATGTGCGCCGCAGTCCAGATGTCGCCGGCCAGAAGGAGGATATCGCCGCCTTTGAGTTCGGGAGCCCCGGCGAGTTCCAGATGAAGATCGGAAATAAGCGAAATCCTGGGCATCCCTGCCGTCCCCGCTTTAAAACCTGCCCTGCGCCGGGGCAGCGGAGCCGGTTACCGCCAGCCTCGACCATCTCCCAAAGCAAAGGGTCAGATAGCCAATTAGCTATCGCCGTCCAGCGGCACTTGCAACAAGCCCCGGCACATTTTTCGGGACCTCACGCCGCTTTCCTTTGGATATTTCCCGAGCGCTCACGCCAGGATTGATCTGCGGCACAGCCAGCTTTTTTCAAAACCGGCTTGCCGGGTAGGCAAGACCCTTATAGTGTTCATACTATTGAGGTGTCCGTCCTCGCAACCCATACCGGGACGCCATGCCAGAGCCAGAACCAGAGCCGCAACAAACCGCAGCCCTTCCCCGGACGAGAAAACGGGCTCTGCCGGCCGCCAGCAAAAAGCGGGCGCCTGATAGCCAGCCCGAGCGCGAACTCTTCGCGCGCAATTTGAGGCATGCGCGTATCGAAGCGAGCCTCAGCCAGCGCGAGCTGGCACACCTCACCGGCATCGCCCAGGCCCATATTTCCGAGATGGAAAATGCGATGCACAATGTTTGCATCGATACCATGGTGAAGCTCGCCCAAGCGGTCAGGAAGCCGCTCTATCAGCTCTTCATGCCATAGGACCTGCCACCGGCCCCGTCCCGCCTCGCAGCCTTCGCCGCGGCCCGCCCCCCTAAAGGCGGCCGATGAGGGCACGCTGCGCCCGCTGCGTGCTTTCGATGTCATCGAGCAGGCGGCGTAGTTCCGCGAGGGGTGCGGCGTGACTTGGCGTTGCAAGGCAAAGCTTCAAAAGCCCGCCCAGCCGGCCTTGATCGGCATTCACTTTCAAAAGTGCGAGGACTGCCTTGTGATCGAGGATGGAGGTGACCCTGGTGCCAAGGCCCACGTTTCTCAGAAACACCGCGAGCGGCAAGCCGGTGGCGGCCGCCTTCTCCTCAAGCCGGCGCGCTCCGAGGGTGACAGATAGACTTTGACGGGCCGCGCCTTGTCCCGGCGCTCAGGTGGCTGCTTTTCGTGCATGGATATGATGTGGGGCCGGAAAGAACAATAGTCTATGAGCCATGTTAGTGTCGAGCGAAGCGAGTAAGCCCAGCGTGACGGAGGGCCCGGCCCGGCCGGGGGCCCCCGTCACACATCTTGCCATCCACAACTTCCAAAAACTCACGGTTTCTCCCCGATGCTCGCATAATCTTCCGTAATCTTCCGTGAACAAGGCGAACCATGAAGAGCGTTACAGACACATGCGGAAACATCCAGAAACTTACGTAAGCACACCCTGAATCTCCATGAATCATCCAGTGGGACCCGGTTGCCTTTGTCATCGGGAATGAGATAGTATATGCACAAGCAAATGGAGTGCTGCCGGTGACTGTGAGGGAAACAAAGCGCGCGAGATGGGGCGAGGCCCGGCTCAATTTTTCAGCTCTTGCACCGGAGATTTTTGCCGAGTTCAGCCGTCCAGTCGCTTTGACCGTGGTCTACGCGAAATTCAAGGACCGGCTCGGCATGAGCTACTCGCAATTTTGCTATTGGGTGAAGGCCTACCGGCAAAAAATGGGCGGGAATGGAAGCAGTGGGCTCAATCAAGCCCCTACCGTTTCACAAGCGCAATCTTCCGCAGGAACCTCGGCCGAGCGGGCTCCAATCTATTCTGGTGAACCGCGATAAGTGATCCTGAGGCACAAAGTCCTGCACGCTTGGCGGCAAAAGCTGTACCTGATCGATCTTCCATGGCCGGAAATGCTTGCTCATGGAGGCAATCAGAATCAGACTCGCCGCCAAAATGCCAGCGACTACTCGGACAGGCTCCTAGTGGAGTGCTATTGTTACAGATGATGACGAGAACAGAGTTGATCTGGGCGCTATTTTGCCCCTCCCCGAGGATTTACAGTTGCGCATGATGCAATAGTTGCCAGCCCTGCACCATCAACTGGATATTCGAGAATTAATCCAAACGTGTCCGGATAGTTCAGGAATGACATCCAATTATTCTCGAGAAATTTTCCAGCCGCCTGGGTTCCATAACCATCAATGCCCCCACATGCAAATATATATCCTCCTGGGATTGCCGAGAGGAAATTAGGGAAGCGCAGTATAAACGCGTGATGCGTTTTCTCTTCCTGGTAGTATTTTTCGCCAGTGTTCGTATTTATTATGTGAGTGTTTGCCGGATTATCGGGGTCATGCTGAATCTCGAGGGGAGAGTTTATGTTATTTGAAAGCGCCTTATCTAACAGGGATCTAAACGCAATATTAGATACTGGTCCTCCGATGAATACTATTAAGGCGCAACTATAGTCTACTTGCTGGCTATCCGAGATGAGCCGGATATCCTTTCTGGTGTACCTCGATATAAACTGAGACCAAAGCAGAGCTGTTTGCAGATCCCAATAATGAACAATTGGGCTTGGTGGCCTACGGAGATGACCAACCTTCTCTCCTCTGCTGTTATATTTGGCAAATGCGCTTGCCGTTGTCTCGTCTCTATTTACGATTATCTCGCTAAAAACAATTGATGCCTGATTGGGGTGTCCAACCTTCGTCCCAAAGACTTTTCTGAAATGGCGAAGCTGCCACCACTCTGTTAATCGTGTCCACTGGCTACCAAGTATGACAAATACTATGGCAACAATTATTTCGGAGGCAATACTCGAAATGAACGGCTCCATTATGAGCTCCAATGTAATTCTGGAGAACGAGGTCGTTGTTTGTTTGTATTTTTAAGGATTTGAGTTAGTCTCCACCGGTATAGTCGTGATAGTTCTTTCTTGTTACTGCGGAATTGTTCAAGTAGGTAGTTCCCGGCAGGTTAATGTGCATAAACAATTTTGAGGCTGCAACCATCCAGACGTTGTACGGTCGCGCTGGTTGCAAACGAGTTCAGCGGGACACATCCTGGGTTTGGTGGAATCGTTGACGCTCCTTCCTCACATTGTGCCAGGCAGCTACACATCATGAGCCAGCCAAGCGATTTCAGGCAAAAGCTGCCGCCTTCTGGCGCGGTTCGGGCAGCGTGCGCACCTCGGCGAACAGCGTCTCAAGTTTTTCTTGGGTGGTGGACATGCTGTCACTGTAGCACGCCGGGGACCGAGTGCACCAGCGCTGCTCGTGCGGCGCTTTGATTTATATGGTGGGCGCACAAGGATTCGAACCTTGGACCCGCTGATTAAGAGTCAGCTGCTCTACCAACTGAGCTATGCGCCCGCATTTGCGATAGTCTAGCTATAATGCGGATGATCCCGCCTGTCTACGGCTTTGCCCAAGCGGACTCAACGCCGGCAAGCTGCGGGGGCGTGAGGCTGGCTTCAAGCGTCTCCGGCACGAGTTGTACCGCATTTGTATTTGCGATCGCTACCGGCATGATCTCAGGCGCCAGCGCGCCCAGTGAAACGTAGATCTTCAAGAGATCGTCAACCTTCATCTCGGGCACAGGAGTAATGGCCTTTTCGGCCACTAGCACAAGCCCTCCGGACATGGGAATCGGCGCAGTCGGCAGATAAACCAGCCTGCGCCGCTCGTTGGCGATGTTGTAGACATGCTGACTGGCGAGAAGAGCAAGCACGTCAACCCCATTCTCCGGACCGCCAAACCGGCAGGATACGACGCTCATGCTCGAAAGGTCGCCTGGCGCCCCTGTTCCCCGATCCGTGGCGAGACGCACGACGCGCGAAACTGGATTATAAATCGAACGGATGAGCGGGACGCGGGCGAACAAACTGTCGAGATAATTTTGGATAATGTGCTTGGCGCGCGTCTTCACGATCAAGCCCAAGAGCCAGATGCCGATCAGCGCGACGCCAACGCCGAGCCAAAAGGCAAGCGTATCCTGGTTGGAGCCGAGGAGATAGTTCCCGCCCCTCGTCAGCAGATCGCCAAGGATTGTGCCAGGTCCCATCGCGCCCCGGATGAAGTTGACGATCCAGGCGATAATGAAAATTGTAAGCACGATCGGCAGAAGGAAGAGAAGCCCCGCGAGGAATGAGCCGATAACGCTCGTGCGCCAGAAGCGGGAAAGCCAATTCAACATGCGCAAAAACCTCCGTGGCAAGGCCTTCCGATTGTTCGCGGACTGGCGGGCGCTGCAGTTCACCCTAACGTGTATGGTTGACCTTCAGACGATAGAAATCTCTATAGCAAAAGCCATGCCCGCGCGCGGCCTAAAATATCGGAAGCCGTAGGCCTTCTTAACAGCGCGCAATGTGTTTGCATAGGCGTAAACGCCGGGAGCCGTCCGCCGGTGACAAGGAATGGCGGGGCGCCGGCGTCAAACAAAATCATTAACCTGCCCCTCAACGGGGCAGGAAGGCTCGGACCGTCAGCGGCGCAAGCTGCAAAGGTGTTCCTAGTCGCAATATTGACGGCGGAAACAGCGGCGCTCCGGCGCGGGACAAACATAGTCGCCATAGTCGTTGTGAAAGCAGGGCGGCTCGACAGTCCTGCATTCGCGCGGTCCCGGGCGGCAATCGGCGCCCTCATACGCCTGGCGCTCGGCCTCCGCCTCCGCGCCCAGAATGCCTAACCCGATGATGCCTGCGGCAACGCCTGCTGCGACGCCGGCGCCTCTGTTCCGATGACCGGCCGATGCAGGTGCTACGCTTGCGGACATGAGTCCCGCCGCGAGAACAAGCGCAATGGCCGGCTTGATCCATGATCTCATTTGCTGCTCCTCTATGCCTGACAACCGCCTTCGATATCGCTATAAACCGGTGCCAGGGCTTATAAACAGGCAGTTCATCCCATTTGCTTGGCTTCAAAAGGGCAAATTCCGGAAATTTTGAGGCCCAATTCTTATCCAATTGTCGCAGGGCTGGAAGAATATAAAATTTGCGCAAAGTTGTCCTGAGATTCCCGCAGCATTGCAGTTCATCATATAAGGCGCAGCTCGATCAGCGCCTGCCGCATCGCGAGCGGCATGGCTGCACTGGAGTCAATGGCATCCGCACGCAAATCCGCCGGCGTCTCCTCCGCGGCCAAGTAACGCCAGCCTTGAAATGGGCGCCTCGGCAGCGGCTCCGTTGCAACAAGCTGCGGGTCGAGGGCCAGCCCGCAGCGCGGGACGCCATCCGCCCCTTGCACGTCCCGCACCGCAATAATGGTCTGCCTCGCCCGGATGAAACCGCCGATCACCCAATAAATCGAACTGCCGGCAGCAAAGCCTTCACGCCGGGGAGTCTGCCTCGTGACGTGCGTCAACTCAGCCTGGGGATCGGTTTTCCGGAGCGCTGCTAACCGGCGGCGCTGCCAGGAAGCCAGCTCTTCGAACGTGCCGCAGCCCACGCAAAGTTTGAGAATGTGGAGGGTCATACCGGCATAATATCAAACTGGGTGGCCACCGTCCGGCGAGCTTTTCCGCCAATCCACTGCTTGCCTGCGGAGCAGGGATCAGCCGTTACGAGGCACCTTTGGGCATGTGATCGAGATCGACATTGTACCATTTTTCGGCCTGAACAATGATGGGGTTCTCGCCGACCGGCCACACCCAGCTATCGACTGCCCAACGCTGGCTATCGCCCTTCTCGATAAGAATTCCGGTCCAATGCGGCCAATGATCGGTGCCCTTCAAAATGTTCCCTTTCGCGAAGGGACGCCCAACGGTGTGGTATTTCAACAAGTTGTTGTTCTGTAGGACAATCAGAAAGCTGGTCGTGTTTGTCGAATGATCGACGCAATCCATTTGCGTCTTGTCTCCAGACCCGTCGTAATCCATGCCGGGCCGGTCCGCTATCGTTCCCGCTATCTTGCCCGTATATACATACATCCAGGAAACGGCGTATGCGACCGCGCGGCGCTCCTCCAGCGGTGTGTCGGCCTTCTTGGTTTTGGCCATCACGTCCGCGATTTCCTTCAACTGTTCGGAGCTGAAGACAATCCGCGACTTCGCCTGACAGCCATAAGCGTGGCAGAGCCAGACGGTATTGCGGCGCGGCGGTTCGGCTTTGAAATCGGCGAAATGCAATTCGGGCGAACCTTCGCGCTCGAAGGTGCAGCCGCCAAGGCCGCTCAGCATTGCTGCCAGAATTGCAAGAAAGAAAACACGCATCGATGAGGAATCCATCCGCCGCAACTCTGGCCAAAGGTAGCCTAATCGCAACCCATCGCAAGGGTGGAGATTGAGCGCATCGGTGTTTTCGCCTAACTTGTCACGCCATGGCAACAGAACCAATCCTTCATGTCATCGGTGCCGGGCTCGCAGGTTCCGAAGCAGCCTGGCAGGCCGCTCAATGCGGGGTACGCGTTATCCTTCATGAGATGCGGCCCGCACGCATGACCGAGGCGCACAAGACAGGCGCCTGCGCCGAACTCGTCTGTTCGAATTCCTTCCGCTCGGACGATTGGGAGACGAACGCCGTCGGCCTTTTGCACGAGGAAATGCGCCGGGCTGGCTCGCTTATCATGGACGCGGCGGAGAATCACAAGCTTCCGGCTGGAGGCGCGCTGGCGGTCGATCGCGAGGGCTTTTCGGCGGAGGTCACGGCAAGGCTCGCCGCCCATCCCCTCATCCGCATGGAGAGGGACGAAATCGAAGGCTTGCCGCCTGCTGGCTGGCCGTCCATCATCATCGCAACCGGGCCGCTGACCTCGCCTGCGTTCAGCACAGCGATTAACGCGCTCACCGGCGAGGACGCGCTCGCGTTTTTCGATGCGATCGCGCCCATCGTCTTGCGAGAGAGCATCGGCATGGACGTAGCCTGGATGCAGTCGCGCTACGATAAGCCTGGGCCTGCAGGCACGGGCGCGGATTACATCAACTGCCCGATGAACCGGGAGCAATATGAAGGCTTTATCGGCGCCCTTCTTGCGGCAGAGAAATCTGAGTTCAAGGATTGGGAAAAATCCACGCCCTATTTCGAGGGTTGCCTGCCCATCGAGGTCATGGCCGAACGCGGGCGCGACACGTTACGGTTCGGGCCGATGAAGCCCGTTGGCCTCACAGATCCGCGCACGGGCCGCCCCTCTTACGCTGTTGTGCAGCTGCGGCAGGACAACGCGCTTGGCACGCTCTGGAATATGGTGGGGTTTCAAACGAAGCTGAAGCATGGCGAGCAAAGCCGCATCTTCCGCATGATTCCGGGCCTTGAGCGCGCGGTGTTCGCCCGGCTCGGGGGCCTGCATCGCAATACGTTCCTCAATAGCCCAAAGCTGCTCGATACCCAGTTGCGGCTCAAGGCCGATCCGCGCCTGCGCTTCGCCGGCCAGATCACCGGGGTTGAAGGGTATGTGGAATCCGCGGCTATTGGCCTTCTCGCAGGACGGTTTGCCGGCGGGGAGCTTGCGGGCCATGAGCCGGTGCCGCCTCCACAAACCACCGCGCTCGGTGCGCTGGTGGCGCATATTACAGGCGGCCATCTATCGGATGCGAACGGCGGAAGCGGTGTGCGGAGCTTTCAGCCGATGAACGTCAATTTCGGCCTCTTCCCCCCTCTTGCTCCGGAAGGCAACCCGGGAGGACGTCCGCTTAAAGGCGCCGCGCGCGGGCTCGCCCGGAAAAAGGCGCTCTCGGCGCGGGCTTTACGGGATCTGAGCCAATGGTTGAGCGGGAGTGCCGGGCAGAATTCCACGATCCACGCGGCCTAAGGCGTTGCATAATGCCTAAAGCCTGGCCAAAACGGGCCTTACGCTCGCCAAAAGCGCATCGCTTCATTGAAGCTTCTTTATGCGGAGGACGGGTTCGTGGCTTCATCCGGTTTTCTCGTCGGGATTTTTCGCTCCCCTTCGTTCAAATTCGTGCTTGTTGGCTTTCTTGTCTTGTTGCTCTCGGCGCCACTAGCGATCGTTTGGTTGCTGGTGGGCGAGCGGCAGGGCCGCGCCAACAGCGTGCAGGCCGAGGTTGCTCGTGATTGGGGCGGGCCGCAGCGTATCCTTGGGCCTTATCTGATCGTTCCGTACACCGTGAAGGTGAAAACGGTCGACTCTGGCAAGGCGGTTGAAGTGGAGAGAGCGCGTCACGCGATTTTCTTACCGGAGATCCTGAACATTACCGGAGACGCCCAAGCCGAAAAAAGGAAGCGATCCATTTATGATGTGACGGTTTACCGGTCGAACCTAACGATTGAAGGCCGGTTTCCGCTCCCCGACTTAAGCCTTGCCGAGCCCGATGCTACTGCTGCTGTCCGCTGGCAAGATGCCTTTCTCGCGCTTGGGGTCAGCGATGTCTCCGGGCTCAAGAATAATGTGCAACTTGAAACTAGCGGCGGCCAGAAGATCGATTTCGAGCCGGGCACCGGCGCCCCGGAAAGTGCCCGGCGGATCTACGGCATTCATGCCCGGCTTAAATCCCTTGCCTCCGATGGCCAAGCCTTTAACGGAGGGCACCCCTTACGCTACAAAATCGATCTAGTCCTGAACGGCTCATCCTCCTTGAAATTCGCCCCCGCCGGCCGCGACAGTTCCATATCCGTCACCTCCAATTGGCCTCATCCGGGCTTTACAGGATTTCTGCCTGTTTCCCGGTCCATAACCGGCGATGGATTTTCGTCGTCTTGGCGTGTCCCTCATCTTGCGCGCGATGTCCCTCAAGCTTGGGCGGAAGACGGCCGGCAATTTGCGCTGGACCGCTTCGGGGGGAAAGATGCTGGCGTGAACCTGTTCGTGCCCGTCGATCTTTACTCCCTCGCCGAACGTGCGCTCAAATATGGCTTCCTGTTCGTGGCAGCAGCGTTTGGCGGCGTTTTCGTCCTTGAGCTTCTGAGCGCCCGCCGCGTGCACCCGATCCAATATCTTTTCGCCGGGCTTACCATGGTGACATTCTACGTTCTGCTACTTTCTCTCTCAGAGCATATTGGCTTTCCACTTGCTTACCTGACCGCGTCGGTGGCGACCGGCAGCATGATTTCCATCTATGTGGGGAAGGCGCTTCGCAGCTTGGGGCGCGGTCTTACGATGCTTGGCATTTTCAACATTCTCTATGGCCTGCTTTATCTCATCCTTCAGCTTGAAGACTATGCACTTTTGGCGGGTGCGATCGCCGCGTTTATCTTGCTAACGGCAACGATGTTTGCCACATTGCGCGTGAATTGGTCTGGCGAGGAGAGCCGGCCCAATCCCATTTAGCGCATCCCCGGAGGCCCTGATGGTCGAGTTCGCGCTGCCGAAAAACTCGCAGATCCGCAAAGGCAAAACCTGGAATGAGCCGGAAGCGGACGGCATATCGAAATGGCGGAAGTTCGAGATCTACCGCTGGAACCCTGAAACAGGCGAAAATCCGTCGATCGATACTTACCACGTCGACCTCAATGAGTGCGGCCCGATGGTTCTGGACGCACTCATTAAGATCAAGAACGAGATCGATCCGGCGCTGGCGTTCCGCCGTTCTTGCCGCGAGGGCGTTTGCGGCTCATGCGCGATGAACATAGATGGAACGAACACGCTCGCCTGCACGCGGTCCATCGAAGCCATAGAAGGACCCGTCCGCATCTACCCTCTGCCACATATGACCGTGCTGAAGGATCTGGTGGCCGATCTTACCCATTTCTTCGCGCAGCTGCGCTCCATTGAGCCTTGGCTCAAAACCGACTCGCCAGCCCCCGAGGCCGAATGGCGGCAGAGCCGCGAGGACCGTGCACAGTTGGATGGCCTCTATGAATGCATTCTCTGCGCCTGCTGTACCACCTCCTGCCCGTCTTACTGGTGGAACAGCGAGCGCTATCTCGGGCCGGCCACACTCTTGCAGGCCAAGCGCTGGGTCGCCGATAGCCGCGATGAGTCCACGGGTGAGCGGCTCGATGATCTCGAAGATCCGTTCCGGCTTTACCGCTGCCATACCATCTTGAATTGCACGCAGGTATGTCCGAAAGGCCTGAACCCCGCGAAAGCAATCGCGGATCTGAAGAAATTAATGGTCGAGCGGCGGCTCTAGGGCGGAGGCTGCTTCTGCTGTTCCTACGGCAGCATGCTGGGCACCTTGCATGCGTTGACTATCCAAGGATAGTCCGCGAGATCGTCGTCGAGAACCTTCCGGAGGGATACGACGGCAGCGTTCGCGATCATCTTAGGGATCTCGC
>CAZCIF010000010.1:0-7295 GCA_964498645.1 uncultured Rhodomicrobium sp. | reverse complement strand
GGTAAAGCACCGGCTCGGGCATGGGAACAAACTTGATCTGCGGCCAGAAAGCGCGCCCAAGCAGCGCGCATAATGGCGTGACAATCGCAAAGCCCAAGCCCGCCGCGACCATGGCGAGGACGGCCTCGGAGTTATCGAACTCCACCCGGCCCCTTGTGGCCACCTTCAATCGTCCGAGATGCCGCGCGATTTGACGGCCGACCATCGCCCGGGAGCTGAAGCGGACGAAATCGCGCTCTTCAGCCAAAGCGGCAAGGCTCGTGATCTCGCCTGGAAAATCCTTCGGCAGGGCGATGAAGAAAGGCTCTTTCAGGATCTCGTACCGCTCCAGATTGGCTTCGTCCTCCAAAGGATCGGGCGTCAAAACGATGTCGGCTTCGCGAGAGAGAAGCGCGCGATTGTGCTGACTATGCAAGCCGGCATGCACGGACCAAAGGTCTGCAAATTCCTGAATGTTCTTGACAAGGTCCGGGCCAATCGTACCGGCAATGGTCTCGACAAGGCAAAGATTAAGCCTGGGGAATGCCGCGGCAGCCGGCTGGCGCGCCGACTGTATGGCATCGCGGGCTGCAAGCAGCAGCCCGCGCGATTTTTCCAGGAGCACGATGCCCGACGGCGTAAGCGCGATGGGCCGGACGTGCCGGTCGAAAAGCTGAACGCCGAGCGACAATTCCAGATTGGCGATCATCTGGCTGACAGCCGACTGGGTGAGCCCCATGCGGCGCGCCGTGGAACTCATGCCGCCATTTTCCGCAATTTGAATAAAAATATCGAGAGAACGCAGATTGAGATCGAGCGCATCGCTATGATGCCGCTCCGTGGGCAAACGGTACCGCTGATTATCTTTCAATCCACAAACTCGGTGTAGTCCATTCGGGTGAGACATTCTTGCCCAAGATACCGGATACCTTGTGCGCAGAGAGTGTGTCATTATTACACAATCCACCTAAATTAATAGTGATTCGCGATTATGCGGGCATGCAGGCATGCCTCGTGTTCGGTGTGACAAGTATGCGGCCATTCCCCATCGCGAATTCGCGCCTCGTTACGAGCGCTTCCTAAACGATAGGTTCTGTGCGGCTTTCCTAAACAAACCGCCGCTCAAAAACAAAATTAACGATAAACTAACACTCGATTCGGCATATGTATGAGTTGGCATGGCGTCCCCCGGCAGGAGAAACCGATGAAAGCTTCGCGAAAGTCATCCCGGTCTGCCCCGGCGGCTGCGGGTTTCGCACTGGCCCTGCCGTTTCTTGCCGCGACGCCCGCTGAAGCCTCGGAGGGCTGGTTCACGTTTCCCTGCGCCTTCGCGGGACCCGATTCCCTTCTTATTGGCGCGGGGCTGATCGGTGCTGCCGCCGCCTCTGCCATTCTGGCCTTCATCTTCAGAGAAAAAGCGCGGGCGCTCGCGAAGCAGTCGCTGCGCCACCTGGCACGCCTCGATGCCCTCTCGACTGTGGAGGCCAACTTCCGGGCGCTCGTGTCGCTGGAGCCGCAAGCTTGCGTGATCTGGAGCGACGGTCATCCCCGTCTCGCGCTTCACACGCTGCAGAGCACGCTAGGCGTTCCAACCAAACTGCCGCAGATCTTGAGGTTCGGCTCGTGGCTTCACCCCGACGATGCGGGAAGGACAGCAGAAAGTTTGACCAGGCTGCAAAAGCGCGGCGAGGCTTTCATCTCAAATGCCAGCACGCTCGAAGGCCACGTGATCGAAGTCGCGGGGGCGGTCGCCGGCGCCGAGACCATCTTGCGGATCAGACCGTTCTCGCCGGTAAACAAGGAGCTTGTTCGCCTGATTGGCGAGAATAAGCGCTTGAAACAATCGCTGCACGACCGGGAAAGGCTGCTCGACAGCCTACCTGTTCCAGTCTGGCTCCGCGATGCAAAAGGAGCGCTGAGCTGGGTCAATTCGGCGTATCTCTCTGCGATCAATGCGAATACGAGAGAGGAGACGCTGGAGAAGCAGATCGAGCTGTTCGAGACAAGGCAGCGCTCGGAGCTTCATCGCCTCAGCCACGCCAAAAAGCCGGGGCGCGTCAAGCTTCAGACCGTCGTAAACGGGGGCGTGCAGATTTACGAAGCCATCGCAACGCCGCTTGAACGCGGCAGCGGCGGCGCGGCCTTCGACGTCGCTCCTTTGGCCATCGCACAAGACGAACTCGATCGTCAAATGGAGGCGCACAGCCGGACGCTCGACAAGGTCTCGACCGGCGTGGCGGTGTTCGGCGCCGACAGAAAGCTCGTTTACGGCAATGATGCCTTCGCAAGAATCTGGGCGCTGGATGAGGCTTGGCTTAAGCAAGGGCCGGCGGCGGCGGAATTTTTCGATCTGCTTCGCCAGCGGCGGCTGCTTCCCGAACAGCCGGATTACCGGAAATGGAGGGATAGCCGGCTGCTGGCCTGGGACAACAGCCGCACCCTTGACGAGCTTTGGCACCGCCCCGACGGCAGAACGGTCCACGTCGTCACCGATTGCCGCAACGATGGCGGCATCACGTTCCTTTTCGATGATGTCACGGAGAAACTTTCGCTTGAGCGTCAATATCATAGCCTGATCGAGGGGCAGCGGGAAACGCTCGACCACCTCAGCGAAGGCCTCGCCGTGTTCGGCGCCGATGGACGCCTGCAACTTTTCAATCCGGCGTTCCAGACGATTTGGAAGCTGCCGGAGGCGGTACTGCTGGATTGCCCGCATCTGGAAAGCATCATCGTGCAGAGCGAACGGCTTGCCCCGGACCTTTCCTTCTGGCAAACGCTGCGCGATGCGATTACCGGCATGCCCGAGGCGAGAGACACTTTTAGCGGCACGATTGGCCGTCAGGATGACACCCGCCTTGCCTACACCGTGACGCCGCTGCCCGACGGGGGCACGCTCGTCACCTTCGCGGATGTGACGGACAGTAAGCGTTTCGAGGACGTGCTCCTGGAACGCAACGAGGCTCTCGAAGCGTCCGATAGGCTCAAGACCGCCTTCCTATCCCATGTGTCTTACGAACTGCGCACGCCGCTCACGACGATTATCGGCTTCGCCGACCTCCTGGCCGAACCTTCGACCGGGCCGCTGAACGGCAAGCAGCGCGAATATCTGAACGATATCAAGACCTCAAGTCAGGTCCTCCTCAACATCATCAACGACATCCTCGATCTTGCCGTCATCGATGCGGGAGCGCTCGATTTGAAGCTATCGCCTGTGGATCTCAACCAGACCATTGAGGCCGCCGCGCTTGGCGTGCGCGAGCGCCTGTCGCGGGCCAGGATTAGTCTCGATGTGCATGTCGCCAAGGACGCCGGCACGGCGATGGCGGACGAGAACCGCCTCATTCAAGTTCTTTACAACCTCCTGTCGAACGCCATCGGCTTCTCGCCCGAAGAGGGAACGATCACGCTCACCTGCCGGAGCGAGAAAAACGGCATCGCGATCAGCGTACAGGACACCGGCCTTGGCATCCCCGAGGAGGAGCAGGCGGCCGTGTTCGAGCGCTTCGAGACGCGCAGCAATGGATCGCGCCATCGCGGCGCCGGTCTTGGCCTTTCGCTCGTGAAGAGCATCGTCGAGCTGCACAAGGGCCGCATCGATTTGCGCTCAACGCCCGGCGCCGGAACCACCGTCACGATCACACTACCCCACAGACACCCCGCCTTGCAGCAGAAGCCCAGTCCCGCCGCGAAAACCGGCGTGGCGATTTCCGCGTAACCTTAGTGGGTCCGGCGCTCAATTGAGATACATCGTATGATGCCGCGCGCGCTGCCGCTGCGCGCGGGATGGCGCCGCCAGGCGGGCACTGCTGTTATTCGTGGTTTTATTTCTGATATTGCATTACTCAGCCTACAGAAAATATATTTGCCGTAAATTGTAATGTCTGGATAGATTGTGTGCAATCGGCCATAAAAAGACGCCGGATCGTCATGGCATCGCCAAAGTTATATTGTTACTATCTCTCAATCAAAACCGTACATTCGTCGCGCTACACTTTGGCAAAATCATCCGTATTGCGCGCAAGTAAGGAGTATGCTTGGAATGAACACACTCCACTGTAAAATGGCCGGCTTAGCCTTCCTAAGCACTATACCGCTGGCACCCATCGCAGCGAACGCGGCCGATCTCTACCGCACCCCGCCTCCTCCTCCCGCCTACGCCGCGCCCGCGCCTTACGTTGCGCCGAACAGTTGGGCCGGCTTCTATGTGGGTATCAACGGCGGCTATGGCTGGAGCGATGCCGGCAACACCATAGGCTATAGCGGCGGCTTCGCGGATGGCGATCTTTCAGGCCGCGCGCAGCCTCAAGGCGGCTTCGGAGGCGGCCAGATCGGTTATAATTTCTACAGCGGCGGCCTTGTATTTGGTGTGGAAACCGACTTTCAGGGCGGCGATATCGGTGAGAGCGTCACCAGCATTACAGCCGCAGGCAATGACTTCACCGGCAAAGAGCGCGTCGATTGGTTCGGCACCGCCCGCGGCCGGCTCGGCTATGCCTTCGGCGGCACCCTCGTTTATGGAACCGGCGGCTTCGCTTATGGCGATGTCCACCAGCGCGCATCGGTAACGGATGGCATCAACTCCGCTGTTCTCAGCAATGACGGCACGCAAACCGGCTGGGTGGCCGGCGGCGGCATCGAATTCAAGATCAACCCGGCATGGTCTCTCAAGGGCGAGTATCAATATATCGATCTTGGCAGCGAGAAACTCACCGATGCCGCCAATACGTTCTCGACGGACAGCCTCGATACCAGCTTCCAGACGGTGCGCCTCGGCTTGAACTATCGTTTCGGCGGTGGCGGATATGAGCCTTTGAAATAACCGGCCCCACACCGGTTACGCGGACGGCGCCTTCGGGCGCCGTTCGTTTTTGGGAGGCAGAGGATGGACCCCGTCGCCACCTGCCTCCTCAGGATCCGAACTAACTCATTGAATTTAATGGTGGACACGACAGGGATTGAACCTGTGACCCCTCCCGTGTGAAGGTTGTGGTAACGCCAGAAAATACCAACTAAATCAACGTGATTGCACTAACTCCGATTTCTGTCCCCCGCAAATCCATCACTTTCCATCAATCGCCTTTCTCAATCTTGTGCGATGCCGAGGCAGGTGACGCTTCGGTTGGTCCCGATGCCATTCCTCTCCGAGCTTGCGGGCGGCATCATCGATTGCATTGTGCTCAAGGTGACCATAGATGCGAGCAGGCATCTGGATCGATTTCCAGCGGCCAGCTTCCTTGACCTCCTTGAGCGTCTTACCCGAGCGCAGCAAGTGGCTCGCGAACTCGTGCCGGCCCGCGTCCTTAGGCACATGGTACGGCACGCCAGCATCCCTGCATGCCTTGCGCAACGGCTTATAGACGCTCCATCTCGATGCATAGCCAAATATGAAGTCCAACTTCTGCCAGTCGTAACGTCTGAGTTGCGCGATGACCGGAGTGGCAAGCTTAAACTGAATGACTTGCCCAACCTTTGTATCACGAACCGTGACGCGCCATGTTTCGCGGTCGACGTCCTCAGGCTTGATCGCGCATGCTTCCGATATGCGCCGGCCGTGAATGCGCATGAACAGAATAAGAGCCGCCAGCTTCGGTTTGGCAGTTGCCGTGACGGCCTTCCACCAATTCTTAGGCGGTTGCTTCCAGTTTGTTTCAGGAAATGATCCTTTCGGGCGCCGGAACGTGGGGGGCCTCCATTCTTTCGTCTCGGCAGCGCGGACGACGGCGATAATCGGCGTGAAGACTTGCCGGTTATGCGTTGCGGGCGTACAGCCTGGATGCATCTCTTCCGCAAGACGGGCGATGAAATCTGTGTCTATGTCGTCAAGGGAGACGTTGCCGATCCGCTTCAAGATGGGTGTAAGGTAAGCTTTTGGGCCGTTTGTCTTGATGTATGAAAGCGCAGCCTCGGCAAATGTGCGCCCTGCGTTTTCCTGCTCTCCCGAGAATGCTTTCTTGAATGCTTCCTCTTTCAGCGCTTTCGCGATTGTGAGGGCTTTAGCTGAGCTTGTAGTTCGAGTGCTTCGCTCAACGCGTCTCCAGACGATCTTGCCCTTGATTTTTTCGGGGATGACAAATCGCGCGTATTGAATGATTTGACCGTTGCTGTTTTTGTGCGCCCTGAGAGAGATTCCGTCCCTATCCCCTTTGGCCATATTTCGCCCCGTTCAAAATATTCCCATGCCTCTAGCGGTATGCATGCTACCTTGCCTATTCTACGGTAACATTTCAATCTGCGAGCCTCAGCACTAATCCAGCGCAACGCAGGCTTTACTCCTTTCCTATCCGGAGGAAGAAGCTTCTGGGCTTGCTCAAGCGTAATAAGGCCCGATACAACACGTTCGATTTTGCTGGCGGATTGTTCGTGCATGCTTAACAGCCGACTACCGGGTTCCAGGTCGCATCTGTCCATTCGATCTTGGACTTGCTACTCATGGCAGCCTCCACGAAAAGCGGGCCGCCGCGAGCGGTATGGCTTGAACAGAACTCGGCGCTTCGAATCGGGATCAGCGCCTTTACGAGCTGACGAAGCTACGGCCAGCGCATCCAAACCCATGGACTGGAACCACAGCAACTCAGCCACTGGCCCAAGCGGAGACACCAGGGCAGAGCATGGCTGGCAAAGCGGCAGCGCCCAGACCGGCCTCGAACGGGCCATCCGGATTTTGAGCTCGTGAAAGATAGCCGCGGGCCGCTGCCGGCAGGCAATACAACAGCCTTGGGGTGGTTCCTGCGGGTAATGATGAGCCATTGCCTCGCCTGCTGAACATGATGCTTGGCGGTTTGCCGGGAAGATCGATCCCGGCTTCTGCGTACCGTTCAGGTTCGGCGCTTTGGCCGCTGGAAGTGGAACTGCGGACATCACACTTGGCACTGCTAAGACAAAGAAGTTGCAACGGAGTGGTTGGTTACATGCGGAGTGTTTGCCATAATTTGTCTAAAAGGCAATACAAAAATTGCGCCCTAGTAGGAATGAGACGGGACGTTCTGTTGCGGAAAGACGAATTTTGGGATGCAGGACGCGCCGGTCCGGGGAGCAGATGAGCGCTCAAGAAAACCGGGGAAAACTCACGAAGCGATCAAACGCGGCAGCGGCTTCCATGGAGCCGCCGCGATCAGGCGGGTGAATTGCCCCAGAATGAGCGGAGGACGCTCGATATCAATCGTATTGACGAGAAGCTGCCGGGGCGGAACGAAAAGCCGCAGAAGTAGCAGCGAGTCGGGCGGCAGCTCCAATTTCACGGCCGCGATAGAAATCTCAGAGGGATGCCGAGCTCGCTCATGACGCCGGTCAGCACCTTGAACATTTTTTGCGTTGTG
>CAZCIF010000009.1:37111-39041 GCA_964498645.1 uncultured Rhodomicrobium sp. | reverse complement strand
GGCGGCGATTGCGGCCGTCATTCATTTCATCATCTCGGTTAAATCCTGGCCGGCACAGCCGCTTCTTTATGCGGCGATTGCCGCAGCGCTTCTTCTCGTGCGGGCCGGCTTCGCCGCGCGGAAGCGGCTAGGGCAGGCGGCGGTGCGAACCGCTTGATTTCTTGCTCGCCTGCCGGACGGCCGGCCTAATAAGCGCTTTCGGTAAACACCGGCCTCACGTCGGCGCCCCATTCGCCATCGTGGCGGGCGAGGGGGAGTTCCGCATCGGTCGTCCCGCGCCCGGCAATTTGGATCGGGGGCTCCAGGAAGATGCTTTCGTCGCCAGACGCACCGGCGTGGCCGCGTGCCTTGAGGCCGGCGGCGGCCAGCTTCAGCACCTCGCGGGCGGCATCGAGGACGGTACCCTTGCGGAACGGCGCTTTGAGCGCGAGCCGCGGCACTTCGTTACGCAGCCGTTGGCGCTCTTCCGCCGTCCAATCTTTGATCAAATCGTAAGCCGCGTCGAGGCTTGCCTGATCGTAGAGCAGCCCGGTCCAAAGGGCCGGCAAAGCGCAAAGACTGCGCCACGGCCCGCTATCCGCTCCGCGCATTTCCAAATAGCGCTTGAGCCGCACCTCGGGGAACAGCGTCGTCAGATGATCGGCCCAATCGGTAAGCGTGGGCTTTTCCCCTGGCAGTTGCGCGAGCCTCCCTTCCATGAAATCCCGGAAGGAAGCACCCGACGCATCGATGTATTTCTTATTCCGCCGGACGAAGTACATGGGTACATCGAGCGCATAATCCACATAGCGCTCGTATCCCATGCCGTCTTCGAATGCGAAGGGGAGCATGCCTGTCCGCGCGGCATCGGTGTCGAGCCAGATGGCACTACGCAAGCTCAGATAGCCGTTGGGCTTGCCTTCGGTGAAGGGAGAGTTGGCGAAGAGCGCGGCGGCGATAGGTTGCAACGCAAGCGACACGCGCAGCTTTTTCACCATGTCGGACTCATCGGCGAAATCGAGATTCACCTGCACGGTCGCCGAGCGGAACATCATGTCGAGTCCGTGCCTGCCCACCTTCGGCATATAGGCAGCCATGATGCCGTACCGGCTTTTCGGCATACGGGGAGTCCCGGCGAGTGTCCAAAGGGGGGAAAAGCCAAGGCCAAGAAAAGAAATGCCAAGCGGATCGGCTATTTCGCGCACCTGCTTGAGATGACGGTTTACCTCTTCGCAAGTCTGAAAGATCGTTTGAAGCGGCGCGCCGGAAAGCTCGAACTGTCCGCCGGGTTCCAGAGTGATCGAGCCGCCGCACTCGCACTCAGGGTCTTCCAGGGCGATAACGTGCCCGTTGTCATAGGCCTGGCGCCATCCGAAGCGTTCGGCCATGCCGATGAGCAACGCCTGAATGCCGGCCGGGCCTGCATAGGGCACAGGGCGCAGGCCATCGCGGTAAAAGGGAAACTTCTCGTGCTCGGTGCCGATGCGCCAATCGGCTTTTGGTTTTTCTCCCTGCTCGATATACGCCACAAGCTCGTCACGGCTTTCGATGGGGGACATTTGCGTTTCGCCGTGGGCTAGCATGATGGATCACTCTGTTGCCGGTTGGATGATTCGTAGGCACGTCTTTACAACGCTTTGCTTATAAACACTCCGTCATAGCTGGTCTCCCAAAACCGCATTGATAAGTGCGAGAATTGCGACCGCTGCGGTATCGGCGCGCATAATGCGCGGACCCAACGATACCGGATACACAAAGCCTTTCGAGAGTAACACTTCACGTTCGTCTTCGGAGAATCCGCCTTCCGGACCGACAAGAGCTGTTACTTTGCGGCCTTTTAGCTTCCCGAGGGCATTCAGTGGCGATTCATTTGGAGCACGCTCATCGCAAAAGACAATGACTCGGCTCTTTTCGCAAGCTTTGAGCAAGGTCTCAAGTTTAAGCGGTGCGT
>CAZCIF010000009.1:33809-37101 GCA_964498645.1 uncultured Rhodomicrobium sp. | reverse complement strand
TCGAGCAGCGGGCCCGCGGGCGTCTCGCCCCCGAGGAGCGAGAGCTCGTAGGCCGCGTGCAGGTCGCGCGCGTAGCCGTTGCGCAGACCGCCGCCCGTGGGGTTCACGTGGCAGGCGATGCACTCGCTGCCGGTGCGCGCCGCGAAGCGATCGCATTCGCGCGCATTCGTTCAAGATTGAGGCGTGGAACAGCCGTATGGGCTGTCAGGACCGGCTGCAAAACCGACGCGCCCATCTCGACAGCCTTTTGGACCATGTAATCCAAGCGCGCCTGTTTGAGCGGAGCGAACGCATAATGAAGATCTTGAGCCGCTGTCTGATCGCGGATTTTTTCGATCAGCTTGATGCTGCAGCCCGCTTTTTTGGCCTTGACGATCTCCGCGCGCCATTCACCGTGTTCCCCGTCGAAGACCAGGAGCCGCGCGCCCTGCACGAGCCGCAAGACATTCAAGAGATAATGAGCCTGCGCCGGAGCCAGAGCGAACTCGCTGCCGGCATCGAGCTTGTTTGCGGCAAAAAGCCGGTGCTCAGCCATTGCGTTTGATTATTTTTTGTGCTGGTGACATAGAAGGGTCTCAACAATTTGGCATATTATTTGTATTGTTCTAGAAAGGTGTGGGGATCAACACCTGCGAATGAGCAAGCGATGCGAGCAATTTGCCCCGAAGCTAGCAGCGAGACCACGGCCGGTGTAACCGCATCCGGCCCCGTTGCCGACGCGCGCCCGTCGAACTGGGTTGACCGTTTTGCTCCCCGCAACGTTAGGCCATGGCTCAGGCTTATCCGGGCCGACCGGCCGATTGGCGTGTGGCTTCTTCTTTGGCCGTGCTGGTGGTCCGTGGCACTATCTGCTCGCGCGTTGGAGGATTTTCCCGATCCCATTTTGCTTCTTCTCTTTGCCATCGGTGCCTTTGCGATGCGGAGCGCCGGCTGCATCTATAACGATATTATCGATCGCGATATCGACGCGAAAGTTGCGCGAACGAAATGCCGCCCGCTCGCCAGCGGTCAAATCTCCGTTGCCTGGGCGATCGCCTGCGCAATAGCGCTTTGCCTCGTTGGTCTCGCGGTTCTCTTGCAATTTAACGCTTTCGCCATCGCTTTGGGCTTCGGCTCGATTGGCATCGTGTTGATCTATCCATTGATGAAGCGGGTTACATTTTGGCCTCAGGCTGTCCTCGGCCTCGCCTTCTCCTGGGGCGCGCTTATGGGTTGGGCTGCGAACTCCGGAGATCTGGGGCTTGTGCCTATCATCCTTTACGCTGCAGCAGTGTGCTGGACAATCGGATACGATACAATTTACGCCCATCAAGATAAGGATGATGACGCCCTTCTCGGGTTGAAGTCCACGGCACTCCGCTTCGGACGGCATACGGCGTCCTGGCTCAGCCTTTTCTACGGCGTCACCATCGGCGGGCTAGTCTTTTCGGGATGGATGATTGGCGCTGGCATTGTGTTTTACTGCGGCATGATCGCCGCTGCCGGCCACCTCGTTTGGCAGGTCGCCACGCTCGATACCGGCAACCCGCAAAATTGCCTCGACCGTTTCCGCAGCAACCATAGTTTCGGCGCGATTGTTTTCCTGGCCATCGTTCTCGATATGATCCCTGTTGCACTGTCGTGAGCAGCTTGGCATGAAACCGGGATGCGCAATGATCTCATCCAGGATTTCGATTTGCTGCGTGAAGCCGCGCGCGAAGCCGCAGGGCTAGCTCTAGGCTTTCATGGCCGCTCTATCATTGTGGAACGGAAACCAGACGGCTCGGCGGTAACGGAGGCCGACAAGGCAGTCGATGCGCTCCTTGCCGCACGGCTTAAGGAAGCGCGCCCCGATTATGGCTGGCTCTCCGAGGAGAGCGCGGATCATGTCCAACGCGTTGCTACCCGGCGCGTTTGGATCGTCGATCCCATCGACGGAACGCGCGCCTTCGTCCAAGGCGGTAGCGATTGGACCATCGCTCTCTGCCTCGCCGAAGAAGGCATCCCGGTTTTGTCCGTAGTTATCAATCCGGTACGCGGCGAAGTTTACGAAGCGCAGGCCGGAATGGGCGCAACCCTCAACGGCCGCCCAATCTGTGCAAGTGGCCAGAATACGCTCTCCGGTGCGCGAGTTGCCGTCGCCGCTACATCTTCAAAAAAGGGCTGGCATGCGCCCTGGCCCGGTGCCTCCCCGGTCGCCGTCAATTCGACCATCTACCGCATGGCACTTATCGCCTCGGCTCACGCTGACGCCTCTTTCGCATTGAAGCCCAAATGGGAGTGGGATATCGCTGCCGGAGCGCTCCTCGTCACTGAGGCCGGAGGCAAGATCACGAGCCTTTCGGGAGCGCCCCTCAAATTCAACTCACCCGAGGCAAAAGTTCAGGGATTTCTTGCAGCAGCGCCGGAATTGCATCAGAAGTTGACCGAGCAGTTGAACGGCACGGCGAAAGACGCGCTGCCCGCGCGCGGAGTATAAGGACTTAAGTAATGAGCGAGATTGGCAACCGTCAGCTTCTGCACCTTGTATTCGGCGGCGAGTTGAAGGCCATCGGCGGCACGGAATTCCGCGACGTGTCAGCCCTCCATATCGTTGGCATCTTTCCGAACTACGCTTCAGCCTACGACGCGTGGAGGGCAGCAGCGCAGCGGACTGTCGATAACGCGCTCATGCGCTACTTTATCGTGCATGTGCATCGCCTGCTCGATCCTTCCACGGACGTTACGGCGGCAGCTAGCTCTCCACGAAATCCCGGCGCCTGATGAATCCACCCGTGGCCAAAAAGCGCGCTAAAGGCTTCGGCCGCCGGCTCCAGCAGTCCGAGCTGTTCATGAACACGGCCGGTAAACTGGCTGCGCGCCATATCCGGACCGTTTTCGCTACATCCGAGGTGATCCGTGTGCCGGCGGACACCGATTCCTATCTGGAAAAGCTCAACCCCATGATTGTGGCCATGTGGCATGGCCAATTTCTGATGCTGCCGCTGATCAAGCCCAAGACCGTGCCGGTCCACAGCTTCGTCGCAAAGCATGCGGACGGCGAGATGATCGGGCGGACGCTCCTGCATTTCGACATGGGGCTGATTCGCGGGGCGGGCGCGGGCAAGTCGGGCAAAGATCGCGGCGGTGCAGGTGCTCTGCGGGCGGCGATGAAGGCGCTGCTGGCCAATATCACGGTTGCGATGACAGCCGATGTTCCCCCCGGACCCGCGCGCGTTGCCGGAATGGGCATCGTGACGCTCGGCAGAATATCGGGCCGGCCCATCGTTCCGCTTGCAATCGCGACGCGCCGTTTCTTCACGCTGCCGACATG
>CAZCIF010000009.1:19629-33799 GCA_964498645.1 uncultured Rhodomicrobium sp. | reverse complement strand
ACAAAGATGGCGATGGTTGCGGGCGATCCCATTTACGTGCCGCGCGACGCCGATGAAGAAGTAATGGAAGCCTTCCGCCAGAAGGTGGAAGCGGCCATGAACGCGGTGACCGCGCGTGCGTATCAGCTCGCGGGCAGCGACGCCGCGAAAACCGCGCCAAAGCCGGCGCAGGCGCCTCGCCGTTGGGGTTTCCTGCTTTCGCTTTACAGGGGCGCAACCTGGGCGGCGCGTCCTGCGGCCACGGCAATCCTGAAGCGGCGCGCGGCGCGGGGCAAGGAACTGCCCGGGCGCCTTTCCGAGCGCCTCGGCATCGCGTCATTGCCCCGGCCGGAAGGCCCGTTGTTTTGGTTTCATGCGGCAAGCGTTGGAGAAACCAATGCCGTTCTTCCGCTCATCCACGAGCTGAAACGCCGCTACCCTCTCCTGAATATCCTGCTGACGACTGTAACCGTGACCGCCGCGAAGATTGCCGCGGACAGGCTTCCGGTAGGCTCGATCCATCAATTCATGCCGCTCGACAGTCCGCTCTTCTGCCGGCGCTTCATCGAGCATTGGCGCCCCGATCTTGGCCTCTTCACCGAGTCCGAGATCTGGCCGAACCTGATTGTCGAGGCGAGCGGCGGCAAGGTCCCCTTGGTGCTCGTGAATGCAAGGATGTCGCTGCGCTCCTGCAAGCGATGGGCGCGGCTCTCAAGCCTTAGCAAGCCCGTTTTTTCGCGGTTCGATCTCGTTCTTACGCAGAATTGGCGGTTCGCCAAGCGCTTGACCGTCCTTGGCGCGCGGAAAGCGGCCATCACAGGGAACCTTAAATACGATGCGCCTCCGCCACCGGTGAATGTGCGTGCCGTTGACGAGCTACAGCGCAGCATCGGGGACCGGCCCGTCTTCCTAGCCGCAAGCACGCATCCCGGCGAAGACGAAGCTGTGGCGCGCGTGCAGGAGATGGTGCAAAGTACGATGCCGTCGCTGCTCACAATTATCGTGCCGCGCCATCCCGAACGCGGCGAGGCCATCGCCTCGCTTCTCGGCGAGCGGCGTTTGGCTGTTGCGCGCCGATCAGCCGGAGAGCGGATTTCCGGCGAAACGCAGATCTATCTCGCGGACACAATCGGAGAACTTGGGCTATTCTACAAGCTGGCCCCGCTTTCCTTTATCGGCGGCTCATTGGTGGTTCACGGCGGCCAGAACCCAATCGAGGCCGTCAAACTCGGGTCTGGAATCCTGAACGGTCCCCACACATTCAACTTTGCTGAAACCTATGCGGTTCTTCAGCGCTATCGGGGGTGCAAGCTCGTGGCGGGGCCGGACGATCTTGCCGCCGCGCTCAGATGGCTGTTCGAAAACCCGGCGGAAGCCGAGGAGATGAGGCGGCACGCTGCAGCGGCGATCAGCACCTTATGCGGCGCGCTCGACAAGACGCTTGAGGCGCTCAAGCCCTATCTGCCTGCGGCGCAAGAGTTACCCGCCCCGCCGGCGAGGCTAGCGGCCGGTCATGCGGCTTGAGCCGCCATCCTGGTGGTACGGGGGCCGGATTCCGCTCGCCGCCTGGGGGCTTCTGCCCATCTCTGCGATCTACGGCGCAATCGTGCAAAGGCGCTTCCGTAAGGCTTCTCCCTATCGCAGCAAACTGCCAGTCATTTGCGTGGGCAATTTCACCATGGGCGGGGCCGGGAAAACGCCTGTTGCCCTGAAGCTTGCCTCGCTGCTTCATGATTTGGGCCGGAAGCCGGGATTTCTCACGCGCGGCTATGGCGGGCGGGAACGCGGCCCGCATATGGTTGACGGCGCTCGGGACAATGCCGCCCGCGTGGGCGACGAGCCGCTCCTTCTGGCGGAGGCCGCCACAACAGTTGTGAGCCGGGACCGGCCGGGAGGCGCGCGTCTTCTCGAAACGCTTGGCCCTGACACCATCATCATGGATGACGGCTTTCAAAATCCATCGCTCAAGAAGGATTTCAGCCTGATCGTGATAGATGCGGGTTCCGGAATTGGCTCCGGCCGCGTCTTTCCCCTCGGCCCGCTTCGTGCTCCGCTCGCGTTTCAGGCCGGCATGGCCGATGCGATCCTTCTCCTTGGGAGAGGGGCCGGCGGTGAAGCTCAGGAGCGAGTGCGCCAAAGTTTGAGAGGAAGCTACCCCTCATCCTGTCCTTCTCCCGCAAGGGGAGAAGGGACGCTGTTGCAAGCGCGGCCTGCTCCCTCTCCCCTTGCGGGAGAGGGCTGGGGTGAGGGGGCCTTTTCCACTTGCGGCCTGAACATTTTCGAAGCCAGCATCGTCCCGCTCATCGAGGAAGAGATGCGCGCGCGGCCCATCCTTGCCTTCTGCGGCATCGGCAGGCCAGCCAAGTTTTTTGATACGCTCCGCCAAGCCGGTGTCACCGTTGTGAAATCCCGCAGCTTCCATGATCATCATCCCTTTACGGAAGAGGATGCCCGGTCCCTGATCGCCGAAGCCAAGGCACTGGGGGCCGGCCTTCTGACAACCGGCAAGGATCATGCGCGCTTGAGGGGCCACGCGGAAGCACGCGAAGAGCTTTACCGGTCCGCAGTGCCGCTGCCCATCACGATAGAATTTTCAGGGGATCAGGAAGCAGCCCTAATGCGGGCCGTTCTCACACGCATTCAATCTTTGTGACACGAAAGGAGAGCGCGATCAGCGCGCCTGCCCGCGAAGCCGCTCCAAATGCCGGCGCAACGAGATTTCCGCGCTGGCATAAGGCTCCTGATGGGCCACGCTCCAATAGCGCAAATCCTCGATCCGGATCGGCTCGCCGGTCACGGCGCAGCGCACAAATGCGCCGTTTTTCAGCACCTGAAATTCCCCGTCGAGATAACGGATCTTCGCTTCCTGACCGAATGCGAAGGAACGCTCGAACCGATTCATACTTTGTTCCACATATTAAAGAAGGCTGCCTTGGCTTCCATCATCTTTGCTGGCCGGAGCAGTCCGGCGCGGCGGGGCGGAGTTTTTCCGCTGCTGAGCCGCACCGTTCTCTTCAGCTTCACCTTCAAAATGCCGTGCAGAAACGTGACCATCGGCGAACTCGATGTCAAGCCGGTCGGCGCTTTTGACTGCGGCGGCGCGGCGGATGACATGCCCGTCGCTGCCTCTCACAAGCGCAAACCCTCTTTCCAGCACGCTTTTGTGGCTCAAAGTCCTTAGAAGCTGTCCAAACGTGCCTGCTTCCTGCGTCTTGCGCCCAAGCGTATTGCGGATGCCCCGCTCTGCCCGCGCCACGAGCGAGTGAAGGCGTTCGCGCTGCCGGGCTGCGGGTGACGCGAGCAAGCCCGGATTGAGGCGTGCGGCGCGGTCGGCGAGCCGGTCGCGTTTTTTTGCGGCGTTCTGCCGGAACGCGCGCATCATGCCCTCCCCGGTGCGGGCCAGCCTTTCGCTCGAACGCTCCAGCGGCACCGAGATGAGGCGCGGAGTGAGCCGCACAGCGCAGCGCTCGAAGCGCCTGCGCGAGCGTTCGGCGAAATGGCGAAGCGATTGGCCGAGCCGCGCGCCCGCCGCATCGAAGCGCTGGCGGGGTATTGCCAGCAGCGTTTGCGGCCGTGGCAATCCGCGCTCCGCGCCGCGGAATTCGGAGCGCAGTTGCTCCATGTGACGCCTGACGCTGCGCCTCGCCCGATCGGTGCACTCGGATAGGCGCATGACGAGATCGGAATGTTTCGGCACCGCCCATTCCGCGGCCTTTGTCGGCGTGGGCGCCCGTGCGTCGGCCACGAGATCGATCAGCGTCCAATCGGTTTCGTGCCCGACTGCCGAGATGAGCGGGATCGCGTTTTCCGCCGCCGCACGAACCACCGCCTCCTCATTGAAGCCCCACAAATCTTCGAGGCTGCCGCCGCCGCGTGCAACAATGAGCAGCTCCGGCTTCGGCAGAGGCCCCGCCGCGTCGAGCGCGTTGAACCCCCGGATAGCGGCTGCGACCTCGGTGCTGCAAGTCTCGCCCTGAACGCGCACCGGCCACACAATGACATGCGACGGGCAGCGCTCCTCGAAGCCGTGCAGCATGTCACGGATCACGGCGCCGGTGGGCGACGTCACGATGCCGATCACGTTCGGCCAAAATGGAAGCGGCCGCTTGCGCGCTTCGTCGAACAGGCCCTCGGCGGCAAATTTCTTCTTCCGCTCCTCGAGCAAGGCCATAAGTGCGCCCGCGCCCGCCGGCTCGAGCTGCTCGATGACGATTTGATAGCTCGATTTGCCGGGAAAGGTCGTGACGCGGCCGGTGACGATCACCTCCAGCCCTTCCTCCGGCTTGAATTTCAGGCTCGAAAATGTCCCCCGCCAAATCACGGCATCGATCCGCGCGCGCTCGTCTTTCAAAGAAAGATAGACATGGCCGGAGCTATGCGGCCCGCGGTAGCCCGAGATCTCGCCGCGCAGGCGAACGAGTCCGAACGCATCCTCCACCGTCCGCTTGATCGCGGATGACAGCTCGGAGACGGTGAACTCGCCAATATTTGAAAGCGGCGGGGCTTGCATCTTGGTTAACATGAGCGCGTCATGTCCTTATGTCCATATTGGCAAGCATGGCATGTTTCGAGAGCGCGAGGCGAGGCAGGCTAGCAATTAAGA
Source organism: uncultured Rhodomicrobium sp. (assembly GCA_964498645.1). GTDB lineage: Bacteria > Pseudomonadota > Alphaproteobacteria > Rhizobiales > Rhodomicrobiaceae > Rhodomicrobium. The sequence continues at coordinate 29,217 of CAZCIF010000009.1, read as the reverse complement.
CACAGGCTGTGACTTTCGTTGTTTATTTCGGAGATATGGTCATGAAAGGTGTCATCACAGCGGCGCTTCTTCTTGGGGCGGCAGCGTATATCCCGGCCGCCGCAGAGGACCGGCAGCCCCCATTTCCTACCTACCGGGGTGGCGGTTATTTCGAGGACAATACTTACAGCAGGAAGCCCGCTAGGGGCTATTCAGGGTGGGCAGGCCCTCCCATTCAGGGATATTACTGCGACTATCGCAGATATCCGATTCGCAGTTGCAAGGGCGGGCGGTGCCGCACCACGGGCTGGCGGCTGCAGCAATATTGCTATTAGAAGCGAATCCGGCGGATGCGCGTGCAACCGTCATCGCGAGGCGGCTTAGCCGCCGTGGCGATCCAAAGTAACATCGAAGACTTAGCCCTGGATTGCTTCGCTTCGCTCGCAATGACGGCGGCTCTGTTTCAGCTGGTAACCCCGGCGCGTTAAAACCAGAAGCCGCTCCAATGAAAGCGGGGACGGGACGAAAGCGGTGCGGAACCCCACGGTCCCGGCGTCACTGGGAAGGGCAAGGGCGGCGCGGCAGGTTTGCTAAGCTTCATCAGCCGTTCAACGCGCCGGGAAGTCTCAGGATGCGTCCGCAGCACCGACGGAAGCGGCATGCGCCGCCCCGGCATTGTGAAATCCTCCCAGAATTGCCCCTGATAGCGTTCGAGCTTGTTGAGCGCCGAGGCGAGCGCGTGCGGATCGCCCGTGAGCGCGGCCCCGCCAAGATCGGCGTCGTATTCGCGCGAGCGGGAGAGTGCAAGCTGCAGCAAGCTCGAAAGCGTTGGCGCGAAATAGAGGAGTGCAATCGCCGCCCACGGCACCGGCATTCCCGTCATCAGCCAGGCCGGCACGCCGATAAAGAAGAGGAACAAGGCGAAGAAAGACATGATGCGCGTGAGCCGGCTTAAGATATCGGCAAGGCTCATGACCCAGATGTCGTTATTGCGGACATGGGTTATCTCATGCGCGAGCACCCCTGCAAGCTCACGCTGGTCGAGACGGTCCAAGAGACCGTATGTCATGCCGATCACGCAGCGCGCGGGTGTGCCGATGGCAAACGCGTTCATGGTGGCGCTCGGGATCAAATAGACGCGGGGCACGGCTGGCAGCTCTGCCCTCTCAGCCAGTGCGCGCACGATGGCGAGGAGGCCAGCCCCGCCGATTGGATCGACGGGGCGCGCGCTGAACATGCGCATGATCGCCTCCGGCGCAACGCTTGGCCCCGCAAGCGAAAAGAACCCCACAAGGATTAGCGCCCAGACGATGCCCTCATTGCCGAGAAACGTGTACGCAGAGAACGCCGTGATCAGGCCGATGCCGCCCACGAGCATGATCGAATGGAAAATGTTCCGCATGCGGGCACGCCGCCGCTGCCCATCGTCAAGATACGCCATCCGGGCTTACTCACTTCTCTCTCGTGTCTGCCCAGCATTATGCCGGAAGCCGCAGGCTTTGGCCACGCGCGCCTGCCGATGAACGGGTGCGCCCTGGCGGCTAAGCGCGGATAAGGCCCGGCGCGGCGGTACGGCGGGCGGGGCGGCGCTTCAGGAACTCCGGCACCACACTCTCCACATCGTCCAGCACAGTGTAGCGCGTTTCCAGGCCGGGGCGGATAAAATGCTCGCCGCGCATCTGGTCGAATAGCTGCAGCAGCAAGTCCCAATAGCCCGCCGTATTCACGATGAAGACCGGTTTATCGTGATGGCCAAGCTGCGTCCAAGTGAGCTGCTCCACGAGTTCTTCAAGCGTGCCAACGCCCCCCGGCAGGGCTACGAACCCATCGGAGAGATTGAACATGAGCATTTTGCGCTCGTGAAAGCCATTGGTCACATAGCGCTCATCGATGTTCTCAAGGGCATTTTCGATTTCGAGCAGGGAGGCGGGGATGATGCCGGTAACATGGCCGCCAAGCTCCCGGACGGTCTTCGCAACAGTGCCCATCAGGCCATTACCGCCGCCGCCGTAAACAAGCCCGATCCCAGCCGCGGCCATCGCCCGGCCAAGCGTCAGCGCCGCGGCTTTGAAGCGCGGGTCACGCCCCGATCACGATCCGCAATATACACAAAGCCGTTTCATTTTTTTTGATTTCATGCGCCGTCTTCACATTCCATGCGATGAAGGTCAATAGGATAGGCTCGCGCCACTTTGAGGGCTGTAGAACTCTCGCTATAGTTCAGGGAGCGCTTATATGGAGAGCGTGCGGCCCTGCTGCCAGCCGAAGAGGGCAACCTCTAGGCCAGAAGCCCGTCATCGAAGAGGCCCTTATTGCGTCATCTCGCCGTCTCCCGCCAGGAACCCGCACCCCAGGATGCAGACGAGTCGCGTCATGTAGCGATTCTAAAGCATCTACTTCCCTTTATCTGGCCGAAGGGCAGGCCCGATCTCCGGCTCAGGCTGGTGCTCGCGGCATGCGCGCTCGTCACGGCAAAGGCAGTCACCATCGCCATGCCGCTTGCCTATAAGACGGCGGTCGATGCGCTCACGGAGATTTCCAAAGGCGCGGGCGCGAACGGTCAGGCCGTGCAGGCCGCGGCGATTCCTCTTGCACTGATCCTCGCTTACGGGGCTGCGCGCATATCCATGATCGGCTTCGTGCAGCTGCGGGACGTTCTTTTCACCCGTATCGGCCAGCATGCAACGCGGGTGCTTTCGACCAGCACCTTTCGCCACGTTCACGATCTGTCGCTGCGCTTTCATCTGGAGCGAAAGACCGGCGGATTGTCCCGCGTGCTGGAACGCGGAAAGACTTCCGTAGAACTCATCATTCGAATGGGCATCTTTAACCTAATACCGACCACGCTTGAGGTTACCTTCGTATGCCTCCTGTTCGGCTATTATTTCGGCTGGCAGCTCGTAGCGATCGTGCTCGTTATGATTGTGCTTTACGCCTGGTTCAGCTTCTTTTTCAGCGAAAAACGCATCGCCATCCGCCGCGAATATATCGAAGCGGATACGGAGGCGAGCACGAAGGCGGTCGACAGCCTTCTGAACTATGAAACCGTGAAATATTTCGGAAACGAACGCTGGGAGGCGGAGCGTTTCGACCGGTCGATGGAGAAATATGAGCACGCGAGTATCAAGACTTACAATTCGCTTGCGGTGCTGAATGCCGGCCAGGCGGTGATTTTCACGGCGGGCATGGTGCTGTCGATGCTGTTCGCGGCGCGCGGCATCGCGCGCGGGACGATGACAGTCGGCGATTTCGTCCTCGTGAATGCAGTTTTCATCCAGCTTTATCAGCCTCTCAACTTCATGGGCATGATCTATCGGGAGCTGAAGCAGGCGCTGGTCGATATCGAGGCCATGTTCAAGCTCTTGGGAGAAAATCCCGAGGTCAAGGATAAGCCCGGAGCCAAGCCGCTGACCGTTAGCAACGGCGCGATTAAATTCGAGAATGTCCATTTCTCTTATGAAGCGGCGCGGCCGATCTTGCGTGGAGTGGACTTCGAGGTGCCGGCAGGGCACATGGTCGCTCTCGTTGGGCCCTCGGGCGCGGGAAAATCCACGATTTCGCGGCTTCTCTACCGCTTCTACGACGTGAAATCAGGCCGCATTCTCATCGATGGCCAGGATATCCGCGGCGTGACGCAGGAATCCTTGCGTGCCGCGATCGGGATCGTGCCGCAAGATACGGTGCTCTTCAACGACACCATTCACTATAACATCCGCTATGGCTGCGTGACCGCAACCGAGGAGGAGGTGAGGGAGGCAGCCCGGCTCGCGCAGATCGACGGGTTTATTCAGCAATTGCCGCTTGGTTACAAGTCCATGGTCGGCGAACGCGGATTGAAGCTCTCGGGCGGCGAGAAGCAGCGCGTGGCGATTGCACGCACGATCCTGAAGGCGCCGCCTATCCTCATGCTCGATGAGGCGACCTCAGCGCTCGATAGCTTCACCGAGAAGGAGATCCAGGCGGCACTGGATCAGATCGCAAAAAACCGCACCACGCTCGTGATTGCCCATAGGCTTTCGACCGTGATCCATGCCGATACCATCCTTGTCATGGACAAGGGGCAAATTGTCGAGCGCGGCACGCATATGTCCCTGCTGGCGGCAGGCGGCCTTTATGCGGGGCTTTGGGCGCGTCAGCGCGAGGCCGAGGAGGCGCGCCGCAAGCTTGCCGAGATGGCCGGGGAAGGAGTGCTGACCGCGGCGGATGCAACGCTCGATCCCGTCCCCGCGCCTCATCTCGTGGCCGCGCAGTAAAGCCACGAGCGAAGCCCAACAAACGCAACGCTGATTCCGCCGCTGTGCTTTGGAGGCGACAGTTGCGAAATTATTGTTTCTGAACATGAGCTAAGCCCGCTGAAAGAAAAGGGCAATCCCACGTTGTCAACAGGTTATACACCTTAGGCGTGTCTATTTAACATACACACGCTTGCGTTGCACACTCATGGGTGGCATTGATTCCTATGTAGTACGTAAAAGTAGAAAGTTATCAACGTGAGTAGAAAATCATGTTAGTTACGAAGCTTGTCCGTACCGGCGCCGCGGCTCTTGGTATTATTCTCGCAACCGGATTAGCCCAAGCGGCCGACCTCTATAACGGCTACGGCTACAAAGATCAGCCAGCCTATATACTAACTCCGGCGTGGGCAGGCTTCTACGCCGGCGCGCATCTCGGCGGAGCATGGTCCACCATCGACGCTGCCGAAAATATCGTGTTTCTCGGTGCTACCCCCGGACTAATAATTGCCGATCGAACACTCAACGGCTCTGGCTTCTTCGGCGGTGTTCAAGCCGGATATAATTTTCAAAGCGGAAATTTTGTTTATGGTGCCGAATTCGATTTCGGCGGAATGGGTAGCGGCGCGAACGGATCGTTCAGGGGCCCCGAAGGGAGGGTCATACGCGTCGACGGCTCCGCCGGATGGTACGGCGATCTCACTGGCCGGGCTGGATTTTCCACCGGCAACGCTCTCATTTATGCAAAGGGCGGCTTCGCTTTCTTCACTGGCGACGTCAAGTTTACCTCGGTCTACGATCACATCAACCAGAATAGCGGGACATTTACAGGCTGGACCATCGGCGGCGGCCTTGAATATTTGATCAGCCCAAGCTGGTCACTGAAGGCCGAGTACATGTATTTCGATTTCGGTAACAACACCTTCAGCTGTTGCAACGGCACCGCCAGCGGACATTTTGAGGATAGCTTGACAGTGAACACGGTTAAGGTTGGATTTAACTACCTTGTGCGCTCGGCCTTTGTGCCGCTCAATTAAAGAAGTTTGTACCGGTCTCACTTTTGCCTGCAACGCTCACGTCCTTGCATCTGCAGTGGTTGCGGGTTGGAAAAGGCTGCGCTAAAAACACCGTCTAACGAAGATCATTGCACGCCTGCGGTGACACGGCGCGGCGGGAGGGGACACATGTTGAATCTGGCGGCACTCGAACAGGCGCCTGTTCATACAAGGCCATTTCCGTTCGTTGTGGTGCCCAATTTCGTCAATGAGAGCGGTCTGGGCGAGATTGAGAAAGACTATCCGGCGATTTCGCAGCCCGGCAGCTTCCCCTTGGAAACGCTTCGCTTCGGCCCGGGCTTCTCGAAGTTCATGAAGGCGCTTCGCCAGCCTGAGTTTCGCGACATCATGGGTTCCAAGCTCAGTATCGATCTTAAGAACCGCCCGGCAACGATTACCGTCCGCGGGCAGGCTCGCGAGAAGGACGGGCAAATCCATCTCGACAGCAAGAGCAAGCTCGTCACTGTTCTCATTTACATGAATGGCAAGTGGGAAGCGGAGGGCGGCCGCCTGCGGCTTCTCAATTCGTCCGGAAATCTCGATGACATGGTGATGGAAGTGCCCCCGGCGCGGGGCACTCTGCTTGCCTTCCTCAACACGGAAAATGCCTGGCACGGCCACAAATCATTCGCGGGCGAGCGGCGCGTGATTCAGCTCAATTGGGTGCGCGGCAACTGGGTTGTCTGGCGCGAAAAGTCCCGGCATAGCGTTTCCGCCTTCTTCAAGAAAATGAAGAGCTAGACCCCACGCATCCTACCGGGCGGCTTCCGCCTTTCTTTTGACCGGATAGCCATTCAACGGTTGCGGTAGGAGCCACAATAGCCGGTATAATAAGGATTGCGTGAGAGCATGCCGCTGCGGATCGAGACTTTCAGCAATGTGTCGGGCGGCAACGCCTTCTTCAAAGCCTTGACCCATCCTCTCGCCGCGGAAAAAGCCCACGAGCTTCTGAGCACTCTTCGCGCCAACGGCCCTGTTGCGATTTACGATCCGCTGAACCTTGCGGAGATCGTTGCGCAAGCCTACGGCATTGCCGGCCTTCCGGTCGCGGGCTACTTCGTGCAGGACGTCGAGCAACAGGGCCGGACTTTTGCCCGCCACACGGCCAAGCTTGTGACGGAACTGCCCCAGTCGAAAGCCGCATCGGTGTTTATAACCGCTTTCGACTCCGCCCGTCTCGCCGGTCAGGTCAAGCATCTGATGACGCCGGGGATGAGCATCTACAGTCTTGACGCGCTGCGCCTCCCCGAGGAGATGACCGGCGACCGCACCCGCTATCTCGCACCGCTCAACTTTGCGACCAACTTCGTGTTCTTCCGGGACGGCCAAGGCCATCACACCCGCCTCGTCACGGCAAATTATTGGGGTGCTTACGGGGCAAGGGATGTCCGCTTTTGGTGCCGGCTCTACGATGAAAACGGAAAGCGCCTCGCCGAGTGGCAAGACAAGGCAGGGCCTGCAAACAGCACGTTCCTCCTCGATAGCAAAGAGATCCGTGCGCGCTTCGGCCTGCCGGAGTTCACCGGGCAGCTCTTCATCCACGCCCTCGGCATTCAGCGGCACGATGTGGTGAAATACGCCCTCGACACCTATGGCGATACGCCGGAAATCCTCTCTTGTACGCACGACGCGAACTCCTGGCCCGCGGATTTTTATGCCGGCCTGCCCGCGCCCGCCGATGACGAAGACGTTGTGCTTTGGGTGCAGAACAGCCAGCCGTTCGAAATCCCTGCTGGCGAAATCGCGTTAAACATCATGGGCCGCGGCGATGCCGCGCCGCTCTCGCAACCGGTCGCGCCCTTTGCAACCCGCCGCCTCAGCGTTTCCGAGCTTCTCCCCCAAGCGCGGTGGCCGGAGCAGGTTGAAATCTCTGCCGGCAAATATGTGGTCCGGCCGCGCTATGAAGTTTTCACGAAGGCTGGCCGTCAGCGCATTGCCCATGTGAATGTCGAGCGGAGCGACCTCAAGCCCGATCCAAAGCTCTCCGAACTCGGCCCGGTGATGGGCAAGGGGCACATTCTGCCCGCTCCCGTTCTCCCGCTTGCACGTTTCAATTCGCTTGTGCTGCCAACGCCGATGGCGCGCGGCATCTCGCATTTCCCGCTCAAGGCCGTGGTCTACGATGCCAGCGGCGAGGCCGCCGCCGAGCACAGGTTCGGCAATCTCCCGCGCGATCACGCGAGCCTGCTCGACGTCAGCAAATTGCTTGCCGAACGGAGCAAAGACCTGCCCTCTGGCTATGGCCACGTCGAGATCGTTTACGATTTTGAAGCAGGCCAGGAAGCCGATGGCTGGATGCACGGGCTGTTCCGCTACCGGGACCGGGTGAGCGGCCACGCCGCCGAAAGCTCCTTCGGCAGCCATATGTTCAACTCCGTGCTCGTGTACAAAAACGAACCGCAAAGCTATTCCGGCCCGGCGCCGGGGCTGACCACGCGTCTGTTTCTGCGCGTTGGGCAGAAACCCTATGACACGCTTTGCCATCTCATCTATCCGGCTTCGATGCCCTGGCATGCGAAATCGGATACGGCGCTGATCCTGACTTCGAACCAAGGCGAGGAAATCGCGCGTGCCCGCGCCGCGATCCCATGCAGCGGCTCCTATCATTGGCGGGTCAGCGAGACTTTCGAGCCGAAGGCGATCGAAGCCGCGGGCGAGGGCGCTTACGTGATCATCCGTGACACAACCTGCCGGCTGTTCGGCTATCACGGGCTGATCTGCGGCGAGACCTCGTTCAGCCTCGACCATATGTTCGGGTTTTAGTTCTACGGCAAGGACGGCGGCCGGCTAGGTTCTTGGGTCTTTTGCATGCTGGGAAGTCGATTACATTCCCCCTATGCAAGCCTTCGCAGCCCTTCTCGACCGGCTCTATTACACCCACTCCACTCTTAGCAAGGCGGCGGTTCTGACCGATTACCTGCGCCGCACGCCCGACCCCGATCGCGGCTTCGCCGTGGGCGTAATCGCGGGCACGCTCACATTCGAGCTGTTCAAGCGCTCGCTCGTTCGCGGCCTCGCGGCGGAGCGGACCGATCCGGTCTTGCTGGAGCTGTCCTACGATTATGTGGGCGAGATGCCGGAGACAATCGCGCATATGTGGCCGCGCAACCCGCGCGGCGCGATCCTGAACCGTATCCCAGCACTGCATGAGGTCATCCACGAGTTTCAGACGCGCGACAAGCCGTGCATTCGCGAATATTTGGCGCTTCTGCTTGACAATATGACCGTGCCCCAGCGCTGGGCCCTCTTGAAGCTCGGCACGCAAACGTTGCGCATTGGCATGTCCGCGCGCTCCGTCAAGCATGTGCTGGCCGGTTTCGGTGGCGTAAGCGTAGGCGAGATCGAGGAGGTGTGGCACGCGCAAGAGCCTCCCTATCTCGATCTTTTCGCGTGGCTCGAAAAGCGAGGCGCCAAGCCAGACAGTAAAGACGCGGTGACGTTTCATCCCGTGATGCTCGCGCATGCGCTGGAGGATGCGGAACTGGAGACGATCGCGCCGTCTGAGTTCATGGCCGAATGGAAGTACGATGGCATCCGCGTCCAGGCCGTCTCGACGCCCGCAGGCAAGGCGCTGTTCTCGCGCAGCGGCGACAGCATCTCCGCCGCTTTCCCCGAAGTTCTCGCGCGGATCAACTGTCATGCGGTGCTCGATGGCGAGCTGATCGTGAAATCCGGCGGTGAGATCGCGAGCTTCAACCACCTGCAGCAGCGGCTCAACCGCAAATCACCGGACCCGAAGCTGATCGCAAGCTATCCGGGGCATATCGTTTTTTACGACATGCTTGCAGTGGAAGGCCGCGATCTGCGCCCGCTTCCTCTGACAGAACGCAAGGCCGAGATGGCGCGCTGGTTCGAAGCCGTGAAGCCAGCGGGCGCCGAGCTTGCGCAGCCGCTCGCGTTCCGCAATCCGGGCGAGCTGCGGGCGCTTCGCGCGGAAGCCGCCGCGCTCGCCTCCCCGCATATCGAAGGGCTGATGCTGAAGCGCCTCGACAGCCCTTACATGCCCGGCCGGCCCAAGGGCCAGTGGTACAAATGGAAGCGCGATCCGTTCCTGGCCGACGCCGTGGTGATGTACGCCCAGCGCGGCACAGGCAAGCGCTCGTCCCTTTATTCCGACTACACTTTCGGGCTATGGCACAATGGCGGGCTATCGCCCATCGGCAAAGCTTATTTCGGCTTCACGGACGAGGAATTACGCGAACTCGACAAATGGGTGCGCAATCACACCATAGCGCAGTTCGGACCGGTGCGGGAGGTGGAGAAAACGCTCGTATTCGAGGTGGCGTTCGACGCAGTGCACCGCTCGACGCGGCATAAGTCCG
>CAZCIF010000009.1:0-19619 GCA_964498645.1 uncultured Rhodomicrobium sp. | reverse complement strand
ATGGCGGGACCCCAAACCACGCCGCTTCTAGAGGCCGTGGAGGAGTCGCTTACAAGTTCGGGAGAGCACTCGGAGCGGACTTCCTATGTGGCGAATGTTCAATCCAGAGTCCGCGCTGCGCTTTCCGCGTATTAATCGCATCCGTTGGGACAAGCCCGCCCGCGAGGCAGACGAGCTTGGGAGCCTCGCGAAGTGGCTGGACTAGCTAACCCACAATCTCCGCGTCGCCCTTAAGCGCGAGTTCGAGGATCATCGCCGGGTGCCGCGCGGTACGGCCAAGTCCATCGTGGATCTGCTTGCGGCAGGAGAAGCCGGTGGCGGCCACGAAGGCGTCGCGGCCGGCCTTCCGGATCGCCGGGAACAGCGCCAGCTCCGCCATCGCGAGCGAGGCCTCGAATGTTTCGGGCGTCATGCCTGTGAGGCCGTTCAAGCCGCAGCAGGATGGCGGCGCGGTGCTAACTACTAGGTCCGGCACAAGCTTCAGCGCGGCTTCCGCCGCGTGCTCAAGGCCAAGCGCGCGCTCGTGGCAGTGGGCGTGCAACACAAGATCAGCCTCGACGGGCTTCAGCGGCAGCGCGAATTTTCCTTCGGCGAGGCGCGCGGCCAAGAATTCCTCGAAGAGCAGCACCGGCGGCTTCTCTCTCACAGGCAGCCCGAGGGCCGCATATTCATCGCGCATCATGAGCACACAGGCAGGCTCAAGCCCAACAACGGCGATGCCCCGCTCCTCAAAGGCCGCAGCGGCCGCGCTCATGCGCGCGGCTTCCCGGCGCGCTTCGGCAATGTAGCCGGCATCGTAATAGGTCCGGCCGCAGCACAGCGGGCGCTCCTGGCTCTCATCGGCGAAGATAACCGTGGCGTAGCCCGCCGCGTTCAAGACGCTTGCCGCCGCGCGCAGATTGGCAGGCTCGAACGAACGGTTGAACGTGTCCGCGAGGAGGGCGATCGTGCCGAGCCGGCCGGGCGCGGCGGTTCGCGGCGCCCGGAACCGGCGGCCCGCCCATTTCGGCCAAGGCCGGTCCGCAGCAAACCCCAGATTGCGTTCCGTGAGGCGGGGCAGCCCCGGCAGAAGATCGCGCATGGCGAGGAAAGCCCGCCAGCGTCTCGCTTTGTCCGCATATTCCGGCAGGCGCGCGAACAAATCCCCGGCTCTCGGCTTCCAGCCACGTGCGCGAGCCGCCGCGAGCACCTCGGCTTTCATCTGCGGTATGTCGAGGCCAAAAGGACAGGCCGTCTTGCACGATTTGCACGATACGCAAAGCTGCATAGTCCCGATCATCGCATCGGAACCCAGAACGTTCTCGCCGAGCTGGCCCGACAGAGCGAGCCGCATGGTATTCGCGCGGCCTCGCGGGCTGTCGCGTTCGTCGTGCGTGACGCTGAAGGAAGGGCAGGCAAAGCGCGACTCCGCCGTCCGGCAAAGCGAGAGTCCGTTGCAGCGCCGGGCGTGATCGAGTGCGCGCGCTGCCGGCGGCGGCGGCCCCCAGGCAAGCGATACCGGAATATCGTCCGGGGCCTTGGTTTCCCGGGGGGCGCGGAGCAAAGCCGGCTCGTCGAAGGCGGGCGCGCGTAAAATCTTCCCCGGATTGAGGAGAAAGCCCGGATCGAGCTGCGCTTTGAGCTGCGCGAATAGCCCCATTGCGTCGTGCCCCAGCCGGCGTTCCAGCGCTTCGCTGCGCGCGAGGCCGATGCCACGACCGGCAGTCAAAACCCCGCCATGGGCACGAAGAAGCTCCGCCATCTCATCGGCAAGCAGGCGCATGCGGTTGCGGTCATCGGCGTGGCGCAGATTGAGAATGGGCCGGATCTGCAGGCAGCCGTGGCCTACATGGCCGTAAATCGCGGTACGGACGCCATGCTTTTCGAAGACCGCCTCAAGCGCAGCGCTGTAAGCGGCCAAGGCGGCCACTGGGATCGCGCCATCTTCGAGAAAGGTCAAAGGCTGCGCTGCCGATTTTAGGGACCATGCACGGGTAAGCGTCTCCCGGCGCAGCCGCCAAAGCGCCGCTCTTGCTTTTTCGCCGATGATCTCGACAACGCTGGATTTGCCCTTGACTGCATCGGAGACGTAATCGTCGAGCGCTTTCAGAAGCCTCGTATTGGCCACCGGATTTTCTTCATCGAACTCCACAATAAGAAGCGCTTCCGGCTCCCCTTGCAAAAGGCGCGCGGCCTGAGGATCGCGCCTTGCCCTAAGGGCCAAAAACTCCAGCAAGGTGCGATCCAGGAGCTCAATGGCCGAAGGGTTGAGCACCATGATTTTGGGGACCAGACGCAGGGCCGCGCCGAGACTGCCGAACCGGCAGACGCCAAGCGCGCGGTTGGCAGGCCGCCGGGCCAGCTTTAGCTCGATCTTCGCCGCGATGGCGAGCGTGCCTTCAGAGCCGGCAAGAATGCGCGCCAGATTCTGGTCCGCGGCACTTGCAAGGAGCGTGCGCAGATCGTAGCCTTCCGGCTCGGGAGTGCCCGGAGCGCGCAGCGGCCAGAGCGTTGCTATGGCCTTCTCATGCAGTTCTCCAAATTGCAGAAGATCGAGAAGCCGGTCGCGCCCAGGCGAAGCCTGCCCAACATCCGCCTCGGAAACTTCGCCGAACAGCACGCGCTGTCCATCGGCGAGGAAGGCATCCACAGAGGCGACGTTGTCGCGCATCGAGCCGTAGCGCAGAGCGCGGATGCCGCTCGTGTTATTGCCCAGCATGCCGCCGATGGTCGCCTGGCGCGACGAGGCGATATCGGCCGGGAAAATGAGATTGTGCGGCTTGAGAGCGGCGTTTATGGCTGCGGGCGGGCAGCCCGGCTCGGCGACGCAGCGGGAATTATCCGCGTCAATCTCGATCAGCCGGTTGAGATATTTGGAAAAATCGATAATGACCCCTTCGCCAAGCGCTTGCCCGGCCGTTGAGGTGCCCCCTCCCCGCGCGATCACCGGCAAACCCTCTTCGCGCGCCATCTCGATGATGATGGCGATATCATTGCCGGTCTTGGGACACGCCACGCCTGCGGGAAAGCACTGATACATCGATGCGTCGGTGGAATAGCGGCCGCGCGTAAACAAATCGCAGGCGGCGTCGCCTTCGATTTCATGCGCGAGTCTGTCCCAAAACGCCGGTCCGGCTCTCCGGATACCCATTTTCCCTCAGTTTCTAAACTTCGTGCCGGACAGGGTTCGCCACCGACGGCAGGCTCGATAAGGCGCGATGAAAATGTTCGCACTAGTACGCCCCGCGGGAAATCCTGACCCGTTTGCGGCTGGCGCTTCCAGGATCTCCCGCGGATCGGGCGTACTAGCAACTATTGAATCTAGTACAGCTTATCGGAGGCAAGTTCGCCTGAGCGCGTGCGGCAAACGGAATGCGAACTTGCCTCCGATAAGCTGTACTAGGCCGGGAAGCCGCAGACCATGGCCTAGAGTCCGCTTTTGCGCAACGGTCCATTAACAGCCTTCGGCTATGCCATGGGACGTCTGTTGGTTGTATTGCGTTGCGGCGTTTACCATGGGTCGAGCTTGCAAGTCCGGTCGCGGTGCTTTTTCGTGCGGCGCGGAAAGAGATGCCGTAAGGAGGCGGGCCGGACCGCCCATCATTTGCCCGAATCGCTCATTGGAGTTCGCGTTGCTGCCATCCCGGCCGGGGTTGGAGCATCCCCGTAACGAATCCAAAAGCAGGATCATGATCGTCACAGCTCTTACCGCAGCGCTCTGTGCCTGTTCCGTTTCCAAGAGCTCACGCGCCATCGATGAAACACAGAAATTGAGCCCGCGCCTAATTAAGGCGGGCGATCCGGTTCCGAAGGGAGGCGGCGTCTTCAAGCTTGGAGATCCTTACCTCGCCGGAGGCAAGTGGTACGTCCCCGCCGATGACCCGTCCTACGACCGCGTCGGTCTCGCCTCTTGGTACGGCGACTTCTTTCAAGGCCGGCATACCGCGAACGGCGAAATCTACGACATGAACGCGCTGACCGCGGCTCATCCGACCCTGCCGCTTCCTACTTATGCGACGGTGACGAACCTCGCGAATAACCGCTCTATCGTCGTCCGGATCAATGACCGCGGCCCTTATCATGAGGGCCGTATCATCGATCTATCTCATAAGGCAGCCGAACTGCTCGGCTTTTACGGCCGCGGCACTGCCGCCGTGCGCGTCCGCTATCTCGCTCCGGCGCCGCTCAACGGCGACGACAGGTATGAGCGCTCCATTCTTGCGCAGAAGCCTTGGGCGGCCCGCGCGGTTATTGAAACGCTGCCTTCGCCGAAAAGCAATTTGCTAGCGGCGGCTGTCACCGCGGCGGACATGCCGCTGGTCACCAAGAAAGGCGGATTCGAAGGCCGCCGGAATGCCACGGCGGGGCCATGGAACACGGCGGCCGTGCCGAACATTACAAGCAGGACCGTGCTCGCAACAGGCCAGTGAGCATTTCAAAGGCGCGGCCACCTAAATCTTAGCCAACCGGCTTTAGAGTTGTTATACATGCGTAGCGAAAAGCCGGGATCGACACCTATGCGCCTTCTTTTGCTGTTCCTTGCATTCATGATGCTTGCGCAGCCGGCGGCTGCACAGCCTGGGGCCGGATATCAAACGTCCGCCGCCGAAGCGATTCTGATCGATGCCGATACCGGCACCGTTCTTTTTGAAAAAAATGCCGATAAGCTGTTTGCGCCAGCGAGCATGAGCAAGATCATGACGCTGGAGATTCTGTTTAAGAAGCTCAAATCTGGCGAGATATCGCTTGAGACCGAGTTTCCGGTCAGCCTTTATGCCTGGAAAACGGGCGGTGCCCCCTCGCGTACAACATCCATGTTTGTTCCGCTCAATCAAACGGCAAGTGTGGGGGATCTCATCCAGGGTATCGCCGTTCAGAATGCGAATGACGCCTGCATCGCCGTCGCGGAAGGTTTGGCTGGAACCGATGACGCCTTCGGTCAAATGATGACGGAAGAAGCGCGTGCCATAGGGCTCGAAAAGTCGACGTTTGGAAATTCCACGGGCTTGCCCAATCCCGCAAATCTTGTGACCGCCCGCGAGCTTGCGAAGCTTTCACTTTATGTGATTAACGAATATCCATCTTATTATCCTTATTTCGCGCAGAAGGAGTTCAAATACCGTTCCCATAACTTCAAAAATTTCAATCCGCTGCTCGATGCCTCGATCCCGGCCGATGGCTTGAAACTCGGGTTCGCAGAGGGCGCGGGTTTCGGTATTGCCGCCTCTGCCGTCAAAGACGGCAGGCGGCTTGTTGCAGTCATGAATGGCTTTGGATCGGAGCGCGAACGCCGTGAGGAAACGCTAAAGTTTTTGAGCTGGGGCTTCGTCAACTTCAAGGCATACAAGGTTTTTGACAAGGACGAGATCGTCGGCGCAGCAAGAGTATGGGGCGGGCAGAAGTGGACCGTGCCGCTCAAGACCAAGTCCGAGGTCAAATTTCTGCTCCCTGCCGCCGCAAAAGACCTCCGTATCAAGGCCCAGATCGCTTACCTTGGACCCCTCAAGCCGCCGGTCAAGGAAGGCGATAAAATCGCCGAGGTACGGATCACGTCGGAAAGTGCCGGGACTTCGAATGCAGCGCCCCTTTACGCGGCAAGCAGCCTTGAAGCGGGTGGCGTCGTGTCCAAGGGGATCGACTCCATCCTGCTTGGGGTCAACTCATACGTTACGCAAGCTGTGACAAAGCTCCTGAAAAAGGGTCAGCAGCAGGTGCCCGCGAGCACGGCCGCCCCCGCCGTCTCGAAGCATTGAGCTGCGTGGCCAGGGGCAAGTTCATCACGCTGGAAGGCGGCGAAGGCGCGGGCAAGACCACGCAAGCAGCGTTTCTGAGCGAGAAGCTGAGGCGGGCTGGAATCGATGTATTTCAGACGCGCGAACCTGGGGGAACGCCGCGCGCCGAGGCAATCCGCGATATCCTTCTTGCGGGGAAAGCCAAACGCTTTGGCGCGCTGGGAGAAGCCGTGCTGTTCTATGCAGCGCGCGAATCGCACCTGGAGCTTGCCATCAGGCCAGCACTTGAGCGCGGCACCTGGGTCGTGTGCGACCGCTTCAACGATTCGACGCGCGCTTATCAAGGCGCAGCGGGAGGGCTTCCGCCTTCGGTCATCGAGGTTCTCGATAGGGCCGTGGTAGGCTCGACCAAGCCGGACCTCACGATCATATTCGACATCCCGCCGCAAGAGGGCTTGCAGCGGGCCGCCGCACGGAAACAGGACAGCCAAAGCGGCGCGGCCAATGAGAGCGGGCCCGACCGCTTCGAAACCATGAACGCGGCGTTCCACCGGAGCCTGCGCGAGGAATTCCTCGCCATTGCGAAGGCGGAGCCAGAGCGATGTGTGGTCGTCGACGCGTCCGGAGATGTGCAGCAGGTCGCCGATATAGTCTGGTCAATTGTCCGCGAACGCCTCAAATTATAGGCTATGGCAAAGCGTAAATCCGCTGAAACGAAAGCTTCCGAAGGGGATGGACCGGAGTCCTGGGAACAGCCGCTTCATCCACGGCTGACCCAAGCGCTTTGCGGACATTCCGCTGCAGATGAAACGTTCCTGCGCGCGTTCCGGGCGGGGACCCTTCATCACGCCTGGCTTCTGATAGGCGAGCAAGGCATCGGCAAAGCAACATTTGCTTATCGCGCCGCGCGCTTTCTTCTCAGCCGGGGCGAGCCGGCAGGCATCCCGGACCAAGCAGAGACGCTTGCCATTTCCGCAAGCCATCCCGCCGCGCGCCAGATCGCAGCGGGCGCTCATCCCTCGCTGTTCGTGCTTGGCGAGGCAAGCGGTGCGGCGCCAAGCTCCTCTTCGATCGGCGTCGAGGCCGTGCGCAAGCTTCGCGCCTTCCTCAGCCTTACCAGCCCTGGAGGCTGGCGCGCGATGATCGTCGATCCCGCGAACGATCTCACAATCGCTTCGGCGAACGCGCTTCTGAAAGCCATAGAGGAGCCGCCGCCTCGCACCGTCTTTTTTCTGATCAGCCACGGCGCGGCAGCGGTCATGCCGACGATCCGCTCGCGCTGCGTGAAACTCGCGTTCCGCCCGCTCAACCGGCCCGATTTCCATGACGCTGTGCTCGCGGCTTGTGCGTCGGCGGAATTGGCCGCGCCGGGCGAAGGCCAACTGATGAAGCTCCACACTCTGTCGGCCGGCTCTCCTGGGCGCGCCCTGGAGCTAATCGCGGGCGGCCTCCTGCCGCTCGCGGAGAAGCTGGACAAAGTCATCGAGGGCTTGCCAAGGATCGATTACGCTGCAGTGCACAGCCTTATTCAAGCCGCCAGCGGGGTACGCAACGCCCAGATTTTCGTGCGTCTCTGCGATCTTATAGAGGAGCGGATCGAGGATATGGCGCGCAATGAAGCACTCCACAAACCGCTAGGCGCCGCGAGCGGAGCGGCCTGGGCGCAGCTTTGGCAAGCCGTGCGCCAGCGCCGGATTGAGATGGAAGCGCTCAATCTCGATAAAGGAGCCTTCCTCATGAGCGCGTTTTCCGATATGGAACATATCGCGCGGAAGCCATACTGACTTCCCCGGCCTGAAACGCGCTCACCCCCAAAATCATATGACCGAGACCGAAACGAAGACCCATTTTACAATCACAACGGCGATTTCCTACCCCAATGCCGAGCCTCATATAGGGCATGCTTACGAGGCGATCGCAACGGATGCGCTTGCGCGCTTCAAGCGGCTCGACGGCCATCCTGTGTTTTTTGTTACGGGTGTGGATGCGCATGGCCTGAAGATGAAGCAGACGGCGGCCAAGCTTGGGATCGCGCCGGAGCAGCTCGCCGAAGAAAACACGCCGAAGTTCAAGGATATGCTTTCGGCGCTGCACGTCAGCTACGACGATTTCATCAGTACGAGAGAGCCGCGCCATTTTGAATCGGTCGCTGAAATCTGGCGCCGCATGGAGAAGGCGGGCGATATTTATCTTGCCGGCTATCAGGGCTGGTATTCGGTCCGCGACGAAGCCTTTTACGCCGAAAGCGAAACCGTGCTCGGTGCGAACGGCGTGCGCCTTGGCCCGCAGGGTACGCCCGTGGAGTGGACGGAGGAGCAGACCTATTTTTTCCGGCTGTCGAAGTACGAGAAGAAGCTGCTCAAGCTTTACGAGCAGAATCCAGATTTCATCCTGCCGCCCGAGCGCCGCAACGAAATCGTGAGCTTCGTGAAAGGCGGCCTGCAGGACCTTTCAATTTCGCGAACGACGCTCGATTGGGGCATCCCGGTGCCGGGCGCGCCAGGGCATATCGTCTATGTCTGGGTCGATGCGCTTACGAACTACATCACAGCGGCGGGATTTCCCAAGATCCGCTCGAAGGTTTGGAAAGAACGCTGGCCGGCGCAGGTGCATGTCATCGGCAAGGACATCACACGATTCCACGCGGTCTATTGGCCGGCCTTTCTTATGTCTGCGAAAATTCCCCTGCCGGAGCGGATATTCAGCCACGGGTTCCTCTACAACAAGGGTGAGAAGATGTCGAAGTCGGTGGGCAATGTCATTGCCCCGCTCGACATGGCCAATACCTATGGCGCGGATCAGATACGCTACTTTTTCCTGCGGGAAGTGCCGTTTGGCCAGGATGGGAGCTTCACCCACGAAGCCATCGTCAACCGCATCAACGCGGACCTCGCCAACGATTTCGGCAATCTCGCTCAGCGGTCGCTCTCAATGATCGCGAAGAACTGCGCAAGCCTTATCCCCGAACCGGCCGCATTCAGCGAAGCGGACGAAGCCCTTCTTGACGCAGCGTCCGGGCTTCTTGCCAATTGCCGCGAGGCCATGGACCGGCAGGCCATTCACAAGGCAATCGAGGCGATTTGGCAGGTGGTTGCTGACGCGAACCGCTATTTCGCGGCGCAGGAGCCGTGGTCGCTCAAGAAGACCAACCCGTCCCGCATGGGCACCGTGCTCTACGTTACGGCCGAGGTGGTGCGGCGTATAGCGATCCTGAGTCAGCCTTATGTGCCGGCTTCCGCGGTGCAATCCCTCGCTCAGCCCGGCGTGCCGAAGGATGAGCGGAGCTTCGCGCCGCCATCGAAGGAAGGTGCGTTGAAGCCTGCAACGCCACTCGCCACCCCACAACCGGTTTTCCCGCGCTATGTTGAGGACGATGCTCGCGCTGCAGAGTAGGATCGCTGGCTGATTTGTTATAATTCGCGTGCGTTGTAACCTGCGGAACGTATCATGTTAGTCGATAGTCATTGCCACCTGGATTTTCCGGACTTCGCCGCCGAAGTCAACGAGACCGTCGCCCGCGCCAGAAGCGCTGGCATCGGACACATGCTCACGATCTGCACGCTCGTGCGGAAATTCCCCGATGTCCTGGCGATCGCCGGGCGCTTTCCGGACGTGACCTGCTCCGTTGGTACGCATCCGCATTCGGCGACGGAGGAGCGCGGCGTCACGGTGGACGAGATCGCCGGGCTAACCGCCCATCCGCGCGTCGTGGCTATCGGCGAAGCGGGCCTCGATTACTTTTATCAGAAGAGCAGCCGGGAGGATCAGGAAGCAGGCTTCCGGCGGCATATCGCAGCGGCGCGGGAAACGGGGCTGCCGCTCGTCATTCATACCCGCGACGCCGATGAGGATACGGCGCGCATCCTTCGCGAGGAGATGGCGAAAGGCTCGTTCAAGGCGCTGCTTCATTGTTACACGGGCGGGCGCGCTCTCGCCGAAACCGGCATCGAGCTTGGGCTCTATGTGTCGTTCTCCGGGATCCTGACCTTTCCGAAATCCAAGGAGTTGCGGGAGCTCGCTGCCGCGCTGCCGGTAGACCGGCTTCTCGTCGAAACCGATGCGCCCTTCCTCGCGCCGCAGCCGCTCCGCGGTAAACGCAACGAACCCGCCTTTGTGCGCCACACCGCCAAGATGCTGGCGGACGTAAAGGGAGTGAGCGAAACCGAAATCGCGGATATCACAACCGCGAACTTCTTCACGCTGTTCGCAAAGGCAAAAAACGTGGCGGATGAAGCCGCCAAGGCTGGCAGCGCCGCATGACGCTTCGTGTCACGATACTTGGCTGCGGCTCTTCCACGGGCGTTCCCCGCGTGGGCAACGATTGGGGCGCATGCAATCCAAGCAACCCGAAGAACCGGCGCCGGCGCTGCTCGATCCTTGTCGAGAAGATCGCGCCCGAAGGCCGGACAGTGGTGCTTGTCGACACATCGCCCGACCTGCGCGAGCAGCTTCTCGCCGCGGACGTTAAACGGCTCGACGGGGTGATATACACCCATGATCATGCCGATCACACCCACGGGATCGACGATCTGAGGATGCTGTCCTACACGCAGCGCCGCCGCATCGACATTTGGGCCGATCCCCGCACGCTCGGCCTCTTGCGCAGCCGCTTCGACTATTGCTTTGAGACGCCCGCCGGGTCGACATATCCTGCGATTGTCACGGGCCACCTCATCGAAGATCTCGCGCCGGTTACGATCAGCGGGCCTGGCGGCGATCTTACCTTTCAGCCTTTCCGGCAAATCCACGGCGACATCGACACGCTTGGGCTTCGTGTCGAAGGCGTGGCCTATTCCTGCGACTTGAACGATTTGCCTGATGAAGCCTTGCCACACGTCCGCCGGCTTGACCTCTGGATTTTGAATACGCTCCGCTACGTACCGCATCCAAGCCACCTCAACCTGACAAAGGCGCTCGACTGGATCGAGCGCATGAACCCTGAGCGCGCCGTGCTGACGCATTTGCACGTCGATATCGACTATGACGAGCTTGCGGCGAAGCTTCCCCCGAAGGTTGTGCCCGCGTTCGACGGAATGGTGCTGGAGCTTTAGGCCGGCAAGTTGAAATCGGAAGGAGCAACAGGAATGTACAACTAATATAGTTATTAGGTTGAGTGCTTTCCAGGTAAAATACAACCTATACTGGCTTTATGTAGTAATGTTGCGATTTTGGCGCAATCACTGAAATATTGTTGCCATGATTGAATAGGCGAGACCTTTCTTCCCCGAATCGCTTACATGTCTTGAGCCGCAACCCAGGATTGCAATACCTGAGGCGGCGGTAAGTCTAAAATCTGGCAACTAGGCGTTCCAGCGTGGGGCGCCAGGGGAGATAATCATGAAACTTTTCAGTGTACTGACGGCTGCCGCCGTTTCTGTTCTCATTTCGGCGCCGGCTTTCGCCCAGTCTGTGGATCTGGGGAGCATGCCGGGATTTTTTAATAGTCCCAATACGTCGCAACACTTCAGTGCCGGCGTTGGCGGGTCTTTGTCGTTTGGCGGCAACACCGGTAAGTGGGCAACCGGCGCAGCCGACGCCAGTGGCATCGCTAATCTCGCTTCAAAGGGCGGCGATTCCTTTCTGTTGAACAAGAGCACGACCGGCACTGTAAGCGGTTATAGCACGGGCAGCATCGGCCCCAATAGCCCTGCTGACGGCTTAGTCGACGGCCACGGCCGGCCGGACTGCAACTGCGTCTCGGTTTCTACGCTGCGCGGCAAGGGCGGTGTCTCCACGGCGACCAACAAAGTCGTTGCTAAGAACTTGTATGGTGAGATTCAATCCAGCGCCGTGGCGCATAACGCTTCCGGCGTTGGCGAAGGCCTCGGTGGTGCGATCATTGTTGGCGGCGGCTTGAACACCAGCAGCCACAGCCATGGCTTGCCTAACTAGGCGGCATCCCGCCTAAACGGAACTGGCCTTCTGCGGGCAAACCCTTAGTAGCGGGCCAGTTCTTCTTTCCTGTATCGCCTAAGGAAGGGACTCACATGCGCCCCGCGAAATCCAGACCGTATTGGATCTTGACTTGCTCCGCCCTGGTTCTCCCGCTTCTGTGGAGCGCTCCGGCAGCTCGCGCGGGAGGCGGATATTCCGAACCGAGCTTGGTGGAGCAAAGCAAAGCGCGCACTACGGCTGAACACTCGGCAAGAGGGGCTTCCGTTGCTGAAGATTCGGTGACCATCATTGCCGCGGGTGCCGGCTTCAGCTTCACTGCTACAACCGGAGGCATAGCAGGCGCGACCCCGTTAGCCGTTGCTGCAACAGTATGGGATACGACAACCGTAAACACGGCCGTCGAGGCAGACGTTACGGTGGACAGCAACGCCATCACTCACACTATAGCCAAGGGCAGAAATTCAATTTCAAAGGGAAGATCCGCGACGCAAGTAACCATAGTCATAAACGGCAAGAAATATGCTGTCGCGCGGGAAGTGGCGATCGCCATCGCGCGCGCAACTCAATTCGGAACGAGTGCAGCGGTAGAGGTCGAGGGAACGCTGTGGACACGAAGCAGCGGCTACTCCGCGATCCCCGTCGCATCAAGTAAAGGCAGCCGCTAGCCATTCAGTCGCGGGTCAACCCGCATAGCGGCATTTGCAGCAGGTCTTAAGTCAACCGTTTTCCGCGGAAGCAAACACTGCGAGCGGAGCTTGCAGGGCGACGGCTACGTCATGCCCGAACCCTAGCGCATGGGAGGACCAAATGGGGCGTTCAGTCATCAGCGTTACTGCATTGTTGGCGGCGGCTTCGGCCCTTCAGCCTGTGGCGGTCCAAACTGCCCAGGCCGCCAGCTCAGTCACGCCATGGAAAGCCGATACAGTTCCCGCCGTAGCGGAGACTGCGTCTGCACCTATCGGTTTCGTGCTCGCTCCGGGGGTAACCTTCGTGCCTCAAGCCTTCAGCGAAATCGGCTTTGATTCCAATCCCAGCCAAACCTTCTTCAACCAAAAGGGTTCGGGCTTCATCCGCTCAGGCGTGGGCTTCAACTTAAGCAAAGTGACCCAGCGCATGGTGGCAAACCTGTACGCTGCTGGAAGCATGCTCGACTATTTCAATGATTCCACCTTCGACGAGTCGCTTCGCTTCGCCGGTATCGTGAAGGGTAATGTCACCTATCTCGTTCAGCCGGGACTCACGGTCTCGTCAGGCGCGTTTCTCGATTATGACGGGCAAAGCATAAATAAGAACCGGACAGGGGGAGCGAACATAGAATTCGGCTATCGCGACGAGCTTGTTTCAAGTGCTCTGCGAGCGCGCTTTCTGGACGTGCAATATCTGAATAATGTAGGCTTGGTTCCCTCGCCGCTCTTCCTGACCTCGGCATTCAACTACAACCGCACCGACGCAACCTGGACCGGCCTGCTGGGCAACGGCTGGCGCGTTGCCCCCTATGCCGAAGTCATCGCTGCGCGTGTCGAATATACCGATCAGCCTATTCCAGAGCTCGTCAACCGCAGCGCGGACGATTACGATGCCAAGGCCGGGGTTAGAGTCCCTATTTCGCCATACCTTTCCACCGACATAGGCTGGCGCTTCAATTGGCGCGATACGGACGACCGCCGCATAACCTCCTATTACTCCAACTTTTTCGATGCCAGCCTGACATGGCGGCCTTCACCCTTCTTCTTCTTCACAGGTTCCATGGAACGGTTTATCGGCGAGCCATCCACCAACTTCGCGGTCTTGTCGGACGTTCGCGCCTACACTGTTAAGGCGACGTATCTGCCCGTTCCCGGCGTTACCGTCGCCGCGGCGGGTGGATGGCAGGCTGTGAAGGACATTGGCAGTGACGTCCATTATCATTCCAACTATGCCAATGCCCAAGCGGCGTGGGACTACAATAATCATGTGCAATTTTACACGGCTCTCTACTATCAAAACTACGAGTTTGATTGGAGGAACCTCGAATATAACGAAGTGAGGATTATGGCGGGTGTTCGTATCGTTCCGGATGGCCAGGACCTCTGGCATGGAGAAAGTCTCGAAAGCCTGTTCGCGCGGCTGGCCGATAGCCATGGGCTCGCTGGCTCGGAGCTAACCGTTTGGACTGGATATTCCTGGTTCGGATTGCCCGATATGAAAATGGTCACCGTTACCGGCGGACCTTTCTTCGACCGGGCTCTTGAGCAGAAGAAGAATGCCGATGGCGATATCGATGGCTGGCGCACGGATGTCCGTCTTGCAAATTTTGCAGAATCGGCGTGGCCGAATGGACACCACTTCAGTTTCGGGCTTTCAGGCTTCTTCGCCAATTATCAGGACTCAGCACATTCGCACTGTATGTACAGCCTCACCACGGATTGCGCGATTGTAAATATTGCCGATTCCGATCACACGAAGGAGAATAACACCGGGCCCTTCGGCGAGCTCTACGTCACGGCAAGCCGGAACGTGAATTATTACGGCGCCGCGCTCGATGCCCGGCTCGGCGAATGGGCCGGAGGAGGATTAAAGGATGGGCCGCCGGCGCAATTCCTTTCGCCCTTCAAGGTGGGCGTGGCCGCGCGCTGGATCGACCGGAACGCAAAGTTGACATCCAGTGATCCGCTCGTGTTCGATCCCGCACAGTACAAGGAAGAACTGAACACGCACTATTATGGCGGTTTTGTCGGGGTCGAGCAGAAAGCAGCGCTCGGCGAAGGCTGGGCCGTCGCCCTCGATGGCACGGCCGGCCTCTATTACACCGACACCCAATATCAAGGCCGCTTTTATGGCTATACGCCGCTTATGGGTACCGGATACGTCAAGGACATCGGGATCGTCAACGCAAGCCTGGATCGCGGCTCCTTCATCGGAACGGTCCGCGTTGGCCTGAACCGCGAACTTGGCTGGAGCGCGGTGGGCTTGTTCGGCCAGGGCGAATATCTAAGCTACGTCCCGAGTGTTGTTTACAATAATAACGATCTCGCCGGCGGCGCTCCTTGGGGGATCGTTGGCACGCAAATTGGGACGCGCATCAAGTCTAACGATGCGCTCAACTTCACGACCGGTGTCAACCTCACGGTCCGGATGAATTAGAGCCAGGCCGCTCGATGCGGCCGGCCGGTTCATGATTGCTACTCGAAATTAATGATTGGCAGTGATGCTAGCAGCAATCATTTGGCAACACAGGAGCGCACTAAATGACGGCGGTTTCCATCCCCGGCTACCGGCTTGGCGATCCGGCACTGCCGAAGTCTCCGGTCACCATGGACGAACTCGCAACGCTGAAGGCGTCGCTGCTTTTTGGCGACGGCGACATCGCTGCGCTCAGGAAGGCGCATGAGGTGGTCAAGGACCAGGTCGAGGCGATCCTCGACGTCTGGTACGGTTTCGTCGGTTCGGCGCCGCATCTGCTGGCGTATTTCAGCGATCCAAAGACCGGCCAGCCGATCCCTGCCTATCTCGATGCCGTCCGCAAGCGCTTCGGCCAGTGGATTCTCGACACCTGCCGGGCCGAATACGACGAGGCGTGGCTTGCTTGGGCCGATGAAATCGGCCGCCGCCATCACCGCTCGGGCAAGAACAAGACCGACGGCGTCAACGCGGCGCCGCACATCCCCATGCGCTACCTGCTCGCCCTCGTGATGCCGGTCTCGATCACCATGAAGCCGTTCCTTGCCAGGAAAGGCCATTCCGAAGCCGAGGTCGAAGCGATGCACGCTGCCTGGACCAAGTCGGTGCTGTTGCAGGCGATCTTGTGGTGCCGGCCTTATGCTAAGGAGGGCGACTTTTAAGCCTCACGTGCGGCTGTAAAATGCGGAGTGGTCCCCATGGACCAAACCGGGCGCGCGGCCTCGCAACTCCCGGCAAGCCCTCCGGCCCAGGGCTGTCACCCATGTCTTAGGTACAAAACGTTACCCATGTCTCCGGGCTGGACAATGAGTCAATTGGCGCACCCGAGAGGACTTGAACCTCTGACCCCAAGATTCGGAATCTTGTACTCTATCCAGCTGAGCTACGGGTGCCTATCGAAGACCATAGCGGAAGCCGCGCCCGCCTGCAACCGCCGGGCTGCACCCGCCGAAGAAACGCGAGACGGTGGCTGTGACTTGAGGTAAGTCTCAGCTGCTTGATCAATTGGCGTTTGCGCATGGATGAAGTTTTCATTTCCTATAAGAGCGAGCGGCGCAGGGCTGCGGCGCACCTCGCGAAAATTCTCCAACGCTATGGCTACACGGTTTGGTACGACTATAGCCTCGTGAAGGGCCGGGATTTCGCCGCGCAGATCGACGCGAAAATCCGCGGCGCCAAGGCGCTGATCGTGCTTTGGTGCTCCATGTCCGTGCGCTCGGAATGGGTGGCCGACGAGGCGGCGCTGGCTGCAAAGCTTGGCATCTTGGTGCCGGCGAAAATCGAGCCTTGCGACCTTCGCGTGGATTTTGACCGCAAGGACTACGTTGACCTCACCGGCTGGGGCGGCGCGCCGCGCGATCATGCCCTCGATCTGCTTCTCGTTGCGTTGAAGCAAAGAGTTGGACGCGCACCGGAGCTTAATTTTGAAGCTATGCGCGAATATGAGGAGGATTGGCGCCGTTTCGGCGCGCCCTCGCTCAAAACCTTTGCGCTGGAGGCGCCGGTTGAGGCGAAAGAGGAGCCGCTCTCCTTCGCGCGTCCTCCCCTTCCGCAGCCGCATGCGGTTTCACCCGCAGAGCGCGATTGGGAGCGATTTGGCATCGCGGAAAGCGAGGATGTGGACACTCTCGAAGCTTACATGAAGCAATACGGGAACAGCGAGCGGCTCTGGGCGGTGAAGGCCAAACAGCGGCTTGCGGCTGTGGAGGTGCTGCTGCGGGAACGCGCGAAAGCCGAAGCGGAGCGGCGGCGGGCGCATTATCGCGGCGATGGGCGCGTCGAGATTGACGCGGCCCAGGTGACCAACTCTCAGGGGCGGTGGTTTCTGCCGGGAAAGGGCAAGACCGAGGGGTTTAAGGACGCGGAGTTCGCGCCGGAAATGGTGGTTGCGCCCGCAGGCTCATTCATGATGGGCTCGCCCGAAAAGGAAGAGGGCCACCAGAGCAGTGAAGCTCCTCAGCATAAGGTTACGATTGCCAAACCGTTCGCGGTTGGGCGTTATGCGGTTACGCGCGGCGAGTTCTCGGCCTTCGTCAATGAGACGGGATACAGCGTTCCCGATGAAGCCTTAACTTATGAGAACGGGAAATGGGAAACGCGCAAGGGACGCTCATTCCGCAATCCGGGCTTCTCCCAGGACGATAGCCATCCGGTTGTTTGCGTGAATTGGGACGATGCGAAGGCTTATGCGGAGTGGCTGAGCGGGAAGACGGGTAAGGACTACCGCCTCCTTTCGGAAGCGGAATGGGAATATGTGTGCCGTGCGGGAACTACAACGCCGTTCTGGTGGGGTTCGCCGATCTCGACGGAGCAAGCGAATTATAATGGGAACTATACCTATGGCGGCGGCGAGAAGGGCGAATTCCGGCAGAAGACAGTCCCGGTGAAGTCGTTCCAGCCGAACCATTGGGGGTTATATCAGGTCCACGGCAATGTGTGGGAATGGTGCGAGGATTGCTGGAACGGGAATTACAATGGTGCGCCGGAGGATGGCTCGGCCTGGACAACCGGCGATTGTAGCCTCCATGTTGTTCGCGGCGGCTCCTGGGTCTACAATGCGAGGAATCTGCGCGCTGCGAATCGCTACAGGTCCGGGCACCGGAAATACGGTACCGGCTTCCGTCTCGCCAGAACGCTTTAACCTCCTGCTTCTTCGCCTCTTTACTTCCTTCCTCCTCTTTTTGTTCTTGTTGCTGGGGCAAAGCCCCAGCCGCGCTTCCCGGCAAAATCGGCGAGTCCGGCAATCGCTCGGCCGATGCCGTCGCGAAAGACGGCGGATTGCACGCTGGCGGTGAATGCCTATAGTTAACCCATGACGAATCTCGTTCTCGAACAGCCCGGCGCCGCGCGGCCGCCTGCGCAGCCCGAAGCCGCCATCCCGCCCGGCAGCCGCGTCTATCTCATAGACGGCTCGGGCTACATCTTCCGCGCCTTCCACGCGCTGCCGCCCTTGACGCGCCCCTCGGACGGGCTGCCCGTCGGCGCGGTGCATGGCTTTTGCAGCATGCTCTGGAAGCTCTTGCGCGAGACGAAGGCCGGCAAGCGCCCCACGCATCTGGCCGTGATTTTCGACCACAGCGCGGTCACCTTCCGCCATGCGATCGCGCCCGAATACAAGGCGCACCGGCCCGAGCCGCCGGCCGAGCTCGTGCCGCAATTCTCGCTGATCCGCGACGCGGTGCGCGCCTTCAACGTCGCCTGCATCGAGCAGGAGGGCTACGAGGCCGACGACATCATCGCGACCTATGCGCGCCAGGCCGTCGAGGCTGGCGGCGAGGTGGTGATCGTCTCCTCCGACAAGGACTTGATGCAGCTCATCGAGCCGGGCGTCCTGATGCTCGACACCATGAAGAACAAGCTGATCGGCGAGCCGGAGGTGATCGAAAAATTCGGTGTGATGCCGGACAAGGTCGTGGATGTGCAGGCGCTCGCGGGCGATGCCGTCGACAATGTGCCGGGCGTGCCGGGCATCGGCGTGAAGACCGCCGCCGGGCTGATCGGCGAGTATGGCGATCTCGAAACGCTGCTCGCAAACGCGTCCTCGATCAAGCAGAAGATGCGCCGCGAGCGGCTGATCGAGTTCGCGGATCAAGCGCGCCTGTCGAAGCGGCTGGTCGAGCTGGACAAGAACGTGCCAGTGGAGCGCCTTCTCGATCTCACCGCCGTGGAAGATACGGACCCGCATGTGCTTCTGGCCTTTCTGCGCGCCATGGAATTCAATTCGCTGACGAAGCGGATCTCGGAAGCCTTCGGCGTCGAGCCTCCGCCTGCGGGCGAGACAGGCCATCCGCCCGTCCCTGCGCCGCAAACGCCCCAGTCCGCGAAGCCCAAAGACACGGGAGAGGCACCTGCATCCAGCCCTCAAGCGGAACTGCGCCGGGTGATGGACTGGTTGAAGCCGCTTCCGTTCGATCGTGCCTCCTATGTGCAGGTTACGGACTTGCAGACGCTCGAAGATTGGATCGCCGCCGCAACGGAGCAGGGCTTCGTTGCCTTCGATACCGAGACCACGGACCTCGACGCGGTTTCGGCGCGCCTGTGCGGGGTCGCGCTGGCGCTAGAGCCGAACCGCGCCTGCTACATTCCGCTTGGTCACCGCAACGGCGGCGGCCTCGACTTTTCGGGGGCGGGCGAGATCAATCAGCTGCCGATGGAGCATGCGCTGCCGCGCCTCAAAGCGCTGCTCGAGGACGAAAGCGTGCTCAAGATCGGTCAGAACATCAAATACGATCTTGTGGTGATGCGCCGCTATGGCGTGCGGCTCTCGCCCTATGACGATACCATGCTCATGGCCTATTCCGTGGATCAGGGCCGGGGCGGGCTCGCGGGCTTCGGTATGGACGAGCTGTCCAAGCGCCATCTCGGGCATACGCCGATTGCCTTCAACGATGTCGCGGGCAAGGGTAAGGCTCAGGTCGCGTTCGATTGCGTTCCCCTCGATAAAGCCACGGAATATTCCGCCGAGGACGCAGACGTCACGCTGCGCCTGTGGCATCTTTTCAAGGCGCGGCTCGCCGCGGAAGGCATGGCCGCCGTTTACGAAACCCTGGAACGCTCCATGCCCGCCATACTCGGCGAAATGGAGCTTGCGGGCGTGATGGTGGACCGGGCGGTGCTGTCGCGGCTGTCGGGCGAGTTCGCGCAGAGCCTTGGCCGTATCGAAGACGAAATTTACGCGCTCGCCGGCATGCGCTTCAACATCGGCTCGGCGCAGCAGGTTTCGGACTTGCTGTTCGGCAAGTCCGGCCTGCCGGGCGCGAAGAAAACCGCGACAGGCAAATGGAGCACCGGCGCAAGGGTGCTTGAGGAGCTGGTCGCGAGCGAGATTTTTGAGTCGCAGCTGGATCCGAAGCA
>CAZCIF010000008.1:34502-42998 GCA_964498645.1 uncultured Rhodomicrobium sp. | reverse complement strand
TTAAATGAATAGGGGCCTGGACGCTGTCCAGGCCCCGCTGCAAATGCAAAAACGGAGAGCTTACCGCAATTCGAGCTTGCCAGCGCCAACCCCTACCGCAAGGCCCTTCTCGGCCTTTAGGCTTAACGGCTGGAGCGAGATCGTGCCGCGATTGCCGCCAACGAGGACGTTTGCGCCGCCGCCGATACCGACTGCAACGTCAGCCGAGGCGCCGGCATAGTCGCCGGCGAGAGCGCGATGCCGGAGCGAGCTTGGCGCGAAAACCGCCCACAGAATAACGGCATCGCCGGTGTAGCCAACATCGATGCCGATGCGCTTCACGCGGCCGCGATAGACCTCGCGCTTGCCCGATTCACTGGTGAAGACGCAGCGCGCTGCGTGGGACGAGCCAACGATATAGCCAGAGCCGCCTTCAACATGGCAGCGCAGCATTCCGATGCGCGTGGCAGCGCCAGCGGCCGGCGTCAGCCCAAGCGCGAGCAAGAGCCCGCCAATGACAGTCATAAGTGTTTTCATGCCGGTTTTCCCTTCATAGCCGATAATTGCAGAGAACGTGAGCTTCGCGGCGAAGATTTGGCAAAGCTTAAATCTTTGCGGATGCGATACAATTCTGCAACAGACGTGGGGAGTTAGTTGAGTCGCAAGTTTATGTCCATCGGCAATCTTGTCACAAGATTTAATTGATTGAGTATCTATAAGATTACAACTATAAGTTGATTTAGGAGCCCTACCGGGAGAGATAGGCTTCCTGGATGAGGCGTGCGGCCCGCTCCATCTCTCGCAGAGGCTGATAGGTCCATGCCTCGATCTTTCCCCTGAACAAGCGAATACGTCCGCTATTTTCGAGGCTGCGGTGAAAACGGGAGAACTTGTCGCGTTCGCTCGCGCCGCGCCGGCCTTGAGCCGGCAGCATCGCGACATGCACAGGCTTGCCAGTGCTGCAGGCTTCCGAAATCATGTTGACGGAGTCGCAGGTCACGATGAAGGCATCGGCCTGCGCCAGCATTCCGAAATAGGGGTTGTTGCCTCCCCCATCTGAAATGAAAGCGGCGCAACCCGAAAGCGCCCGCCGCAAAGCTTCAATATTCGCTTCGCCGGTCCGGCGCGATCCCGTGATGAGAAGCCCCCAGCCCTGTTCTGAGAGCGCTCTGAGCTGTGCGGCGAGTTCCTGAATTTCTGCCTCGCCAAGCCGGTAGCGGGAGTTGTTTCCACCGATCAGAACAGACACCCTCGGCTGCGGAATTGCGCTGAACGCATCGGCCCATCGAGGCGCTTCGGCGGCGAGCCTTTGCGGCGTGATCCTGTGAAGCGCGCCATCCATGACAATGACATTTGCCCCGGAAAGTCCATCATGCGCCGGCACCACAATGCAGTTGAAGCGGTGGCGAAGCGAAACCGGATCCTGAAGCTGCACGGTGAAAGTCCGCTCGCCGCTTTGGCCTTTCACAAACAGCGAGGGCAGGATGCTCGGCCGTCCGGTCGCAATCAAAATATCAGGCCAGGGCGCTTCGAGCCGGTCGCCTTTTTCGCTCATCGCGAAGCGCTTGAATGCGGTGATGTGCGGGCTGAGAATGCGCCACGGCGTCTTGAGGAGGACGCGCTTTACGGACGGCGTCAGCCCCATGGCTTCGGCGAGCCCCACTGCCTGGTTCTCCATGCCGGGCCGGCCATCGGTCACGCACCAGCAGCTGGGCAATGGGTGCGGCCAGGAAAGGCCCGCACTATGGCCGCCGGGGCTTAACTCGGTCATGGTTCCCACTTCCTCTCTCAAAGGCGCCTCGCCCTACCACGCCTTGCTGCCAAGGGAAAGCCCCATCGGCATTAAGGTAAAGCCATGGTTTTGCCGTTTAATAGGCTTCACGTCCGGCTGCCGGCATGCAACTCTTCCGGTAAAGCCAAGGCTGCCGGCAGCATCGGCCTGGCTCAACGGGCGCTTGCAAAAGCATAAAGGAAGTCGAATGGCCTCCATCGGGGACAGATCCAGCGTTGGCGGGCTGGGACTAAACGCGGGCGCCATCGCGGAGGATGCCGGCATCCGCCTCGGTCTTGCGGCGATTGGCGTTCTCGCACTTTTTCGCCTGATCCTTGCCGCCACAACGGATCTCGCCGAGGACGAAGCTTATTATTGGCTGTGGTCCACGCATCTGGCGGCCAGCTATTACGATCATCCGCCAATGATCGCCTATTGGATCAGAGCGGGCACAACGATTTTCGGCGACACGGCAATAGGCGTCCGGTTTGTTGGACTGCTCAGTTCGCTTGCCGGATCTTACCTGCTTTATTGCACGAGCCTCAGCCTGTTCCGCGACCGGAGCGCGGCGCTGCTCTGCGTCATCTGGCTCAATGCGACGCTCTTGTTAAATGCTGCCGCCATCATCGCGACACCCGACACGCCGCTCGCTTTCTTTGTGACCCTCACGCTCTTTGCGCTTGCGAAGCTCATCGAGACCGGGCGCGGCGTGTGGTGGTATGGCATTGGCGCGGCGCTTGGCCTTGCCTTCATGAGCAAATACACAGCGGTGCTGCTCTTGCCAGGAGTCTTCCTTTGGATAATCGCATCGGCGGAAGGCCGGCGCTGGTTCAAGCGCCCGGAACCCTATCTCGGCGCCGCCATCGCAATGTTCATTGTTGCGCCCGTCTTCTACTGGAACTACGCACACGATTGGACCTCCTTCGCGAAGCAAGCCGGGCATGGCATTAAAGACAAGCCTGCCAATGCGCTCCTGAGCATCGCGGAACTATTTGGCGGCCAGGCAGGCCTCGCCTCGCCAATCATTTTCGCCTTCTGCCTCTTCGGAAGCTTTTATGCGCTCCTGCGCGGGCTGAGGCGCCGCGACCCGCGCTGGCTTTTGCTTGGCGCCATCGCCGTTCCGGTCTTCGTTTTTTTCTTCGTTCATGCTGCTAGCCAAAAAATCCAAGCGAATTGGCCGGGCTTGGTCTACCCAGTGGCGATTTTGGCTGCCGTCCATAGCTTCCTGGCCTTCCGCGAAGAGAAACAAGCGTCCCGCTGGATTGACTTCAGCTTCCGCTTCGCGCCATGGCTCGGGATCTCATTCACCCTTGCAGCGTTTCTCCAACTTGGACTTGGCGTCCTTCCTATCGAGGCGAAGAAAGACCCAACGGCGCGGCTGAAAGGCTGGGCAAAGCTCGGCCGGGATGTCGAGCGCCTGCAACGCGACTATGGCGCGGCTGCCGTCTTGACTGATCGCTATGCGATTACGGGCGAACTGGCTTTCTACAGCTCAAAACAGCAACCCGTCTGGCAAATCAATGAGCGCATCCGGTATGCAAATTTGCCAGCGCCCGATGAAACCAGGCTCAAAAACGCGCCGGCGCTGCTGGTCTTGCGCAAAGGCGGGGATCCCGCACGCGCTTCCTCTCACTTCGAAAATTCGCGGCCCCTAACCACGCTTCAGCGCGAGGCTGGATTTCATTCCCGCGATGCTTATGATGTGCACCTTCTCACGGGTTACCGGGGCGGGCTTTTCGATCGGGTGAAAGGGCGCGGCTGCGGGGCAGCGCCAAATCAGGATAGGGCATGCAACTAGAAACAACCGGCTCGCGGCGGGCCGATCCGGCGATCGTACTTCGAAAGGGACCCGGCCTCACCGTCATCGCGCCCACCTTCAACGAGCGGGACAATGTCGAGCCGCTGATCGCGAAGCTGTCCGCTGCGCTCGATGGCATCCACTGGGAGGTGATCTTCGTCGACGACGATTCGCCCGATGGCACAGCGAAGCGCGTGCGGGAGCTGGCAAGGCTCGATGCCAGGGTGCGGTGCGTCCAGCGCCTCGGCCGGCGCGGCCTGACCTCGGCATGCGCCGAAGCCGTGCTCGCCTCGTCCGCGCCTTACATCGCCATCATCGACGCCGACTTGCAGCATGACGAGACGCTGCTGCCGCGCATGCTTGAGATTCTGCAAACCGGGGATGCCGACGTTGTCATCGGCAGCCGCTATACGGAGCGCAAGCTTTCGGAGGGTTTCTCACGCGCGCGCCAGGGCATGAGCTTCATCGCAACGCGGCTGGCGCAAATGATCCTTCGCGCGCAACTCACCGATCCGGTCAGCGGCTTCTTCATGGCCAGGCGCGAGGTGTTCGAAGGATCGATCCGCAATCTCTCCGGCATCGGCAACAAGATCCTCGTTGATATATTCGCCTCTTCCAGCCGGCCCCTGCAATTCCGTGAGCTGTCCTATCAATTCCGGCCCCGTCTGCATGGAGAAAGTAAACTCGATACGCTCACAATTTGGGAGTATCTGGTGCTCCTGGCGGATAAACTGTTCGGCAAGTTTATTCCCGTCCGGCTGATCTTGTTCAGCCTTGTTGGCGCAAGCGGAGTACTTGTCCATCTCGCGGTCTTTTGGAGCACCATTCTTTCAGGCGCGGCAGCGAGCTTCTCCCCAGACCGCGCAATACAATTCGAGGCGGCGCAGGCTATCGCAACCGTTATAGCCGCCACTTCAAACTTCTTTTTGAACAACCTTTTGACATACCGCGACAAGCGCCTGCGCGGCTGGGCGATGTTGCGCGGCCTCGTCTCCTTCCTGGCCATCTGCAGTATGGGCGCAGTTGTAAGCGTTTCTTTCGCCGGGCAGGTGTTGTCCTGGTTCCCGGAAGGTCTGCGCGGAAGTAAATATGTATTGACCTTCGCCTCGCTGAGCGGCGTGGCGGTGAGCACGGTTTTGAATTTTTCGGCGACGGCAATTTTCACCTGGCGGAAAAAGTAGGCGTCGGAGCCGCGGAGTTCGATGGCGCCCCTCATCCTTCGAGACGCCGCTATGCGGCTCCTCAGGATGAGGCCGGGCCTCATGGTGAGGAGGCCGAAGGCCGTCTCGAACCATGAGTGTCGGCGTTTTGCATGGACATTCAGCCAGATCCGGTATGAGTGCAAAATGCTATATTCAAATATTCAAACCTTTTGATATGATGGCGCGCATCTTGCTGGACCGGAGCGAACCAGCCGCAACGAATAAGCTGCGGCTGCGCTCAGGGCCGCACGCATAGAAACCGATATGGGGAAATGTCATGGCATACGAATTCGAGGGCAAAACAATCGAAGCCACCGCAACCGGCTATCTCGTCAACCAAGACGACTGGAGCAAGGAATTGGCCCAGCATATCGCCGGTCTCGATCAGATCACCCTCACGGACCGGCATTGGGATCTCATCGACTATTTGCGCGATGAGTATTTCAACAACAATCAGAACACGCCGAACACTCGCACCATCCTCAAGGCGATGTCCGAGAAATGGAACGCGAAGCTCGACCAGAAGACGCTTTACGACCTTTTCCCTCTCGATCCTTCCAAGCAAGGCGGACGCATCGCCGGCCTGCCCGAAAGCCGCCGCAAGGGCGGATATTGACGTCAGGCGAGGATTTCCATCCGAAGACCTTTGGCATCGAGCGGCGGGCGCTCTGGAAAGCGGATCGCCTCGCATCTATACACGCGGGCTGCGGTCCAGGCGCATGCGCATGCGTCGAGAAGATCGGCGGGGCCGGCATCGGAGTGGCGGAACTTCTTTTCATGTAAGAATTCGCCGCCAAAGCCACATGCCATAAGCAGGGCGCGGCGCCGTTCGAGGCCGGAGCCATGGGGGCGCCCGCGCAGCCTTTTCGGCTCATCGAGCGGCACGCCCCCGTTCATAGCCCAGAAAGCCGCTTCCGGGTGGCACTCGTAAACCCGGTTTTGCAATGCCGGGTCCATCGCCGCATCCACCTCCCTGATTTTCGGGAACAGCCTGTACATTTGCTGGGAGATCTGCCGGGGCGGATCGGAGTAAGCCATCGCGCGAGCGCACGCACCCCGATAAGAGGTCTCCGCCACCGCAGCCCGGGCAGGCACCGCGAACACTGAGGAGGCGCGCCTGCCCAGAACTTTCCGCGCAGCCGCGTCGCAGTCACGGCCAGCGCCGTTTATGCGCCCGGCCAAGCCGATGGGGATGTCGATCGCGATGATTTCTGGCGCGTCCGGGTGGTTCAGGATTTCACCGATGGTCGCGGCGAGGAACGCGCGCTCGCGGAAAGGAGGCTCCACTTGCCGCAAGACGCAGACCCAGCCGCCGCGGCATCCGTCAACGCCCGCGACGGCAATGCTCATGACGCCGCGCCGAGGCCGGGTAGCGGCGCGAGCGCGGCGAGCGCAGGCTCGCTCTTAGCCCAGTTCCCTTGCGTTTCGATCAGGGCAAGCTCACCACGCCCTTCGCTGGCGGCGAGAACCAGGCTGATGGCAGCCGTCGCGGCGCGAAGGGCGGTTCGATTGCTAAGTCCGTTGAGCTTATGCGCGAGGAAGATGCTCGCGAAGAAATCCCCAGTCCCGCGAGCATGCACAATCTGGCGCGGGCACGCCGTCGCGGCAATTTCGTCGCCCTCGACGAGAATATTCGCGAGCTGGTCCGGCGAACGCATTGGGGCAGAAGTCACGAGCACAGCGGGGCAAGGCAAAGACCTCGCAGCCTTTACGGCTGCAGCCGCATCGGGAACTGCGTATCCGGAAAGCCAGCCAAGCTCGAAGCGGTTCGGCGTCAGGATATCCGAGAGCGGCACAAGCCGGCCGCGCACCGAGCAGGCCGCTGCTTCACCGATATAGAGTCCGCCCGGCTCGTCGCCGATGATCGGATCGCAGAGATAGATCGCGCGCGGGTTCAGGGCCTTGATCTTCGCGATCCAGGTCCGGGAAAGCTCCGCGTGTTCCGCAGTGGGCAGATAGCCTGTCAGGATCGCGTCAACGCCGGCGAGCCAGCCATTGCTCAACGCAGCTTCGAGCATGGCATCGAGCGTATTGGGATCGGTGGGACCGCCCGCAATCGCCGCATATCCTGGGCGGTTCGAGAGTATGATCGTGGGCAGGCTTAAAACGCTGTGCCCCATGCGCTGCAACACGAACGCGGCAATGGAATTGCCGATATGGCCATAGACGACTTGGGATGAAATGGATAACACCTTCGCCATATGGCCATCGCGGGGCTGTGTGCTGCGCTTCGTTTCGATGGGAATCGCACGGCCGCAAGCTTGCCGGTATGGCAAAGGCGGCGCCAGTGCGCTTGCATATAAGGCAATTTGCTAAAGGCGCCAGAGAAATAACGCGACTTTAAGGAGATAAATCATGAAGCCTCGCCGCAGCGTGCTCTACATGCCGGGTTCGAACGCGCGTGCGCTCGAAAAAGCAAAGACGCTGCCGGCGGATGCACTGATTTTGGACCTCGAGGACGCCGTGGCTCCCGATGCGAAGGACATAGCGCGCGCGCAGGTTTGCGAGGCGGTGAAAGCCGGAGGTTTTGGCCCGCGCGAAACCGTGATCCGCATCAATGGCTTCGCTACGCCTTATGGGGCTGCGGATTTCGCCGCCGCTCTCGACGCAAAACCGGATGCAATTCTCGTTCCGAAGGTGGAAACGCCCGATGATTTAGAGCATGCGCGGAGGAACGCGCCAGCCGATTGCAAAATCGCGCTGTGGGCAATGATCGAGACGCCGCTAGCAATTTTCAACCTGAAGGACATTGCCAAGGCGGCGGCCTCGGCGGAGCTTCCTCTTACCTGTTTTGTGCTTGGCACGAACGATCTGATCAAAGCGACGCGGGCGCTCGCGCAAGCAGACAGGCTACCGCTGATCGCTTGGCTTTCGCTAACGGTTGCAGCGGCGCGGGCTTTTGGGCTGACCGTTGTTGACGGCGTCTATAATTCCCTTTCGGATGAGGCCAGCTTCCGGGCTGAATGCGTACAGGGCCGCACGCTCGGCATGGATGGGAAGACGCTGATCCATCCCAATCAAATCGCAGCCTGCAACGAAGTCTTCTCACCCTCGGCTGAGGAGATCGCCACCGCCCGGAAGATCGTCGAGGCTTTCGCCCTGCCCGAAAATCAAGGCAAGGGCGCTATCAGCCTCGACGGGCGCATGGTCGAACTGCTGCATGCGGAGATTGCGCGTCAGACCCTCGCCATGGCAGAGGCCATCGCCGCGAAAGGCTAGCGCGGCCGCTCGCCGCGGCCGGCTTATTGAAGCCCGAGCGCGCCCCGGACGCATGTTTTCGCTGTTTCGAACTCACCGCGGAGATCGGCCCTATCAAAGACGGACATGGCGACCGCGGCGCCGAGCAGCTTGCCCGCCTCCACATCGCTGCGGAAATGAACGCCGGAGACCAGGCGGCTTCGCGCATAGTCCTCAATCCGGGCATAAATTTCCGCGCGCTTTTCCGGCACCATCTCAGCGAGGAGGAAGCCGGCAAACGCACCATAGGTGGCATGACCCGACGGATAGGAAAAGCTTTCATGAAGCTTCTTTTTCCGCAGGGGACGCAGCCTGTTACCCTTGGTCAAGAAGGGACGTTTGCGGCAAAACATGCTTTTCGCCTCACCAACAGCAACCGCTCCTTCTTTTTTGCTTTTGACAAGATGATCTTCGCATCCCTTGAGCTTTGCTGCATCAAAAGAAATTCCAGCGCCTTTGAAGAACCGCTCAATGCTCTTATCGTCATCGTCGAGGGCATGACTCTCTTG
>CAZCIF010000008.1:22601-34489 GCA_964498645.1 uncultured Rhodomicrobium sp. | reverse complement strand
ATCCAATTCCGCCTTGGTTTTCTCGCAGGTCTCGCAAGGCGGCGAAGGAAGTAGCCTGACGAACGGCGAATCCGATGCGCCCTGGCAAACGATGGCCTTTTCCTTCGCGAGGAGAGCCGGGAAAGGGAATGCCAGGAAGAAGACTCCGAGGATCAACGCACTGGAAACTGCGATTCGCCGCAACGTCATACGGGATTTTCTCCTAAGTCCAAGGGCACGGGCCCTTCTTTGACACAAGCTTAAGTTTTGCGCTAGCCCGGCGGACGCAAGCGCGTCTTTCGCGCCACAACCAGAGATTTAAAATTGTTCGGCCTGATGTTGTGGCGCCGATTTTGACAATCTACGGTTGCACACCCGATCAGCCGGCAGTAAGCCTTGTACAAGGCTATTCACTGCGATTCGGGGAACTTATGATTGTCATTGTTGATGAACGCGAAACTGTATTGAACGGCTATACGGCATGGTTTTGCCGGGAAGGCGTCTCAGCGACCGGACTTGCCCCCCAGGACTTCCGCCAGTGGGTGAACACCGCGCCGGAGCCCGATATCGATGCGGTGGAAGCTTTTCTGCTCGGAGATTTCCAAAATCGCGAAGAAGTTCCGCTCAAGATCAAATCCCGGTCTGGAGCTGCCGTTATTGCGATGAACGAAACGAAGTCTTTAAGCGATACTTTGGAACTCTTTGCCGCAGGCGTGGACGACGTGGTCCGCAAGCCAGTCCATGTTCGCGAGATCCTGGCACGCATCAGAGCCATCGGCCGGCGTGCGCAACTTGAGGCTGAAGAGCCGCTTTCGGGGCGCATCAAGGTTTTTTCCGACGGGCGCGATCCGGAGATCGACGGCGAGCCTCTCCCGCTACCCCGGCGCGAGCGCAGAATTCTCGAATATCTTGTGGCCAATAAGGGCCGCCGGGTCACGAAATCGCAAATCTTCAATTTCGTGTATGGCCTGTTTGACGACGGCATCGATGAGAATGTGATCGAAAGCCACATCAGCAAACTGCGCAAACGCCTGCGCCAGAGGCTCGGCACCGACCCGATCGATTCCCAGCGCTTTCTCGGCTACCGGCTGACCCAGGGTTGAGAGCGGCGCATTTCACCGAGCCTGCTTAAAACAAAAGACGCGATTGGCAAGCCGCCCCGGCTTCCCAATCGCTCGCCCGCAATTTGAACAAAACCGGTTCAAAACCATTGTCATGTAGCCGCCCGGCGATATCTTTTTCCACGACCGCTTTACCACACAGCTAGGCAGGGCGCTGGAAAGGATCACCACTTTCCAGTAGCTTGCCAGGCAAGAAAGACAGCGGCCATGCGGCGCACCTAGGGCCGGATGTTAACGGGGAATAGAATGAAATTTGTTCAGGAGTGGCGCACCGGTGTCTTCCTGTTTGCGTGCGCGACAGTGTTGCTGGCGCCAATGCAGAAGCTGGCTGCGGAGCCCTATCTGACTTCGGATATGCTTTCGGATTGCCGTGCAGTTACCACCAAGGCTAAAGCAAAACGCAAGTCAGATGAAATCGAGCTCGACAATACATTTCAGACAGGAAGCTGCTGGGGGGCCTTTTTAAGTATCCAGCAATTGATAACTCTAAAGGCTGCGGGCGCAAATAATCCTATTTTCCGTGTGTGCGCACCGGAAGAACTAACGCTGCTCCAGATCATTCAGACTTTCGAATCCTACGCCCGGCGTCATCCGGATCAGCAAAATGAGCCTTTTACGGTGGTGGCGCTCAATGCTTTGCATAACGCATTTCCCTGCCGGTGACCCGCGATTGGTGCCTGCCTTGCGCACGCAACTGCCTGAAGCATTCACACTGAGCGCGTGCCGCCCACTTGCCTTTGTGCTACGATTTGTTTGGGTAAGGAGCCATTCATGAGCGACCGCGTCAAGAATCTGAGCATCGAGGCACGCAAGCTGCCGCTCGCCGAGCGCGCTGAGCTTATCGAGGATCTCCTCGCGAGCTTAGACGCGCCCAATGCCCGGATTGATGCGTTGTGGGCCGAGGAGGTGGAGCGCCGCCTTCAATTGGTGGATAGCGGCGAAATGCCCACGCGTGACGCTGACGAGGTAATCGCGGAGCTTCGCCATAGGCGGCGCGGGTGAGGGTTCGTGTTGCTCGGGCCGCTGTAGCGGACCTAGCTGGGGCGGTTGCTTATTCCGACGGGCAAAATCCCGGTCTCGGCGACAGCTTTCTGGACGAGGCTGAGCGGGCCGTCGCACCTATCGCGAGCTTTCCGCATGCCTGGCAGAAACTGAGCGCCGCCACTCGAAGATGCCGGCTGCACCGGTTTCCTTACGGACTGATTTACCGCGTCAAAGACAACGGCGCGGTCATCGTCGCCGTGGCGCATTTGCATAGCGAACCCAGTCAATGGCTGAAGCGCGATGAGGAGTAAAAGCGAAACGGAAAAGTAAGCCCTTTTTCACAGCCCTTTTTAAAGTTGTGTTTTAACCGAAGCCCACGCAGGAAACCCGGTCCGTTCGCAAGAACCTTGCAAGTTGACATTCAAGCCGCTTTATCTGATAAGCAAGCTTCGGGCCTGTTACGTGTTATTCACGCTACCCTAGGCTTTTTCTCCCTAGCTGAGAGAGCGAAGTCCGCCAGCGGCGGCGCCGACGGGTGCGGTTCAAAAAACTATAGAGGACTCCATGTACGCGGTCATTCGCACGGGCGGCAAGCAATACAAAGTTGCTCCGCAAGACGTGCTTCAAATTGAAAAGATCGAGGGAGCGGCCGGCGATGCCGTCCAATTCCCGGATGTGTTGATGGTCGGCGGAGAGGGTGAACCCCGCTTCGGTACGCCGCTTGTCTCCGGCACCGTGGTTTCGGCTGAGGTCGTGGAGCAAGGCCGGGGACCGAAGGTTATCATCTTCAAGAAAAGGCGCCGGCAAAATTACCGGCGTAAAAGAGGACACCGGCAGGAGCTGACAACGGTGCGCATCCTGGAGATTGGTACTGCCAAGGCCGCGCCTGCAAAGGCTACGGCCGAAACAAACGCGGTTGAAGCCGCTCCTGCACCCGCACCGGAAGCCCCAGTTAAGAAGGCGAAAGCGGCTAAGCCGAAGGTTGCAAAAGACGCCGGGGCGGCAGCGGAAGCAGCTCCGAAAAAGCCGCGTGCGAAAAAAGCAGAGTAACCCTATATCCCGGACATTGAAGGCTTGAGATCATGGCACACAAAAAGGCAGGCGGCTCGTCCCGTAACGGCCGCGACTCCGAAGGCCGGCGCCTCGGGGTGAAAAAGTTCGGCGGAGAACAGGTTATCCCTGGCAATATCATTCTGCGCCAGCGCGGAACGCAGTGGCATCCCGGTGCCGGCGTTGGCATGGGCAAGGATCACACGATTTTTGCCATGCGCGAAGGCGTGGTGCAATTTAGGCCGAAAGGCGGCGGCAGGACCTTCGTGTCGGTCATCGGCGGCGAGTCCATCGACTAAGCTTAGGTTCGCATTTCGGAATCCGGCGGCGCCCAATGTCCATCGAGGGGCGCCGCTTTTGCGTTCAGCCGGCCGCATTGCTGAGTTTTCTTTTTGCAGCAACCTGCTAGTGTGCGCCTTGTATGGCAACTGGCATTGCGCAATGACCACTCGATTACCCGTCCTCCGTTTCACCCATCAGCTGCGCCAAACAGTGCAGCAATGGCGCCGCCGCGGCCATAAGATCGCGCTCGTTCCAACTATGGGCGGCCTTCACGAAGGGCATCTGTCGCTCGTCCGCCTCGCGAAGAAACATGCGGGCCGCGTCGTCGTCTCCGTGTTCGTGAACCCCACCCAGTTCGCGCCTCATGAGGACTATGGCAACTACCCGCGCAATGAGGAGCGCGACTGGCACAAGCTCCAGAGTGTCCAGGCCGACGCGATGTATGCGCCGGATGTCCACGAAATCTATCCGGAAGATTTCGCCACGCGGGTGGAGGTCGCCGGGATTACGCAAACGCTTGAGGGCATATCGCGGCCGCACTTCTTTTCAGGCGTCACCACCGTTGTCACGAAGCTCTTCCTGCAATGCCTGCCGGATATCGCAATATTCAGCGAGAAAGACTATCAGCAGTTGCTTGTAATAAAGCGGCTCGTGAAAGACCTCAATTTTCCGCTAAACATCGTATCTGCGCCCATCAAGCGCGAGCCCGACGGTCTCGCCATGTCGTCACGGAACGTCTATTTGAATATTAGCGAGCGCGCCGTGGCCCCACAGCTTTTTGCCGTCTTATCGGATATGGGCGCTGACCTGGCTGCAGGCCGCGCCATAGAAGACACCGTGCGCCAAGGCAAGAGCCGCCTCGAAAATACAGGCTTCCGGATCGATTATCTGGAGGTGCGCGACGCCGAAACGTTAATGCCGGTGGAGACCGCTGTGACGGCGCCCGCGCGGGTCTTGGCCGCAGTCCATCTCGGGCGCACCAGGCTGATCGACAACGTCCCAGTTATTCCCCCTGCCGGAAGCTGATCCATTGCGGTCAAAAGGCGGGTTCCGGCGACGAGTGCGGGTGCCCCGTTCTGGTTGTGAGTCCTAAGCTAGACCTCATTTTGCGCAAAAAGTTTTCGGCGGGATGTCGATCCCGCCGGCGCTCGTTCGTCATATGAGCAGGGAGGCCGGTGTGGCCTCCGTGGATCAGAGGAGACAAAACGATGCGCGTTATGGTTCTGGTGAAGGCGACGAACGACAGCGAAGCGGGCCTCATGCCCTCGACCGGGCTCCTCGAGGCGATGGGCAAGTACAACGAAGAGCTGGTCAACGCCGGCGTCATGCTGGCCGGCGAGGGGCTGAAGCCGTCGGCGCAGGGCAAGCGCGTGGCCTTCGACGGGGCGAGCCGCACCGTCATCGACGGGCCCTTCGCCGAGACTCGCGAGCTGGTCGCCGGCTTCTGGCTATGGGAGGTCAAGGACATGGCCGAGGCGGTCGAGTGGCTGAAGCGCTGCCCCAATCCGATGCCGGGGCCCAGCGAGATCGAGATCCGCCCGGTGTACGAGATGACGGACTTCGGCGAGGCACTGACGCCGGAGGTCGCGGAACTGCACGACCGGAGCCGGCAAAAGACGAGGGGCCGCTGAAGCCTCGCGAGCGTGTTACCGCGCTCAGCGCGCCCAACTCAACTCATTCAGACAAAGAGCAACTCATGACTACGAAAGTCTTCCTCAATCTGCCCGTCAAGGACCTCAAAAAGTCGATGGCGTTTTTCGGGGCACTCGGCTTCACGTTCAATCCGCAGTTCACGGACGACAACGCGGCGTGCATGGTGATCTCGGAGCACAACTTCGCGATGCTGTTGACGCAAGAGTATTTCAGGTCGTTTGCCACGAAGCCAATCTCGGATGCACATAAGTCCACCGAGGTCCTGATTGCGCTGGGGCTCGACAACAAGGCTGCCGTCGATGACATGGCCGCCAAAGCCGTGAAGGCGGGCGGCAAAGAACCGAAGCCGAAGCAGGACCACGGCTTCATGGTTGTGCGCACCTTCGAGGACCTCGACGGTCACACTTGGGAGGTCATGTGGATGGACCCGTCGCACATCCAAAAGGGGTGAGCGATCAGGCGAGGCCCGTCGCCGCGCCTTGCTTCGCCGTGCGCCCGGCTGCTATTCTGAGCGCGTGGCGGCGACTGAAACCCATCAGGCGATCGAGACGATCTTCCGGATCGAACAGGCCAGGCTCATCGCGGGCCTGGCCCGCATGCTGCGGGACGTGGACCTGGCGGAAGAGCTGGCGCAAGACGCTCTCGTCGTCGCGCTCTCCGAATGGCCGAAGACGGGAGTTCCAGAAAATCCCGGCGCCTGGCTGATGGCCGTCGCCAAGCGCCGCGCCATCGACGGGTTCCGCCGCGACAAGATGCTGGCGCGCAAACATGCCGGGATCGGCCGCGACCTTGAGGACGAACGCGACACCAGCGTCGAGGCCATCGAGAAGGCCTTGGACGACGATCTCGGCGATGAACTTCTGGGCCTGATCTTCACCGCCTGCCACCCGGTGCTGTCTCCCGAAGCGCGCGTGGCGCTGACACTGCGCCTGATTGGCGGGCTTACTACGGACGAGATCGCCCGCGCCTTCCTTTCGAGTGAAGCGACGATCGCCCAGCGCATCGTCCGGGCCAAGAAGACGCTCGGCAAGGCCAGCCTGACCTATGAGGTGCCTCGCGGCAAGGAACGAAACGAACGCCTCGCCTCGCTGCTGGAGGTCATCTACCTGATCTTCAATGAGGGCTACTCTGCCACCGCGGGCGAGGACCTGATCCGCCCGGCCTTGTGCGCCGAGGCCCAGCGCCTAGGCCGCATCCTCGCCGGCTTGGCGCCCGGCGAGCCTGAGGTCTTCGGTCTCCTCGCGCTGATGGAAATCCAGGCCTCGCGGTTGGCCGCCCGCACGGCGCCGGACGGCTCGCCAGTTCCCTTGACCGGACAGAACCGCGCCCGTTGGGACCAGCTCCTGATCCGCCGGGGCCTCGCCGCCCTGGAACGCGCCGAGGCCCTGGGCGGAGCCAATGGGCCCTACGCCCTGCAGGCCGCGCTCGCAGCCTGCCACGCGAGGGCCCGCAAAACGGAGGATAGACTGGAAGAGGATTGCGGCGTTATACGACACCCTCAGTGAGGTCATGC
Source organism: uncultured Rhodomicrobium sp. (assembly GCA_964498645.1). Taxonomy (GTDB): domain Bacteria; phylum Pseudomonadota; class Alphaproteobacteria; order Rhizobiales; family Rhodomicrobiaceae; genus Rhodomicrobium. The sequence goes on along the minus strand of CAZCIF010000008.1, from coordinate 27,907 downwards.
CGTCGCCGGTGGCCGATCTGAATCGGGCCGTAGCCTACAGCATGGCCTTCGGCCCGGAGGCCGGCCTGACGCTCATCGACGGGATCGATCACGCCGGGGCCTTGCGCAACTATGCTCCCATGCCGGCGGCGAAGGGGGATTTCCTGTTCCGGGCGGGCCGGCTAGCCGAAGCCAAGGTCCAATTCGAGCGTGCGGCCGCGCTCACCCGCAACGAGCGCGAGAAGGCCTTCCTTCTCAAGCGAGCGGCGGCCTGCGGCGGCTGACCTCAGCGCCCCGCTTGCTGCAGGTCTGAGCATTCTGGCGGCTTACCTGCGGCAGTTTGCCCTGCAAGCATGGCCGCGCCTTTTAATCATCTTCCCGTGTGCCCACCATAGTCAGCGTTGACTCCCTGTTGTGGCAGAGTACTGTCGCGGACCATGATCTGGCTCGTATTCGCAGTTGTGACGGCTTGCGTGATCCTGATGCTGGCGCGCCCGCTTGTGCGCGCTGGTGCATCGGCGGCTGATACCGCGTCCGAAATCGAGGCTTATAAGCTGCAGCTTGCTGAGCTTAGCCGCGAGGAGGACCGGGGCACGCTCGGCAAAGAAGAAGCCGAGCAAACGCGAACGGAAGTATCGCGCCGGCTGCTAAGAGCGAGCAGGCAACGCACCGCCAGCCTTTCCGGCGATGCATCGCGCCTTAATCCGAACATCGCCTTCTTCGTATTAGCGGCTGCGATCGGGGCCGGTGCCGCCGGGATTTATGCGAAATACGGAATGCCCAGCCTGCCCGATCAACCGCTGGAAGCGCGGCTTAACGCACCGCCGGATAAGCAGCCGCTCGACATTCAGATCGCCAATGTAGAACGCCGTCTGCGCACAAATCCAAAAGATGCGCTGGGCTGGACGGTCATCGCGCCGGTCTATTTCAGGTTAGGGCAGTTCGACAAGGCGGTGAACGCTTATCGAAGGGCCATTCTTTTGAGCGGCGAGGACGAGGACAAACTTCTCGGTCTCACCGAATCGCTAACCTTTGCGAATAACGGCGTGCTTCCCGACGATGCCAAGCTGGCGCTGAATGCGGCGCTTGCGCGCAATCCAAAGTCGCTGCGGGGCCGTTTCTGGCTTGCGGCCCTTGCCGGTCAAGAGGCCAGAAAAGGCGACGCTGAGAAGATTTACCGGCAGATGCTGAGCGAGAATATTCCACCTGCCTGGCAAAGTATGGTAAATGAACGGCTCGCGGCCTTGAATGCCGAACCTGCCGATAACAGCGAGGCGGAAAGCCGGCAGGTCTCCAGCGATGCGGCGGCACAAGGCGATCAAGGCGCCATGATCCGCGGCATGGTCGAGCGCCTTGCGGCGCGCCTAAAAGAAAACGCGGCGGATTTGGACGGTTGGCTTAAACTCATCCGCTCATACGTTGTTTTAAAGGATACAGATAAGGCGCAAGAAGCAGCGGCCACTGCGCGGCAGCAATTTGCTTCCGATGCTCAGGCCCTCGATCAAATCGAAACGCTTACACGCGCGCTTGGCTTGACACCGCAGGACGCTAAGGGAGGGCAACCCAAATCATGACCAGAAAAAAGCGCCGTGCCATTTTGATTGCAGGCGGGCTTGCCTTGATGGGGGTCGCCTCGACCCTAGTTCTGAGCGCGCTTCGGACGCAGGTAACGTTCTTCATGAGTCCGGCGGATGTCGCAAAAAGCAGGCCGGCTCCTGAAACGCGCTTCCGGATTGGCGGACTTGTGCAGCAAGGAAGCTTCCATAAAATGGGTAATGCCGTCTCCGATTTCACAGTGACCGACGGCGCTGCATCCTTACCCGTTACCTATAGAGGCATCCTGCCCGATCTCTTTAGAGAGGGGCAGGGCGTGGTTGCGGAAGGGAAGCTCCGTTCCGATGGCGTCTTCACCGCCGATACCGTTCTTGCGAAACACGATGAAAAATACATGCCGCCGGAGGTCGCCGCCGCGCTCAAAAAGGGCGGATTCTGGCAGGAGCAGGGTGGCAAACCGAACGGAACGCCGGGGACTTGACGCGGCTGGAGGCATGAACCGTGATCGTTGAACTGGGGCACTTCGCCCTCATTCTTGCCTTCTGCATCGCCCTTGTGCAATGCGCCGCGCCGCTGCTCGGCCTCGCCACGCGGGACGCGCGGCTTCTCAAGATCGCGGATGCATCGGCTCCGGTCCTGTTCGTTCTCATTGCCTCCTCGTTCGCCGCGCTGATGTGGGCGCATATCGCCTCCGACTTCTCGGTTGCGAACGTGTTCGAGAACTCGCACTCGGCAAAACCGCTACTCTATAAGATCTCCGGCGTTTGGGGGAACCACGAGGGTTCAATGCTCTTGTGGGTCCTGATCCTTTCACTTTTCGGCGCCGCGGTCTGGCTTTTCGGCTCGAACCTGCCGCTCGATTTGCGCGCAACGGTGCTGGCGATTCAGGGCGCGGTCTCCGCCACCTTCGTGATTTTCATCGTGGCGACTTCGAATCCGTTCTCGCGGATTGCGAACGCGCCCGTCGAAGGCCAAGGCCTTAACCCGATCCTGCAAGACCCGGCGCTGGCGATCCATCCGCCGCTGCTCTACACGGGCTATGTCGGCTTCTCGATGGCCTTCTCGTTTGCGATTGCGGCCCTGATCCTCGGCCGTGTCGACTCGGCTTGGGCGCGCTGGGTGCGGCCCTGGACGCTGGCGGCGTGGATCTTTCTCACAGTCGGAATCGGGGTCGGCTCCTGGTGGGCTTATTACACGCTCGGCTGGGGTGGCTGGTGGTTCTGGGACCCGGTGGAGAACGCGTCGCTCATGCCTTGGCTGACGGGAACGGCGCTTCTGCATTCCGCCATCGTTATGGAGAAGCGCGACAGCCTGAAGGCTTGGACGGTCTTGCTCGCGATCCTCACCTTCAGCTTCAGCCTGCTCGGCACCTTCCTCGTCCGCTCTGGCGTTTTGACATCCGTGCATTCGTTCGCCTCCGATCCGGCGCGCGGCGTCTTCATCCTCGCCATCGTCAGCGCATTCACAGCGGGAGGGCTGGCGTTGTTCGCCTGGCGCGCAAGCACCCTTTCGAGCGGGAGCGCCTTCTCTTTTATCTCGCGGGAAGGCAGCCTCGTTCTGAACAATCTGCTTCTGACTGCCTCTTGCGGCGTGGTGCTGGTGGGAACTCTTTACCCGCTCGCGCTTGAAGCCGTGACGGGCGACAAAATTTCAGTTGGCGCGCCGTTCTTCAATTCGACCGTCGTCTGGATCTCAATGCCGCTTTTGCTGGCGGTCTGCTTCGGCTTGTTTCTTACGTGGAAGCGCGGCGATCTTACGGAGACCGCGCGCCGGCTTGGAGTTGCGGCGGGGGCAGCAATCATCGCGGGTCTTGCCGCAAGCCTTATTGGCGGCGCGGGCTTCAAGGCCGTTCTTGCCATGTCCTTGGGGGCCTGGGTCCTGGCAGGCTCGGTGTGGGAAGTGCTGTGGCGCGCGAAATTTCCCTCAGCGCCGCTGTCCGAGACCGCCCGCCGGATTTGGAACATGCGGCGCGGCCAGCTCGGCGCAACCCTTGGCCATATCGGGCTCGCCGTCACGGTGATCGGCGTCGCCGTCGCAAGCTCATGGAACGTCGAAAACCTGACGGTGATGAAGCCCGGCGATAGCACCGCGCTCGCGGGCTACCAGATCACGTTCAAAGGGGTTTTCGAGCGCGACGGGCCGAACTATGCCGAGCTTGCAGGCGAATTCGAATTGCGCCGTGCCGGCAGTCTCATCGGCACGATGATCGCTTCGAAGCGAAGATACGAGGCGCCGCCTCAGACCACCACCCAAGCAGCCATATCCCCCAGGCCGTTGGGCGATGTCTACGCCGTTCTCGGCGACCAGGCGCAAGGGGGCGCTTACGCGGTGCGGCTCTATTACCATCCTTTCGTGCGCTGGATTTGGGGTGGCGCAATGATCATGTTCCTGGGCGGCCTCGTCTCGCTTCTGGATCGCAGGCTGCGCATCGGCCTCCCGCAACGCGCCGCGAGAGCACCTCTGGCTCCGGCGCCAGCGCCTGCGGAGTAACGCCATGCGGAGCCATGTCTCGATTTTGCTGGCCGCCTTGTTCCTCGCCTTTTCTGGCGCACACGTCTTTGCGGTAAATCCGGAAGAGCAGCTCAAGGACCCGGCGCTAGAAGCACGCGCGCGGGAAATTTCCGCCGGGCTGCGCTGCCTTGTCTGTCAGAATCAATCAATCGACGACTCGGACGCACCGCTCGCCCGCGATTTGCGCCTTGTCGTTAGGCAGCAAATACAAAAGGGCGAGAGCAACGATCAGGTCATCGATTATGTCGTGGCCCGCTACGGAGAGTTCGTGCTGCTAAGGCCAAGGCTGCGGCTGAACACCCTGATCCTGTGGCTGACGCCGCTCTTTCTCATCGGCGGCGGAGCCTTGCTTGCGGCACGCATCGTGCGAAGGCAGCCTCAAGAGAAGAAAGCAGCGCCGCTCACCGCCGAAGAGCAAAGGGAGCTGCAGTCCATACTTGCGCCTGAACGGGAAAGAAGCTGACGCGGCCTGGAACCACGCCACCGCAAGCTTGTTACTTTGGTTTTGCGCGGGGTGGTCCATCATGGCTCGAGCCAAGGCTTTCGTTTTCTTAGGTGCTGCAACGTTCCTCATCGGCGTGGCAGCCCGGTCCGAAAACCTATCGATGTCTGGAGATTGGCGCGCGGACCGGCCAGGCCTTCGCCACCGCATTGTGATCGGCAATTTGCCCCCACCCTATGAGACGCGTTCCGCGAGCAATCCGCCTCGCGAGACCGGGCGGCCTGCCGGCGCAAAGCCAAAAGCGCCGGAGGGATTCACTGTCGAGCTTTTCGCGGAGGGGCTATCGGAGCCGCGTATCATCCGGGCCGCACCCAATGGCGATCTCTTCATAGCAGAGACTTCAGCGGGGCGTATCCGCATCCTGCGGCCTGGCGAGGATGGGAAACTTGCGAAGAACGTGGTCTTCGCAAGCGGCCTGTCAGCGCCGTTCGGCATCGCATTTTATCCTCCAGGGCCGGACCCAAAATGGGTTTATGCCGCCGAACACAACCAGGTCATCCGCTTCCCCTATGCGGCGGGCGATCTCAAACCCGCATCCCGGCCCGGGATTATCGTGCCGCAACTCGCTCCTACCCAAGGCGGGCACGTCACCCGCGACGTGGCCTTTTCGAATGATGGCGCGCGCATGTTCGTGTCTGTCGGCTCTGCAACCAACGATGCGCAGGGCCTGACCCGCAAATCGCCAGAAGAAATCAAGGCTTGGGAGGCAAAGCACGGGCTTGGCGCTACCTGGGGCTTCGAGGAGAACCGGGCGGATGTT
>CAZCIF010000008.1:9067-22591 GCA_964498645.1 uncultured Rhodomicrobium sp. | reverse complement strand
GCGTTCACGCCGGACGGCAAGGATGGCCATATCCTGGCGACCGGCATCCGCAATTGTGTGGGCCTCGCTGTTCATCCGCAAACCAGCGAGGTCTATTGTTCCACGAACGAGCGCGATGGGCTGGGCGACAATCTTGTTCCCGACTACGTGACCCGCGTCCGCGAAGGCCATTTCTATGGCTGGCCGTGGTGGTACATGGGCAACCGGGAGGACCCCCGCTGGAAGGGCGCCCGGCCGGATTTGGCAGGCAAGATCACCAATCCGGACGTGCCGCTTCAGGCGCATTCCGCTTCGCTCGGTATGGCCTTCTACACGGGCACCGAATTCCCGAACGAATATCGAGGCTCGGCATTCGCCGCCTTCCACGGCTCATGGAACCGCGCGGTGCGGACGGGCTACAAGGTGGTGCGCATCCTGATGCGGGATGGCGTGCCCACGGGCGAATATGAGGATTTTCTGACGGGTTTCGTGATCGATAACAACCGGGTTTGGGGGCGCCCCGTGGGCGTGACAACGGGAAAAGACGGTGCGCTCTATGTAACCGAGGACGCCAATGGCACGGTTTGGCGTATTACTTATCCGGCCAAGCAATAGGAGAATATTATTTTCTATTGGCGGCAAAATATATACTTTAGGTTGTGTATTATTATAGCAACGCTGTAGGCCGATATTGCCACAGTTATGCAATTTAGGGGCAGTAGCAACCTCGAATCACGCTAGCTCTTTCATGGCAGGTGTGGGGCATCCCTCCTGCAACTCCCTCTCCTTATCGTAAGAGTTGCGTCGCGTTCTTCTGGGCAATTTTTGGGGCATCAACAAAATGCAAAAAACACTCGCAGCCGCAACGCTTGCGGCAGTTCTTGGCATGGGCGGCGCAGCCTATGCAGATGGTTATACCGGCGGCTTGAAGGACGCTCCGGTTTACGCACCCGTAACAAGCTGGACAGGCTTTTATATCGGCGTCAACGGCGGTTACGCTTGGGGCGGCGATGGTAATCTGTGGGCCGAGGCCGGGTACGACTGCTGCTGGGGTGATGACTATGATGAGGGCCGCGCAAAGCTGAACGCAGATGGCGGTTTTGGCGGTGTCCAAGTCGGTTATAACTGGCAGCATGGCCATTTCGTTCTTGGCGTCGAAGCAGACCTTCAAGGCGCGGCAATCAAAGGCAGCAAATCTTTCGATCTTCTTTGGGAGGATGATGCCTCGGCCCATGCGCAGAGCAAACTAGACTGGTTCGGAACGGTCCGGGGACGTCTCGGTTACGCCTTCGACCGGACGCTGGTTTATTTCACCGGCGGTTTCGCCTTTGGCGAGGTCAAGGACACGCTGAATGTAAGCATCTGGGACGATTTTGGCAGCGACAGCAAAAAGGGAACCCGGACCGGTTACGTGCTGGGCGGCGGCCTGGAGCATAAGATCGATCCGTCCTGGTCGATCAAGGCCGAGTATCAATATATCGATTTGGGCAGCGACAAGCTCGCCGTAGAAGGTGGTGACGGCGAATGCTCGTGGGCAAGCGCAACGTTCAAAGCCGACCACAGCTACAACACGGTCCGCGTTGGCCTGAACTATCGCCTCCATCAAGATTACGAGCCTCTCAAGTAGGCATGACCCCTCCCCATCTAGGGTCAGCGAAGCGGCGCGCGAAAGTGCGCCGTTTTCGTTTAAAGCACTTCCAGGGGAAAGCGGAATCGCCGTCATTGCGAGCAAAGCGAAGCAATCCAGGGCCAAGTCTCTGATACTGCTGTGGATCGCCACGGCGGCGAGGCCGCCTCGCGATGACGGTTGAATGCAAGTACAGGTTTTATATTTATAGTGTTAAACTTATAGTTGTGTATTATTGTGGCAACATTTCCATGTATTTAATCGAGAGATTGCAATTTAAAGGCGCTGATAACTTCGAATCACATTAGCAATTTCAAGGTGGGAAGGGGCGGCGGCCTCTCCAAACTTTTCTCCTCCTCATCGTAAGCGTTGCGTCGCGTTCTTCTGGGCAATTTAGGGAACTAAACACAATGCAAAAGACTCTTGTAGCCGCAACGCTTGCGGCGGTTCTTGGTATGGGCGGCAGCGCCTATGCTGCCGATATGTATAAAGGCGGAAGCCTGAAAGACGCTCCGGTCGCGGTTGCCGCTCCGGAGACGAGCTGGACCGGCTTCTATCTCGGCGTCGGCGGCGGCGGCGGCGCGGTTAATCACGATCTGAAGTTCACGGGTGAAGACTATCGGTATGACACTCTTCAGGTTGCTGAATTCGGCGGCGGGCGCTCAGCGGAGCTGAACGGCATCGGCGGCGATGGCGGCTTCGTCACCGTTGAAGTTGGCTACGACCGGCAATTCGGCCGCTTCGTTGGCGGTATCTTCTTCAACTACGATTTCACCAGCATCGGCAGCGAGTTTAACGCCGGGCGCTTCAGCGCCAGCTACGATCTCGATAGCCTCTGGTCGGTTGGTGGCCGGCTCGGCTATCTCGTGAACCCCAACACCCTCGCTTATGTGCTGGGCGCCTATACGCAAGCGAACTTCGAAGCATCGTCTGCGCTGAAGGCCTTCGGCATTGGCGACAGGGACTATTCGGGCTTCACCGTTGGCGGCGGCCTCGAGACGGCGCTTGGCGGGAACTGGTTCCTCAAGGCGGAATACCGCTTCACGGCGCTGGATACCGAGACGCTGTTGTCCGAGTGTAACGACGGCTGCTTCAAGGTCACTGACGACGCCAATATTCATCAGGGCCGCGTCGTGCTGAGCTACAAGGTTGGCTCCGGTTACGAACCTCTCAAGTAGTCTGACTCTCTCCCCCATCCAGGGTCAGCCAAGCGGCGCGCGAAAGTGCGCCGTTTTGCTGTTAGCCCTTAGTCTCTCTCTCCCAAATACAATTTGCAGCGCGCGCTCGGCCGCATTACCTGATAGCTGCTTATAAAGCCAAGGGGAGACCATGATGCGTGTCCGCCAGCCGATCCGGTTTATGCCATTTGCAGCGCTGATCTTAGCCGCGATCCTGCTGTCCGGGTGCGGGATCAACACCATTCCGACCTATGAGCAGGAGGCCAAGGCCCGGTGGTCCGAGATACAGAACCAGTATAAGCGCCGGTCCGATCTCATCCCTAACCTGGTCGAATCCGTCCGCGGCTTCGCGGAGCAAGAGAAGTCCGTTCTCACCGGCGTGACCGAGGCGCGTGCCAAGGCCACCCAGGTGCAAGTGACCTTACCGCCGGACATTCTCACCAATCCGGAGGCCATGAAGAAATTCTCCGACTCTCAGAACGCATTAACAGGGGCGCTCCGGCAGCTGCTTGCCGTTTCCGAGCGCTATCCCGACATCAAATCGGGGCAAAACTTCCTCGCCTTGCAGAACCAGATCGAGGGAACCGAGAACCGCATCGCGATCGCCCGGCGCGATTATATCGGCTCGGTGCAGAAGTATAACACGGAGCTGAACACCTTCCCCGGCCGCATCTGGAAATCCGTCTTGTATCCGTCCGCCAAGGATATGGCGACGTTCGACATCGCTCCGGCGGAAACCCAGACGCCAAAAGTGGATTTCGGCCCGCGTAAGACGCAGTAGCAAGGCTCATGGAGCGCTGGCGAAGGCATTTTCAGCGGCGGTGGCGTCAGCGTCATTGCGAGCGAAGCGAAGCAATCCAGAGCCGAGCCTCTCAAGTTGCTCCGGATCGCCACGGCGCTAAAGCGCCTCGCGATGACGGTGCTGCTGCCGTCATTGCGAGGGGCGCAGCCCCGAAGCAATCCAGAAGCAACAGATGCGAGGGGACCTTGGATCGCCACGGTGGCAAGAGCCGCCTCGCGATGACGGCTGAACGCGCTCCGGTCGGATTTGCCTTGGCGCTTGTTGCAGTTCTACTCTTTGCCGAAGCTGCCTTTGCCGAACCGAAGTTTCCGCCGCTCACCGGGCGGGTTGTCGACGACGCGCATTTGCTGAAACCAGCAGATAAAGCGGCCATCGAGGCTGAGCTGAAGGCTTTGGAGGAGAAATCCAGCGATCAGCTTGTGGTCTTTACGACGAACTCGCTGCAAGGCTATCCGATCGAGGATTTCGGCTACCAGCTCGGGCGCGCTTGGGGCATCGGGCAAAAAGGAACGAATAACGGCGTGCTGCTCATCGTGGCGCCAACCGAGCGCAAGGTGCGCATCGAGGTGGGGCGCGGACTCGAACCGCAGCTCACGGACCTTCTCACGGCACTGATCATCCAGAACACGATCTTGCCGGCATTCAGGCGCGGCGATTTTCCGGGCGGGATCAAGGCCGGCGTTCACGATATCAAAGATGCCATGCTCGGTGACGCCGAGGCCGTCAAACAGCGCATACAGCGGCGGCCATTGGCGAAAAAATCGCCTGAGGGCGGGATGCTGATTCCGCTGCTGTTTATCGTTGGCATCTTCGTCCTCGTTTTCTGGGTGCAATCCCAGCAGGCGCGCCCGCCGCTTTCGGGCGGACGCTACCGCCGGGCCGGTTATGGCGGTCCGGTTTTCTTCCCGGGCGGCTGGGGTGGCGGCGGTAAAGGAGGAGGAGGCGGGGACAGCGGCGGCTTCTCCGGCGGCGGCGGCGATTTTGGCGGCGGCGGGTCCTCGGGGAGCTGGTAAGGAGCGGCGCAATGATCTCGAATGCGGATAAGATTGAGATTGAGAAGACTATCGCCGAAGCGGAGCGGCATACCACTGGCGAGATCGTTACAGTCATCGCGCCGGCGAGCGGAGGCTATTACTACGTGCCCTATCTATGGGGTGCGCTCGCCGCGCTGATCGCGCCCTGGCCACTGATTTACTGGACCTGGATGCCGGTCCAAAAAATCTATCTCATCCAGCTCGCGATTTTCGCCGCCCTCGCGCTCATCCTGCACTATCCTCCCTTGCGCTTCGCGCTTGTTCCCCGAAGGGTCGCGCGCCAGCGCGCCCATCAGCGCGCCATGCAACAGTTTGTTGCGCAAAATATTTACACGATGCCCGGCAACACCGGCGTGCTCCTGTTCATTTCCGTCGCTGAACGCTATGCCGAAATCGTTGCCGATGCCGCCATCCACGCCAAGGTACCGGACGAGGAATGGAAGGACATTATCAAGACGCTGACATCCGAGATCGGCGGAGGTAATGCCGGCAAAGGGCTTATCGAGGCCATCCGCCGCATCGGCCAGCATTTGGCGGCGCATTTCCCCCGCTCCGGCGGCCAGCAAAATCATCTGCCGAACCATCTCGTGATGCTGGGCGTTGAGTAACTGATACCGTCTCGTCATCCCGTGCGCAGCGCGAAGCGGTGCACTGCAGACACGGGATCGTAAAGGATTCCATACGCTTGCATTTTGTACGATCCCGGATACGGCCTTTCGGGGCCGTTCCGGGATGACAGACAGAAAGCGTATGAGGCATTTGGTCCGTTGACCCGCATCATACTTTTGGGTCATAGGGGCTATGCCGTTTATGAATGCGCCAGGGAATTGAAACCCGCCGCACCAGCTCTGACTTTACCTTGAGAGTTTTATTGGGGGATCTGCCCGGCGATGAGCGCGTACAATGAAGAAACTGTGCTGTCCGTAAAGCACTGGAACGACGAGCTCTTCAGCTTCAGCGCCACCCGAAACCCCTCTTTCCGCTTCAGGAATGGTCAATTCACCATGATCGGGCTTGAGGTGAATGGCCGGCCGCTCGTTCGCGCCTATAGTATGGCGAGCGCGAACTACGACGACTCGCTCGAATTCTTCAGCATCAAGGTGCAGAACGGCCCGCTAACCTCCCGGCTGCAGCACATCAAGCCGGGCGACCGCATTCTTGTCGGCAAAAAGCCGACCGGTACGCTGGTCCTCGATAACCTTCTGCCGGGCAAAAGGCTTTATCTCTTGAGCACCGGCACCGGCCTTGCGCCGTTTCTCCGCATTACCCGCGATCCCGACGCCTATGAGCGCTTCGAGAAAGTGATTTTGGTCCATGGCTGCCGCCATGTGTCGGATCTGGCCTATCGCGACCGGCTCACGAAGGAGCTTGGCGAGGATGAATTCCTGGGCCAAACGGTGCGGGAGCAGCTTATCTACTATCCGACGGTAACGCGCGAGCCTTTCGAGAACCGCGGGCGCATCACAGACTTGATCGCGTCAGGCCGTCTTTTTCAGGACATAGGCCAGCCGCCGCTCGACGGGGAAACGGACCGCGTGATGCTCTGCGGAAGCCCTGCCATGCTGGCGGAACTTCGCGCGCTTCTTGAATCGAAAGGATACGCCGAGGGCAATATGGGTGAGCCAGGCGATTTCGTAATCGAGAAGGCTTTCGTCGAGAGATAAATCCCGCAATGCGGGGCTACCGGCAGATAGCCCCTTGAAAAAGCGCTCAAAGCTTGCAAGGTGAGCGGACTCCCCGCCCGCGCGGCGCAAGCAGGTTCCTCATGACATCCGCATCGAAGACAAGATCGAAGCCGGAAAAGGCAAGCATCGCCTATCAGGGCGAACCCGGCGCCAACTCCCATATCGCTTGCATCAACCTCGGCAGTCCGCTTGAGCCGCTCGCCTGCGCAACTTTCGAGGATACGATCTTCGCGGTGCGCAACGGCACCGCCCGGTATGCGCTGATCCCGGTTGAGAATTCCGTGGCGGGCCGCGTCGCCGACGTTCACCATCTCCTGCCCGATTCCGGCCTGCATATTGTTGGCGAGCATTTCGAGCGCATTTATCACCAGCTCATGGCCTTGCCGGAGGCTACGCTCAAGACCGTCAAAACGGTTCACAGCCACACTCACGCGCTCGGCCAATGCCGCACCGCGATCCGCGCACTTGGCCTTACGCCCGTGGTTGAGGCCGACACCGCTGGAGCGGCGCGCATGGTCGCGGAGGAAGGCGATATCACCAAAGCGGCCATTGCCTCGAAGCTTGCCGCCGAAATCTATGGCCTGCGCATTCTGAAAAGCGATATCGAGGACGCCGCGCATAACACCACGCGCTTCCTGGTTCTCGCCAACGAGGCCGAGGTGCCGCCACCCGGCGATGGCCCGGTCCTGACCACGTTTATCTTCCGGGTGCGAAACGTGCCCGCCGCGCTCTATAAGGCGCTCGGCGGCTTCGCGACGAACGGCGTCAACATGACGAAGCTCGAATCCTATCAGCTCGAAGGCAGCTTCAACGCCTCGATGTTCTACGCCGATGTAGAGGGGCATCCAGAGGAGCGCCCGCTACGGCTCGCGCTTGAGGAGCTGGAGTTCCACTCCGCGGAGCTGATTCTCCTCGGCACCTATCCCGCTAGCCCTTTCCGGCAAACGCTAAAGCGGCAAAACGGCGAGGAAGACGAAGCGCCCCGCGCCCGCGCCGCCAGTACGTCCTGAGCGGAGCCTGCCGCTTTCAACCGTCATCGCGAGGCGGCTTTAGCCGCCGAAGCGATCCATAGCAGCATCGGAAACTTAACTCTGGATTGCTTCGCTTCGCTCGCAATGACGGTTCTGCTGCTTTAGCAGAGCACGCCGTCCGCGAAACTCCGGATCAGCGTGTGGGCCATCGAAATCGGCGGGGGTGAGGCAAGCCCTTCCGGATGGCAGTTTGCCAGCATGCTCGCGGCCTCCTCGCGGCTGAACCAGCGCGCATCCGCGATCTCGGTTGCGTCGAGCGTAAGCTCATCGCCGAGCGCTTTGCCCCAGCAGCCGATCATAAGCGAATGCGGGAACGGCCAAGGCTGGCTCGCGATATAGCGCACTTCCCCGACATCGATGCCGGTTTCTTCTTTGGTCTCGCGGCGGACGGCGTGCTCGATATCGTCGCCCGGTTCGACATAGCCCGCGAGCGTTGAGTAGAACTTCTCCGCGGAACGGCTGTGATGAGCGAGAAGGCAAGTGCCGGCGCGCGTGATGAGCATAATGACAACAGGATCGGAGCGCGGAGAGGTATCGAGGCCGCAAGCCCCGCAATGCCGGCGCCATCCGGCATCGGCGGCCCGGACAAGCCCTCCACAGCGCGAGCAGCAGCGGTTGACCGCATGCCAGGCCAGGATCGCGCGGGCCTGCGACGCGGCCAGCAGTTCTTCCTCACCAAGCACGCCTTGCAGCGCAAGCGAGCGCAAATCCACAAGCGGTTTCATCGCTTCGAGCGCGGCTTTAGCGTGCGCCGTTTGCACTGGCTGAAAATTGCAAGCGAAGACTGGTGGTCCAGTCACTTCCTCACCGAGAAACACAAACTCCATGGTCTTCGCGATGTCATGCACGTCAGCCACGGAAAGCCAGCGTATATTCGCCTTAGCCCGGTCAGCCGAAGGAATAATCGGCACTCTGAGATCGAACAGCGCCAGAACCTTCGCATGGGGGTTCGAAAGTGCAGAGCGGATAAAGGCCGCGTCGGCGCGTTTTTCGCTGCGGCGTTTCAGGCCGGTCTGCGCGGCGAGCGTTGGTGGTGCTATGAGCGTGTGCATGAAGGCGGCCAAAAAAGCAGGTGTTGAAAAAATTGAAGCTTACAATCAAAGCTTGCGCAAGGATACCGTTTCGACGCGATGCGCATCGCCCTTGGTCAATATCAGATTCGCCCGCTGGCGCGTGGGCAGAATATTCTTCCTTAGATTGACGAGATTGATCGTCCGCCACAATTTGAGCGCCTGAGCGATGGCTTGCTCGCGCGTCAGCTTAGAATAGCGGTAGAAATAGGCGTGCTTGTCGCGAAACGCCGTGTGGCACAGGCGAAGGAAGCGCGTCACGTACCATTGCTCGATGAGGGCCGGCTCGGCGTCGATATAGATTGAAAAATCGAAAAAGTCCGAAACGAATGGCACCGCTTCGCCGTGCTTCGGCAGCTTGGCGGGCTGCAACACGTTGAGGCCTTCGACAATCAGGATATCGGGCCGGTCCACCACGATCTTTTCATTGGGGACAATGTCGTAGGAGAAGTGGGAGTAAACTGGCGCTTCCACATTGGAGCGGCCCGCCTTTACATCCGCAACGAAGCGTAGAAGCCGCGCTTGATCGAAGCTTTCGGGAAAGCCCTTCCGGTGCATGATGCCGCGGCGTTCGAGCTCGGCGTTCGGCAATAGGAAGCCATCCGTAGGCACCAAATCCACGCGCTGATGCGCCGGCCAACGGGCGAGAAGCTCCCGCAGGGCACGTGCGGATGTGCTCTTACCCACGGCTACGCTGCCCGCGATGCCGATGGTGAACGGCATTTTCTCGCCGGCCTGGTTGAAAAATTTCGCCGTCGCTGAATGAAGGAGCTGCGCGGCGCGCACGTAATAGTTAACGAGCTTCGAAACGGGCAGGTAGATATCGGTCACCTCATCTTGCGATATGCGCTCGATGAGACCTGAGAGCCGCGCCAGATCGTCCTCTGACAGCGTAAGCTGCACGCCATTGCGAAGTTCGGACCACTCGCTGCGTGTGAAAGTACGGTAGGGCGACGCCTCCAAGGCGGGGCGCGGAGTAAACTCCAGCACCTCCTCTTGCAAACTCATGACGCACTCCCGCTTTCCGCTCGCGACGCCTTCTCAGCGTGCCCGGATTGCGACGTTCTTCGATCAAGCTCGCTCAACACCGCCTCCAAGGGAAGGTTACGGGCTTCCAAGAGCACCAGCAGATGATAGAGAAGATCGGCCGCCTCGCCGCAAAGCCTGCTGTCACCCTCGCTCACCGCGGCGATTATGGTCTCGGCCGACTCTTCGCCAAGTTTCTTTGCGCAAGCCGCAACGCCCTTATCGAGGAGCGATTTTGTGTAAGAGGCGGATGCGGTTGCTGAGCGGCGCGCGGCAATTGTGGCGGCCAAGCGTGCCAGAGTGTCGTTACTCATGCGTAAAGCCCTCGAGCACTGTCACCTAACCGTCACCTTTACTAACCGGGGACCTGAGATCAAGGCAAATTCGTGCCGTTTGCCGCGGCCCGCTGACAATATCGTGCTGGCCCCGCATTTTGTCACGGCCGGCTTTGGCTCTGAGGTTACGAACCGATGGAGAAGCCCATGTAACGCAAGCTTGGTGGTTCACCGCGCAAGGATCGCGGCCTGCGGCGGCAGTCCTTGACAGCCGAAGTAGCCGGGGTAGGCAGAAGGTCCCCTTTCCTGGGGCTAGATGGAGCTGGCGCTTCCGAAGGGCGTTGCAGTTCAACCTTCGTCATGCTAGCTCGCATCGGGATGGCAGCCGCATGCGGCCGGGCCGCAAACATTGACGCGAATGCCAATCCACAAAAAGGCGGAGATTGAACATGGCCGAGAATAACGGAACAAATGGCGGCAATATCCCTCAAGGCGTGGATAGTGCTCTTCACCCTCAGGTCAATGTTCTGGGCCAATATATTAAAGACCTCTCTTTCGAGTGCCCGGATGCGATGCGGTTTTTCCGCGGCCCTGGCAAGAACCCGAACTTGCAGATCAACTTCAATGTGGAGGTTCGCAACGTTCAAGAAAACGCGTTCGAGGTTGGCCTTGCGCTTGAGGGCGAGGCAAAAAGCGATGAGGGCCTTCTCTACAAAATTGAGCTTGTTTACGCAGGCGCTTTTATGTTGCGGAATCTTCCCCAGGAAGCGGTTCAGCCGGTGTTGTTCATCGAGTGCCCGGCTCTCCTCTTCCCATTCGTCCGGCGCATTGTCGCCGATCTCTCACGGGAAGCCGGCTTTCCGCCGTTGCTGCTCGATCCCATCGATTTTGCCGGCCTGTACCGCCGGCGTGTAGAGATGGGGGAGCAGCCTACAATTGCCAGTTAAAGCGTACCGTCATGCATCCTGCCGCATGCGTCAGCCTTCACAGGTAGGTTCCGCCTTTGCGGCCGTTTCAATCCGGCTTGTAGCGATTCCAAACAGCATTTGGGCCAAGCGTACTCACAAAAGCTTCGTGAGCAGCCAACTCTTCCCGGGATAGACGCGGCGGCAAAGGGTTGAGGCGGAGCTGAATCGCTGCCTCGCCCTCGGCTTTGGCTCCGGCGGGCTCCAAAGCGAAGTTGAGACCGGCCTGCTCGGCGCCGATAAGCCGCAAATAGACATCGGCCAGCAGCTCGCAGTCGAGGAGCGCGCCGTGTTTCGTACGTGTGGAGTTGTCGACCCCGTAGCGGCGGCAAAGCGCGTCGAGATTGTTGGGACTGCCGGGGTGCTTCCGGCGCGCGAGCGCCAGCGTATCGGTCACGCGGTCGAAGCCGATCCCCGGCCGGCTTACGCGGCCAAACTCATGATTGAGAAAGCCGACGTCGAACATCGCATTGTGAATGATGAGGCGGGCATCGTCCAGAACACCGATGATTTCATCGGCAACGGCGGCGAACAGGGGCTTGTCTGCGAGGAAGGCGGCGGTCAGGCCATGCACGTCGGTCGCGGCTTTCGGAACATCGCGCTCAGGATTGAAATACCAGCGCCAGGATGCGCCGGTGGGGATGTAATTGATAAGCTCGACGCAAGCGAGTTCGATGATGCGGTGATTATCTTTGGGGTCGAGCCCGGTCGTCTCGGTATCGAGGATAAGTTCTCGCAGCATTGGCCCAATCGATGTGTTCAGTCTTCAAGGAGATCGGCCCAGCGCTGGAACGCCAGCGGCGGCCTCTTCAGAATCTCCGTTAGAACTGCATCGATTTGGCGGTAGGTGTCTTCAAGAGGTACACCTGTATCCACAACGAAATCCGCTTTTTCGCGCTTCATCGCATCCGGCAATTGGCGGGCGATGATGGCCTCGAACTTCCCGATGGTCATGCCGGGTCTCAACATGATCCGCTCGCGCTGAACCTCAGGCGGAGCGCTTACGACAATGATGGCATCGAAAAGAGTGTGTGAGGCTGTCTCGAACAGAAGCGGGATCTCAAGAATTGCAAGATCGGAGCCCTTATCGTGCTCCTTCAAGAGAAGTTGCCATTCCGCCCGCCTCACCAGCGGATGCACAATTGCTTCCAGCTTCTTGAGCGCATCCCCCGAAGCGAGAACTCTTTGAGCCAATGCTACCCGGTCGACGGCGCCATCCCGGGCCGTGCCAGGGAAAACAGCCTCGATCAGCGGCACAGCCTCGCCAGCATAGAGATCATCGACAATCTTATCCGCGTCGTAAACTGGGATGCCCTTCCCGCGCAGATAGGCAGCTACCGTGCTCTTGCCCATTCCGATCGAGCCTGTCAGTCCAGCGACGATCATGCTCCCGCACTCTCCCGGGCCTTGACCGCGGCGAGCACAACCTCCCGCAGTTCCGGCGTCACATGCGGGCGGACGCCAAACCACCTCTCAAAACCCGGAATGGCCTGATGAAGGAGCATGCCAAGCCCGTCCACCGCCCTAAATCCCTTTTCGCGTGCCTGGCGCAGCAGGGGAGTTTCAAGCGGATGATAAACGATATCGCAGACCGTGGCCCCGGTAGAGAGCGGCGAAAGATCTATGCCGAGGGGCGGGCAGCCGGCCATGCCAAGGGTCGAGCTATTGACGGCCAATCGTGCGCCGTCGAGAGCGCCGCACACGGCGCCAAAATCAAACGCCCGGGCGGGCGGAAATGCAGCTGCAAGTTCCTCAGCGCGAGCCTTGGTCCGGTTGACGATCCGTATGTCGTCGAACCCCCGTTGAACGAGCGCCCAGACGATGGCTCGCGCCGCGCCGCCAGCGCCGATGACGGCGGCTGCCCCGCCTCGATCCCAGCCGGGACTTTCCTGGTCAAGGTTTGCAGCAAATCCGAAGGCATCCGTATTGGACCCCGCAAGCTGCCCATCTTCGAGCCAAACGGTGTTCACGGCGCCGATGCCCTCCGCCGCACCGTCGCGAAGCGCGCATAAGCGGTGCGCTTCGATCTTGTGGGGAACGGTTATGTTGGCGCCGCAATATCCGCGCTCGGCGAGGGTTGTCAGAAAGCCTTCGAAGTCTTTGGGTTCGACCGCTTCCTTACCGTACTCGCCCTCGATGCCGAATGCTTTCAGCCAGTGACCATGAATCACCGGCGACAAGGAATGAGAGACAGGCCAGCCGATGACACAGGCGCGTTTCATGCCCGCTCCTACTTCAAAATCACCGAAAGAGCGCGCAGTTGTTCCAGCACCGGCACGATCGGTAAGCCGAGGATGGTAAAGTAGTCGCCCTTCACTTCCGAAAAAAGGTGAATACCAAGTCCTTCGATGTGATAAGCGCCTACCGAGGTCAGCACGCCCTCGCCCGCAGTTTCGAGATACCAGTCAAGAAACTTGTCGGAAAAATCCCGCATCCGCAGCGTTGCAACATCGGTGAAGCTCGCGGCTTGCCCGTTTTGAAGCACGACGGCCGCGGAATGCAGCTCGTGGGTCCGGCCGCGCAGCTTTTGCAACTGAAGCCGCGCTTCCTCCTGGTTTTGCGGCTTCTGCAGAATTTCGTCGCCGGCCGCAAGCACCTGATCGGCGCCGATCACAATCGCGCCCGGCTCCATCTCGAGCACATTATCGGCCTTGAGCCGCGCTAATGTTTTTGCAACCTCTGAAGGCGATATTCCGCTCGCAAGACACTTATGCTCTTCTCTTTCATCGAGCGTCGATGGCTGCTGGCGAAAGCGAATACCCGCGCTCGCAAGTATTGCCGCACGCGCTCCGCTCGCGGACGCGAGGATGATTTCAGGATAATCGGCTTGCATAGCCCCCAATATAACCGTT
>CAZCIF010000008.1:8021-9057 GCA_964498645.1 uncultured Rhodomicrobium sp. | reverse complement strand
GAACCTAAAGCGGATAGCTGCTACGCCTCAGTGGCGGCGATCCTCGTATAAGGCAATGATTGTCGCTGCGGTTTCCTCGATGGATTTGCGTGTAACGTCGACGGCTTGCCAGCGATTCTTCGCGCATAGTCGTTTTGTGAAAGCCATTTCCTCCTTGATGAGGTCTGCATCGACGTATTCGTCAAATTTATCACTATTGAGGGAAAGCATACGATTGCGCCGGATTTCGGAAATGCGCTCCGGGCTTGCGACCAAGCCGACGACGAGCGGCGCTTTCAAATCGCTGAGATGCGGCGGTAGCGGGATATTGGGAACCAAGGACACATTCGCGGTCTTGTATCCCCGGTTGGCAAGATAGATGCACGTCGGCGTCTTGGATGTGCGGCTGGCGCCAACAAGAATAATGTCCGCCTTCTCCAAATCTTCTGTACGCTGACTGTCGTCGTGGCTCAAAGTAAAGTTCATGGCCTCGATCCGCCGGAAATACTCCGCGTCAAGCGTGTGCTGCCCAGCCACGACAGCGCGCGAGGGCATTTTGAGATAGCTCTCGAAGGCTTGCAAAACGGGCTTGAGCACCGCCACGCATGGAACGCCGAGATCGGCGCAGCGGGATTCAAGCAATGAGGCCAGATTTGGGTTCATGAGTGTGTAAAGCACGATCCCGGGTGCGGCTTCGATGTGCTGCAGCACCGTGGCGAGCTGCTTTGGATTTCGCACCAGCGGGTGCATGTGCCGGTTCGGTTTGGCCCCGGAAAGCTGAACGACGGCTGCCTTCGCCATAGTGGTCAAAGTCTCGCCCGAAGCATCTGAAACGAGGTGGAGGTGAAAGTGTTTTGGGGTGGGGATTGCTGTGGGCTCTGTGGACAAATGCGCATTTTCGCCGCCTTGGCCCGGCCCGCCTCCATCGTCCATCATTGAGTCCTCCACGCCAATTAAAAAAGAGCGCACAGCTCCCGGGGCCGTGGAAAGAAAGCCCTTGGTTCGCGCCTTGCTTGAGACTTACCCTGAGTCTCCACATCCTGCCCCCAGTTATTCA
>CAZCIF010000008.1:0-8011 GCA_964498645.1 uncultured Rhodomicrobium sp. | reverse complement strand
AAGGGCAAAGCAAGACTAAACAACATAAGACAAAACTGGAGCAATCGGGATTATTCACACAGGGGTTTCACACTTGGCCTTCGAGCGCCGCCCGTATCCGGAACCAGGGGATGGCCGTTGCACAACCATGTGTTTCCTTCCGTTGCACCGCCTAAAGAAACAACAGTATCTAAGTGGAATAGTTTTTTGATGAAGAAGCCATCCATGACAGCCGGGAACACGCTTCAAGCAGCCTCTGCGCAAACCGCACCAAAGTTTCTTGAAGCTTTGGCAGGAAAAGCGCACAGCGCTCCTCCGCTTTGGCTCATGCGCCAGGCGGGCCGGTATCTGCCAGAGTATCGCGAGGTGCGCACGCAAGCAGGATCATTTCTGGCTCTCTGCTATAACCCCAAACTTGCGTCAGAGGTGACTCTTCAACCGGTCAGGCGTTTCCGTTTCGATGCCGCCATCATCTTTTCCGACATCCTGATCGTTCCCCACGCCCTTGGGCAAACCGTCGAGTTTCTCGAAGGAGAAGGGCCACGGCTCGACCCGGTAACGGATGCAGCCGGGCTTTCCAGGCTCTCGGCCAAGGACTCAAGCAAGCGGTTTGACCTCGTTTGTGAAGCGATCGAGAGGACCGTAAGCGGCCTCGGGACACAGACACCCCTTATCGGGTTCTGCGGCGCTCCTTGGACCGTCGCGAGCTATATGGTCGAGGGCGGCGGCTCGCCAGGCCAGCAGGCGGCAAAACTCCTGGCGTACCGGGAGCCTGAAACCTTTCAGGCGCTGCTCGAACTTCTTGCCGAGACATCGAGCGCATACCTAATCAGGCAGGTAGATGCAGGAGCTCGCGCACTGCAAATTTTCGATAGCTGGGCAGGCAGCCTCGCCGATGACGATTTCGCATCTTTTGTCATCGAGCCCACGGCAAAAATCGTCAAGCGCGTGAAAGCTGCTCATCCCTCCATCCCGATCATCGGCTTTCCGAGGGGAAGCTCGGCCTGTTACCAGCGGTATGTGAGCGAGACAGGTGTCGACGCGCTTGGCTGCGATACCGCGGCGCCGCTCGATCTCATGGCTGAGATGCAGAACCGGTTGCCCGTTCAAGGCAATCTCGATCCGCTGTTGCTGCTTTCCGGCGGGGATGCTATGGAGCGAAGGGTGAAAGCGATTCTGAATTCGCTATCGCCTAAAGCCTTCGTTTTCAATCTCGGCCACGGCATTCTCCCTGAGACACCGATTGGGAATGTTGAACGCCTGGTCAATCTCGTCCGAACCGAAGTTTAGCCGCGAACTTGGTTGAGTGGTCCATGAGCAGCTTCATGAACATTACTGGTGAATGGCTTCAATATCTGAAGGCGTTTCACCTGATTGCGGCTTTCGCTTGGATGGCCGGCATGTTTTATTTGCCCAGGCTTTACGTTTATCACGCGGAAGCGGGCGCGGGTACGCCCCAAGCCGAAACGTTCAAAGTCATGGAGCGGCGTCTTCTCAAAGTCATCATGAACCCCGCTATGATCGCTACCATAGCGCTGGGGCTCTGGATTGTGTTTGGCACCGGTTATGACTATTGGCGCACGGCGGGCTGGCTCCATGCGAAGATCGTCCTTGTTCTCCTGATGGCAGTGCTCCACGGGCTTCTAGCCAAGTGGCGCAAGGATTTCGAGGCCGGCTGCATCCCGCATAGTCCGCGCTTTTTCCGCATCGTCAACGAAGTGCCAACCTTGCTCCTGGCCGGAATCGTCATTCTGGCCGTGGTCAAGCCGTTCTAATCTTTCAGCGCACCGGAAAAAGGAGTTTTCGACGCGTTCTCATCTTTTCGAAATCGAAGAACGCTGCTATATTCTGCTGGTCGTATATTTCCGGCTTATGTGCTTTGGGCGCAGATTAGCCGGTTCACACGCAATTCAAGTGAATAAGCCGCGAGCTACCCTCTGAGCCAAGCGGCATTGCGACCGTCCTGCCTAATCTCATCGGCTCGCGGGCTTTACCGCGCTGATCCATCTCCCAAAAAAGACATCCACTCTCATGCAAGAAATGAAACTTCAAGACCTTAAAGTTAAGTCACCGACCGAACTCCTGAGTGTTGCTGAGGAGTTTGCAGTCGAGAACGCGAGCGCCCTGCGAAAGCAGGAGCTGATGTTTGCGATATTGAAGCAACTGGCGTCGCGCGATATCGAAATTACCGGAAACGGCGTTGTAGAAGTTCTGCAAGACGGCTTTGGCTTCTTGCGCTCGCCGGACTCCAACTATCTGCCCGGACCGGACGACATTTACGTCAGTCCGAGCCAAATCCGGCGCTTCGGCCTCAGGACGGGCGACACCGTCGAGGGCCAGATCCGGGGACCGAAGGACGGCGAGCGGTATTTCGCGCTCCTTAAGGTCAATAAGATCAATTTCGATGACCCGGAGAAGATCCGCCACAAGGTTCACTTCGACAATCTGACGCCGCTCTATCCCAATAGCTGGCTCAAAATGGAAACCGACCGGGCGGATTCGAAGGATCTCAGCGCGCGCGTCATCGATATTGTTGCGCCGCTTGGCAAAGGCCAGCGCGGCCTGATCGTGGCGCCGCCCCGCACCGGCAAAACCGTCCTCCTCCAGAACATCGCGCACTCGATCACCGCAAATCACCCCGAATGCTATCTCATCGTCCTTTTGATCGACGAGCGGCCGGAAGAAGTGACGGACATGCAGCGCTCCGTGCGCGGCGAGGTCATTAGCTCAACCTTCGACGAGCCTGCTTCCCGGCATGTGCAGGTGGCGGAAATGGTGATCGAGAAGGCAAAGCGGCTTGTCGAGCATAAGCTCGATGTCGTGATCCTCCTGGACTCGATCACGCGCCTTGGCCGGGCTTACAACACCGTTGTGCCATCCTCCGGTAAGGTCTTGACCGGCGGTGTCGATGCCAACGCGCTTCAGCGGCCCAAGCGCTTCTTCGGTGCCGCCCGCAACATCGAGGAAGGCGGCTCGCTCACGATCATCGCCACTGCGCTTGTCGAGACCGGTAGCCGCATGGACGAGGTGATCTTCGAGGAGTTCAAGGGTACCGGCAACTCAGAGCTTGTTCTCGACCGCAAAGTGGCTGATAAGCGCGTCTTCCCAGCAATGGATATCGCGAAGTCTGGCACTCGCAAGGAAGAGCTGCTCGTTCCGCAGGCGCAACTCCGTAAAATGTACGTGCTCCGCCGGATCTTGAATCCCATGGGTCCGATGGACGGTATCGAGTTTTTGCTCGACAAGCTGCGTCAGACCAAATCCAATTCCGACTTCTTTGACTCGATGAACACCTAGCCGCTGGGCAGAGAAGCGCCGGCCGATGACATACGCCGCCGTTATCCGCCCAATGACTCTGGCCGGCCACGATGCGGAAGGACTGGACTTCTGGCGCGAGCGGACCGAGCTTAAGCGGCCTTCGTACATCCTGTCCGGCGATCCCAACAGCTAAGTGGTGACTGCCATCTGCGTTTTGCGGCCTATTCCCTGGCAGGATCCTTGGCTGACCGCACGCTACGGAGCGGAATACGGAAGCACTCAACGAGGCGCAGAAGGTCTGCCTGGCCCGACGTGTTTGTCTTTTGGAAAATCTTCCGCATGTGACTTTTCACCGTGAAGATCGAGACATTCAAGCGAGCCGCCACCGCGGCAGGCGTGTGCGCCTCGATGAGCTGTTTAAGCACCTTGGTTTCGGCCTTGCTAAGCTCAAAGCTCTCTGCAAGCGCGGCAACGCTGTAAAGGCCTCCGTCGCCGCTTCGCGTGACGAATAGCGCGACAACCGGCTCTGCATCCTCCGAGGGGCGCATTCCACGCAAATATCCGATCGCGCCGGGCTTCTCCTCTAGCGAGTGTGCGAGGCAGATTTCATAGTCACCGGTTTCAGGCTGCCCTTGTTCTCCACTCTGCAGCACAGCCTCGAGCGCACAAGCGAGTTCCTCGCTTACCTCGCGGTCTTTTCCGTGCAAGCACCCGTCGGAGCAGCGAACTGGCCATCCATCGGTAAGCATCGCCTTGCCGGCCTGATTGGCAAACAAAACCTTGCTATCGGGAGAAAGGATGAACACCGCCACGGCCAGCTCATCGAGTGCTGCGCAAAGCGTCTTGTACATCGCCTCATCCATACCGTTCCTCCGCTATGGAGAAACGCCGAGGTTCGGATAAGACGCTGTGCTTGCCCGGCGCTGTTCTAGCCGGATCAGACCGGTATCGGTCTGATGGCCCCACACCACTTCTGCGATGGATGGCCTGCCGGCGCCTATTTGCTACATTCGCGAAGTTGCGTCGTCGTATTCGAACTTATATTGATCGATAATGTAGCAAATTATTAACAAGCAGGCTGTGCGATAACGCACAAGGGGGGGGGTGGCATGCGTCTTTTCTTCATTGCAAGCATTCTTGCTGCCGGCCAGATACTGCCGGGATTTGCGCAGGCCGATTGTCCCGTCAGCGGGCATTCGATCGATGCGATTGTGCAAGCCATCGAGAGTGCGCCGGACTGTCAGGCGTCTCATCGGACCATGTCCGCTTGCCTCTTTGGCGCGAGCGGCGACGTTCCGCTTGCCGAAGCTGTTATCAAGAAATGCGAAGCTTCGTTCCTGGCTAAGCTCACGCAAAGTGAGTTACGAACCTATGAGCGCGAGCGCGCGGCCTGCGTGACCAAATACGCCAAGATGCAGGGCACAATGTATATCTCTGCCGCGGCGGCTTGCGAGGCTTCTGTAGCGCTCCGCTATTCGCGAAAGCGCCGCCCGATCCGCTAAATAGCGGAGGCTCCGACCTGGACGCTTACAAGCCGTTCTTCCTTCAGCTTCTCTTTGAGTAGGTCCGGTTCCGTCAAAGGCATCGAGCAGCGCTGCCCGATGCAAACATAAGCCGTTATCTTACCGTTGACGCCGCCTTTTCCTGCGGCCGGCGAGGAAGCGGGGATCGCCCCGGCATCTTCCACCCATTGAATGAAGGCGCCAGGCAGAGAGACCTCAGATATTGCCTTGCGCCAGGCGGCAGCCTCCTCGGATGCCTTGCTGCCCGCGACAATGATGTGCTGGGGTGCGATTAAAGTCAAAGCGCCGGACATGAGGCCCGTATAGGCGATGGCCATTGTCTGAGCTGCGCCTTGGAAGGCTTCCAAAAGCGCATCGGCGCGCTTCAAATAGGCGTCATCGCCTGTCAGCGTATAAAGATCCGCCAGGTTCTGCAGCATAGTTGCGTTCGGGTTCGGCGCGGAATCGTCAGCCGCCGAGAGCGGCCGGAGGATGAGATCGCTGGTATCGTCAGCCGAAAGGTAATAGCCGCCGCTTTCCGCACCATAGTGAAGGTTCATGATTTCGGTCCAGGCAATGGCATCGTCCAGGTAACGCTTCGCGTTCGTGACCCGGTAAAGCGCTAAGGCGGCAGAAATCATGTTCGCATAATCGGCCGATGTCGCGGGCGCTTTCAGCTTACCGGCCCTGAACGAATGGAAGAGGCGGTCCCCGGAGATCATCTGACTGAAAACGAAGCTATAGGCTTTTACGGCGATTTCGATCCATTCCGGCCTGCGGAAAGCGTCTCCGGCTGCAGCAAGCGCCCGGATGGCAAGGCCGTTCCAGTCGGCGAGTACCTTATCGTCCCAGCTTGGCTTCTCACGCTTTTCGCGCACATCGAAAAGCTTCTGCCGGCATTCGTCCAGCGCCAGTTCCTCGTCCCGGCCGAGAAGAGCCAAGGCGTTCAAGCGATTGAGAATGGTCTTTCCTTCCCAATTACCGCCCTCGGACACGTCGTAAACTTGCGCAAAAAGGGCGGCCGGCTCGCCGCGGCCCAGCACATCGGTAATTTCCTGCGCTGTCCAGACGTAGAACTTACCTTCCTCCCCTTCCGAGTCCGCATCGTAGGACGATGCAAATCCGCCGCCCGGCACGATCATATCCCGCTCCAGCCATGCAATGGTTTCGCTGACGCGGGTTTTCAGCCTCTCGGACTGGGTCTCCTTCCAGACTTCCGTCATTAACTCGATCAGAAGCGCATTGTCGTAGAGCATCTTCTCAAAATGCGGAACGAGCCAGCGCTCGTCCACCGAGTAGCGCGCGAAGCCGCCGCCGAGATGGTCGTAGATGCCGCCCTGGCAGATATGCAGAAGCGTGTTCTTGACTCCCTCGACGCAGGTCTTGAGGCCATAGCGAAGCCCGGCCCTCCAGAGAAAATGGAAGATTGCCGTGTTCGGAAATTTCGGCGCGCCGCGAAGGCCGCCATTGGCCGGATCGATAGCACCGATAAATTTGCTGGCAACCGCGGCGATCTGTTCGTCGGAGAATTCGGGCGCTGCGCCATAATTGAGCCGGGGCGTGAGCCTCGATTTGAGATAGGCGGTGTTCTGCTCGATCGTCTCTTTTTCCTGCGCATAGACACGGGCTACATTTTCGAGCACCTGTTTGAAGCCCGGGCGTCCGAAGCGCGGCGCATCGGGAAAATAGGTTCCGCCGAAAAAGGGCATACCGTCCGGCGTGAGGAACATCGTCAGCGGCCAGCCGCCTTGCTCGCCGAGCTCCTGAAGGGCCGTCATGTAGAGCGTATCGACATCGGGACGCTCCTCGCGGTCCACCTTGATGTTCACGAACAGCTCATTCATGAGAGCCGCAGTGTCTTCCTTTTCAAAGCTCTCATGCGCCATCACATGGCACCAATGGCAGGCTGCGTAACCGATTGAAAGCAGCACAGGCTTATCGAGCCGCTGCGCTTCTTCGAAGGCGTCCTGGCACCAGGGCCACCAATGAACGGGATTGTCTTTGTGCTGCTGAAGATAGGGGCTGGTTTCTTCGCTCAAACGATTTGAGGCCATGAGGCAACCTTGTTCACCACCGTGCTTATTGAGAAGTATGCCGGTAGCACGGAAAACGGCCGGTGTAATTATACGTTTCTTGAGGATATGTGCCCTGCGACTTATCGTGCAAGACACTCGAACTAGGAAAGTCATCTCATGACCATCTGCGCGCTTTCCACGGCACCGGGGCAGGCGGGCATTGCGGTGATCAGGATCTCGGGCAAGGCCGCCCGCAAAACGCTGAATGTCCTGTGCAGTGCAAAGACTCCCGCGCCACGCGTGGCCGGCCTTCGCGCGTTGCGCGATCCGCGAACCGGAGAAGTCTTGGACCGGGGGCTTGTGCTTTGGTTTCCTGGACCGGCAAGCTTCACCGGCGAGGATATGGCGGAGCTTCATCTGCATGGCGGGCGGGCCGTCATTGCCGGAGTCCTCGATGCGCTTGGCCATCTCGGACTAAGGATTGCGGAGCCGGGAGAGTTCACGAAGCGCGCTTTCGAAAATGGCAAACTCGACCTGACCGAGGTGGAGGGCCTTGCGGACCTCATCAACGCCGCGACATCGGCTCAACGCCGGCAGGCGCTCGCTCAATCGGGCGGCGCGCTGCGCGGGCGCTATGAAGCATGGCGTGCGCCGCTGCTGCGCGCGATGGCCTATGTGGAAGCGAGCCTCGATTTTTCGGACGAGGGCGATATCGCGGAAAGTGCGTTCAACGAGGCGCTACCGGAGGTGCGGTCGTTGATCGCGGAGCTTGACCGCGCGCTCGCCGATGGACGCCGCGGCGAGGTCGTGCGGGAAGGCATTCAGGTGGCGATCATCGGCCCGCCGAATGCGGGTAAATCGAGCCTCCTGAATGCGCTGGCCGGCCGTGAGGCGGCGATTGTCTTCGATGAGCCCGGTACCACGCGCGATATTATCGAGGTGCAGTTCGATCTCGACGGGTTCCCGTTCGTCTTGCGCGATACCGCCGGGCTTCGCGAAGCCGCAAGTGCGGTCGAGCGGGAAGGCGTCCGCCGCGCGCTCGCCACGGCAGCGGACGCGGACGTTGTTCTTAGCCTGATCGATGCATCCGCCCCTCACCCCGGCCCTCTCCCAATGGGAGAGGGGGCTACCACAGCGTCCCTTCTCCCGGCGGGAGAAGGAACCACATTTTCAGCATCGTGCTAGCCCGCAAGCCTCGACGCCGCCAGGTGCTGGCGGAACGCCTCGGTCAGCGCCGGCAGGACCTGCATGGCGTTG
>CAZCIF010000007.1:40518-43499 GCA_964498645.1 uncultured Rhodomicrobium sp. | reverse complement strand
TTGCGTCTTTGGCTTGGTTTGTGGCGATGGCGGGTAAAGCGGCAAGCACCGAGATATAGATTGCGACCCATTTATCGCGCTTGTGTTCCGAGGCTTCGTCGAGCGCGTCCGCCGGTGTGCCGCTGACAATGCCGACCTTCCGCTCGTCATGCTCCTGAGTGTGGAAGCGCTCAGCAGATGAGCACTGCACGCCCGGTTCGGGCGCACACCGTGCTGCCGGCCGTTGCGGAGCCTTCGGCTTCGGTTTCCTTTGGCTATTCTTCTTCATGCCCCCCTCACGCCGCTCAAGCCGCGAGCACCGTCTTGGCCGCGGCCGACCCGTCTGCGTTCAAGCGGTAAACATAGGGTTCGCCCGTCCCAAGGTTAAGCTTGAGAATCTCTTCAGGCGACATTTTATCGAGATGCATGATGAGCGCGCGCAGCGAATTACCGTGGGCCGAGACCAGCACGTTCCGGCCTGCTTTGACTTGCGGCAGAATCTTCTCCTCGTAATAAGGAAGGACCCGCGCGGCGGTATCCTTCAAGCTCTCGCCGCCCGGCGGAGGGATGTCGAAGGAGCGGCGCCAGATGTGAACCTGCTCCTCGCCCCAACGGGCGCGCGCGTCATCCTTATTCAAACCCGAGAGATCGCCATAATCGCGCTCGTTGAGGGCTTGGTCCTTTATCGTTTCCAGCCCCTCCTGCCCGAGTTCTTCGAGCATCAGGTCAAGCGTATGCTGGGCGCGCTTGAGCGCGCTTGTAAAAGCGATATCGAAGACGAAGCCTTGGCTTTTCAGCAGCTTTCCGGCGCGGCGCGCTTCCGCAATCCCAACCTCGGTAAGGCCCACGTCACGCCAGCCGGTGAAAAGATTTAGCTTGTTCCATTCGCTCTCGCCATGGCGGACAAGCACAAGTACGTTTTCCATCTTCGATATTCCTCATTAAAGGCGGACGCAGCCGGCCTTACCCGATGCCGAGTACATCCCGCATTGAAAAAAGGCCCGGTCCGCGGCCCTGGCCCCAAAGCGCCGCCGCTATGGCTCCACGGGCGAAAATTTGACGGTCTTGCGCGCGATGGGTCAGTTCCAGCCGCTCGCCCGCGCCCGCGAATATCACCGTGTGGTCTCCGGTCACGCTGCCGCCGCGCAGCGCCGCGAAGCCGATCGCGCCGGCAGGCCGCTCCCCTGTATGGCCGTCCCTGCTCCGGATGCTGCAGTCCTTGAGCGAAATCCCCCGCCCTGCCGCCGCGGCTTCGCCCAAGAGAAGCGCCGTCCCGGAAGGTGCGTCGACCTTATGCTTGTGGTGCATCTCCAGGATCTCGATGTCGAAGGATTCATCAAGCGCCCTGGCAGCCTGCTCGACAAGGGCAGCAAGCAGATTGACGCCAAGGCTCATATTCCCCGATTTGACGATCGTCGCATGGCGCGCGGCGGCTTCGATCTGTGCTTCATCGGCGGCGGTAAAGCCGGTCGTGCCCATGACATGGACGATGCGGGCCTGAGCGGAAAGTGCAGCTGCTGCCAGACTGGCGGCCGGCGAGGTGAAATCGAGCACCCCTTCGATATGGGTGAAAAGCGGAAGGGCATCGCTGACGATGGGCACGCCGATAGGACCGATGCCCGCCACCTCACCCGCGTCTTTGCCAACGAATGGAGATCCAGACCGCTCGACAGCGCCCGCAATCTCGCAATTCTCATTGTCGCGAATGGCGCGGATGAGCTCGCGTCCCATCCGGCCCGCTGCGCCCATAATCGCTAACCGCATAGCTTTTCCTCTTGACCTAGAGAGTGTTCGTCATCGCGAGGCGGCTTCAGCCGCCGTGGCGATCCATTTCAGCGTTAGAAACTGATCCCTGGATTGCTTCGCTTCGCTCGCAATGACAGCCGTACCGTTTTTTCAACTATGCCCTAACTGCAAATTGCCTCAGGTCCAAGATGGACGATGCCGGCCAAGGTGAAAGCACCTGGCCGGCATGAAATCGGACGGAAAATCCGCTTCTTAGCCTTCGCCGCCGAAACCGATGGTGCGGCGGTTGATGACGAAGCGAATCCAGATTGTCAGCAAGAACTCGGACGCGCCCGCGACGATCAAGACCGCCAGCGTATTCAACTGATAGCTGGAAAGCGTGAATTCCCTGTTGATGATGAGCTGAACCAGCACCACGAGGCCTGCGACCACTGGCGCAATGGCGAGCACGGAGTCGAGCACGCCGAGCGCGCGGACTTGGCTTGCCGAGAAAAGCAGCAACGCCATCTGGACGATAAGATAAAGAAAGCCGAGCCAGACGGGGACGACCCAATAGCCGCCGCTCGCCGGCTCATAGGTCGGGAAATATCCGATATAGAGCGTCGCCGCGACGGTTGCGATAAGTGCCAATAAGATGCTGAACCACTCTTCAGGATGCGTGTTGTTACGGGCCCGCGCCCGTTCCTCTGCCATTGACATGACTTTCCCTTCCCAGTTCTGATCCGACGATATATCCAACCTCAGGCCGAAGGTGTAGCGCGAACATCCGGCGCGCTCCCTCGCCCGGACGCTAGCAGAGCCGGCGCAGAGTGCAAACACCTCTCGTTAAGATCCCCGATGTCAGCCCTTTGCATGCGCCGTTCCGATCGCCCGCTCGATCATCGCTCGGGCTTCGGCCTCGTCGCCCCAGCGCTCCACTTCCACCCATTTACCTGCTTCAAGATCTTTGTAATGCCCGAAAAAGTGAGCGATCCGCTCCAGAAGCATCTCCGGCAGGTCCGTATAGTTCTTCACCTTGCGGTAGAGCGGCGAGACCTTGTCCGAAGGTACGGCAACAATTTTTTCGTCGCCGCCCGCTTCGTCTTTCATGAAGAGGACGCCGACCGGCCGGCAATTGCAGACCGCACCCGGCACGATGGGCCGCGAATTGGCGATCAGCACGTCGATCGGGTCACCGTCTGCGGAAAGCGTGTGCGGGATGAACCCGTAATTTCCGGGATAGCGCATCGCCGTGTAGAGCATCCGGTCGACGAACA
>CAZCIF010000007.1:28119-40508 GCA_964498645.1 uncultured Rhodomicrobium sp. | reverse complement strand
TATTTGATAGGTTCCCCGCCGATGGGAACCTCAACAATGACATTGACATCGGCAGGCGGGTTCGTTCCGATGGGAATGGCGTCTATGCGCATGATCTTAATCCTAAGGAGGGGACCCGATTGGTAGCGCACCCTCGCGCATTTTTCCATCGTTTTGCTCGGAAGAGGCAGAGATAGCGCTTGCGCGCCGGGGCAAACTCATTAATGAAACGCTTGATTGTGGAATGCTTCGGCTTCAACAACCATGGATCGCGCAGATGACCCTTCTCACCCGTCTCGCCCTTGCTGCTGCCTTCAGTTTGAGCTTTAGCGGCATTTCGCTGGCCGGCACAAAAGATATTAAGGCGTTTGTTAAGCAGGCATTTAAAGAGAAGATCGAGGCGGTGAAAACGGGCATTTACTGCCGCGCCTTCTCCTGCGAGTTTGAAGTCGATAGCTTTCTTGCGACCGAGACCGATCCTAAAACCTATGCGCTTTCAACGACGGGATGGCTGGAAGGCACAATCCCAGGTTTGAAGGGGTCGGCGCGCCGTTCGATGGGATTGACAGGCTCCTACACGCGCGGAACCTGCATCGTCAAAGACCTCAAGCCAGTCTTCGATACTACGACGAACAATAACGGCTGGGCAGCCTCGAAGATCGAAGCCGTGTTCAAGCGGATCGAAATTCCCACCGCCGTCGTGCTGGCGCCCGAGGACTGCAAGAAGGTCGACACCTTCATTTTTCAATCGTCTTAACGCTGGTTCGAATTGCCGTTCACTGGCTCTAGGGCGGCTATGCGCAAGCCCTAGCTGCGTCTTTTGCGCCATTGCGCGCCCGCCCGGATGCAGAGAGGGTTGGAAAGTGCAAAAAACCATGGTAGCAAGACCCTGGCCAGCGCTTTTTCACGCCCTGCGCTCGCAAACTCAATTCACCGGCTTGTGCTTCCTGCGGCCAACCTCGCACGCGGTGGAGCGCTTAGGAATTTGGCAATGAAGATCAAGAATTCGATCAAGACACTCCGGACGCGCCACCGTGACAATCGCGTCGTGCGCCGCCGCGGCAGGCTCTACATCATCAACAAGACGGTTCGCCGTTACAAGGCCCGGCAGGGCTGATACGATATTGGCCTGCGCTCCGTCATCGCGAGGTGCTTTAGCGCCGTGGCGATCCAGGTGCAGTGAGCACGGTCGCGCATTTGCTGCCTCTGGATTGCTTCGGGGCTTCGCCCCTCGCAATGACGGGCAGGCATGAAACGTGCCGGCGCGTTAACTGCCGCGCTTGGCCGTGTCCGTCTTCCCGAGGGTGAAAACGCGCAGCATGTTGGTCGTCCCCGGCCTCTTGAAGGGGACGCCGGCGCAAACAATCACACGGTCGCCATCGGCGGCATAGTGCTCGGAGCGCGCTACGGTTTCGGCAATTCTGACCATTTCCGTCGTGTTGGCCGGATCGGCGGTTTCAACACAGTTGAGGCCCCAGACGAGGTTCAGCCGGCGCGAGGTTTCCTTGACCGGCGTTAGAACCAGGATCGGCTGGCGCGGCCGCTGCTGGGCGACGCGAAGGCCCGTGGTTCCCGTTGCCGTATAGCACACGATCGCTTTCAGATTCAGCGTCTCCGAGATGGATGCAGCAGCCGCGCTCATTGCGCCGGCTGTCGTGTGATCGGCGCAGGTGTCGCGGAAATGCAGGATATCCTCGTAGTTCGTATCCTTCTCAACTTCCCGGGCGACCCGGTCCATGGTCGCGACCGCTTCGGTGGGATAAGCCCCGGTCGCGGACTCGGCGGAGAGCATCACCGCGTCAGCACCTTCGAAGACGGCGGTCGCCACGTCGGACACTTCGGCACGCGTTGGAACGGGCGAAGCAGTCATGCTTTCGAGCATTTGCGTTGCCACCACCACCGGTTTGCCGCGATGGCGGGCGGCGCGCAGAAGCTGCTTCTGCAACCCTGGCACCTGCTCCAAGGGAAGCTCCACGCCAAGATCGCCGCGCGCCACCATGACGCCATCGCATTCCTCGAGAATTTCGTTCATCGCCAAAATGGCGGCGCGTCTTTCCATTTTGGCCATGATTGCTGCACGGTCTTTAACGATCGCCTTCACGTCCAGAATGTCTTGCGGACGCTGAACGAAAGAAATCGCGACCCAGTCAACGCCCGCGTCGAGCGCCGCCACACAATCCTCGCGGTCCTTCGCCGTCATCGACGCAAGGGGCAGAATTGCATCGGGCAAATTAACGCCCTTGCGGCTCGACAAAATACCGCCGGCGACCACTTCGGCGACGAGCCGCCCAGGCCCAGCTTCCAAAATCTTTAAGTTGAGCTTTCCATCGTCGATCAAGAGCGTATGGCCAGGTTCGGCGGCGGCGTAAATCTCCGGGTGCAGAAGGCCGATGCGGTCGGCATTTCCGGGGGTGTGGTTGGCGTCGAACACAACGCGCTGGCCGCGCTCAAGACGGATCTGCCCCTCGGCGAGCGAGCTGATCCGAAGTTTCGGCCCTTGCAGATCTGCAAGGATGGCGATGGGGCCGTATTTGCCCTCGAGCTCGCGCAGTGCCGCCACATAGGTCCGCATTTCTTCGTGACTTGAATGGCTCATATTGATGCGGAAGACGTCCGCACCCGCGAGTACCAGCCGTTCCATGACCGCCGGATCGCACGTCGAAGGGCCTAATGTTGCAATGATTTTGACCCTGCGCTCGCGCTTCATATTTTACCTCTTTCGTGTTTTTGGCGGCGTGACGGCTGCGGCTTGAGTGGGTACTGACGCCGGTCCGGTGACCGGAGCCGTTGCATTGTTCACAGATGGCGGGGCCGGCTCGGTCTGATCTGTCAGCTTCACCGTCCAATCCGTTTGCTCTTGCGTGTCAACTTCAAAGAAGCCGCTTTTCTTAAAGCCCCGGCCATCGCAATTGTCGATGCCTTTTATTGTGAACTCGACATCGTTTGTGCACATCGTGATGGGACCGCCCCATTCTCCGCCTCTATCATAGTCGAAGGCGTAGATATAATAGAACCGGGCGCGAAGCTTATCCTGGATAAGAAGCGCGCACGATTGGCTTTCGACGTTCCACCAGCCTTCGCTCGCCCAGCCATCCTTTTCTTTGTAGCCGATGGCGACGCCAATCTTGCTGGACGTGCTATTACATAGTTTGAGCTCAGCATGAGCCAGGCCCGGCAAAGCGAGCCCCATGCCAAGCACACTCGCGAAGGCTACGGCAGCGCGCGCCAGCCGTGCGGGTTGCGTGAGTTGCTGCAAGGTCATCCTATAGTCCAGAAATCCAGTGAGCCGTTCCGGAAAACACTAATCTCTGATTGAGCTATCGACAACAATCGCCCTGAAATCGTTTACATTCGTTCCCGTGGGACCGCAAACGAGGAGATCGTTTGTCAACCGGAAAAGTCCAGTCGCGTCGTTATTGGAGAGAAATGTGGCTGGAACGAGATTAAATGCAACCGCGCGGCCAATTGTTCCTGGATCAATAATCGCGCCGGCAGGATCGTCCGCCGAGCCG
Source organism: uncultured Rhodomicrobium sp. (assembly GCA_964498645.1). GTDB lineage: Bacteria > Pseudomonadota > Alphaproteobacteria > Rhizobiales > Rhodomicrobiaceae > Rhodomicrobium. The sequence goes on along the minus strand of CAZCIF010000007.1, from coordinate 37,017 downwards.
GTGCCGCCGTCAGCGCCATCCGTGTCGCCGGCAAGGGCCGCGATCCCCGGCTCGCCATTGAGCGCGATCGCAAGTGCAAGCGCATACTCCTGGTTCGGCCCGCCGCATCCGCTTCCCGTGACGGTGACCGTCAGCTCGCCGCCAGAAAGGATGACCGCGCGCCGCCCATCGGCAAGGCATCGCTTTGCAAGCTGGGCATGCGACTGCGCAACCTCACGCGCCTCGCCCTCCAGGGAATCGCCGAGCATGATCACGTCATAGCCGAGACTGCGTGCAAGCTCTCCCGCTGCATCGAGGGAGTCGCGCCCTGTCGCGACGAACTCGTAGCGGGCACTGTCGAAGGCCGGATCGCCAGGCTTCGGAGTCTCGTTGGAGGGATCGTTTAGGGCCGCTTCTACCGCCGCAGGCAGCTTTATCCCGTATCTGGAGATGATTGCCCCGGCCTCCGCCAGCGTCGTGGGATCGGGGCAGGTGGGGCCGGAACCGACAGTCTCCGGCTCGTCGCCAGGCGTGTCCGATATGGCAAGGGTGACGAGCGTTGCGGCGGAAGCATAGGAGGCGAGGCGGCCGCCTTTGAAGCGTGAGATATGCTTGCGCACGCAGTTTATTTCGTGAATCCGGGCGCCTGCTTTGAGAAGCGTCCTCGTCAGTTCCTGCTTTTCAGCGAGCGCTATACCGCCGGATGGCGCGGCGCAAAGGGCTGACGCTCCCCCCGAGAGGAGGCAAAGGACAAGGTCTTCCGGCCCGGCGGATTGGGCCAGCGCAATCGCCTCGTCTGCTGCATAGACGCTCTTTTCATCGGGAACAGGATGCGAAGCCTCGATCAGCCTCAATGTGCTCAAAGGCTGGCCGAAGCCGTATCGCGTGACCGCGATCCCCTTGAGGAGCTGGAGCGCATTCTCGCCCTCATAGTGCAGTTCCGCCGCGCGCGCCATTCCCGCCGCTGCCTTGCCGCAGGCGATGACGATGATCTTTCCGTTAGCGGGAGGGTCCGGGAAGTGCTGTGCTATGCAACGCGCCGGCTGCGCCACGGAGACGGCGGAGTCGAATAGGGCGCGAAGGAAACGTCGGGCGTTGAATGACACGATGAAAAATAAATGTCTCGAGCCTGTTTTCACCTCTTTGGAAAGGTAATGCTTCTCCAAATCAGCCGGTATTGGGCTTAAGTTGGCCGCCCAAAGTATGGACAGAAGGGGAGCTTTTGGCCTAGACAGCGCGGTATGGCGGCCCGGCGGAGGTTCACAAGCCCGGAGGGCGAGCTTAAGTTAGCAGGACATCGTCCGGCCTCTTAACACTCGTTAGCAGAAAACGCATTCCTTGCCTGAAGTCATAGCGATGCAACAAAGATTGGACACGCTGCCGGAAGCTGACGCCGGGGCGTGGAAAAGTTTCGAAATCGCCCGGGGTGCGCCCGAAACCCGCCTCCTCATAATTTGCGACCACGCTACGAACCTGCTGCCGCCGGAATATGGCACGCTTGGCCTCGATGGCACGCAGCTCAACCGGCATATCGGCTACGATATCGGCGCGCTCGCAGTGGCGCTCGGCATAGGCCAGAGGCTAAGGGCGACGGTGATCTCCTCGCGTTTTTCCCGCCTTCTCATCGATCCTAATCGCGGCAAAGACGATCCCACGCTCATCATGCAGCTTTCCGACGGAGCCATCGTCCCGGGGAATCTGGCCCTCGATGAGCCCGAACGCGCCAAGCGCATCGCGGCATATTACAACCCCTATCATGCGACCATCGCGGCGGAAACCGGCGCCATGCTCTCGCGCGGGATTGTGCCTGTCATTGTCTCGATCCACAGCTTCACCGAGGCATGGCGCGGGGTCCTTCGCAAATGGCACGGAGCCGTTTTATGGGACAAAGACCCGCGCGTTGCCGTGCCGCTCTTGCGGGAGCTTCGCACGCGCACCGGCTTCGAGATCGGCGACAACGAGCCATATTCCGGCCATTTGCGCAACGATAGCATCTTCCGCCATTCAACTCTTGGCGGCTTGCCCAGCGTGCTGGTCGAGATCCGCCAGGATCTTATCCGGGAAGCCAAGGGCCAGCATGAATGGGACGCCCTTCTTGCCGATTGCCTTGCTGCGATCTTCGCCGGTCCCGAAAACGCCGCCCCTCTCGCCCGCGTTACGCATTACGGCTCGCATACTGACATAAGACCACAGGCCCAACGCCAATAAAATGAGGATAGCATGAGCGAATTGGACAAGCAGACTGAAACAGAGCTTGAGGCCGCCGCCTTCCGCCGGCTCATCGCACATTTGCGCGAGCGGACCGATGTGCAGAATATCGATTTGATGAACCTGGCGGGCTTCTGCCGGAATTGCCTGTCTAATTGGTATGAGGAAGCGGCCGCCGAGCGTGGGCTTGCCGTCACCAAAGACGAGGCGCGTCAGCACATCTATGGCATGCCCTACGAGGAGTGGAAGGCCAAGTACCGGACCGAGGCGGCGCCCGAAGCTTTGGAGAAATTCGCCGAAACCCATCCGCATTAAGGCTAAAAAGGTTCGCCGGGGCTGCTCTAAGGCTTGCTGAGTCCCGCGTATGTGCGCTCCGCCGTCATCGCGAGGCGGCCCTTGCCGCCGTGGCGATCCAAAGCAGCATCAGTTACTTAGCCTTGGATTGCTTCGCTTCGCTCGCAATGACGGCGATTCCGTTTCAGCCGGAGAGACTCTAATTCGTATGAACGAACCGCGAAGCTTTGCCGGGCGCATCCATTGACCGGCTGCGGACAGCTTCGAGCGTTGACTTCGCGATGGCACGCCCGCGCGTGTCGATCCCCGTCCAACGGGCTTTGCGCCCGCGAGGGTCGATTTCGATCAGCTTCGCATTTCCCGGCACGACCGTGTCGTCTCTTGCAATGCCGCGGAGGATCCCATCCATTGGGGCCGCTAAGATGCTGCTTCCGAGATGCCCCAGCGGATATCCTTTGAAAATGCGCTGCCCAACCACCAGCGCGGTGCGCCAGCGTCCTGAGGAGTTGGAATATACGAAGCGCTCGGCGCCAGCCTGGCCCAATTTGCGCGCAATGCCGTCCGGCGCATCGGCAGGCCCCGCCTCGATGATAGCGCCGGCCCTTGCGGGCCGCGTTTCAATGGCAAGATCGCAGTTTCCGCCCACAACAAAACCTGGGCCAAGCCCTATCGTCAAACGGGCCAAATTGCGGTAATCGGGCATAACGCACCGCTTTTGCATGCGGGCATCGATAAGAATGCCGATATCGCCCATGACGAGGAGGTCGCAAAGCCCGAGCGGCGTGACCACGATCCGGCGGTTGGCAAGCACTTCGCGTTTCGCCTCGATGACCCGCTCGGCGCAGACGGCAGTGAAGCCATCCACCTCCGCCGGATCGCCGAACAGTGCGTCGTGCAGGGCCATGCCCCGGCGAATGACCGGAGGATCGGGATCGTGGGACAGGACTACACCATAGCCATCCCGGTAAAGGGCAATTGCCACAGCCGAGGCAATCTCGTTCGTCCCCAGAACAAGGGTGAGGAGCCGGTTCGAACCCTTGAGGCGGCGCGTAAAAGAAGTGTCGATCATGGAGACTCCGAGGGGGGCCAGAACGCACTGCAAATCGGAGGCCAAGTTCCGGCGGAAGGGCTGCGAAGGCTTTCGTGCAAGACACGGCATTCTACCTCCTGTTCCATTGCCGACAATTAACGTTGTAAACGCGACAAACTGTCTCGAAGCATGAGCGATGATTTGGGCCTGCATCGATACGGTACTGGCACGCCACTTGCTTCTGGCAGCCTGGGCAAAAACCGGAAATTCTAGCTCCATCCTTCGACAAGGATGAGGCCGAGCCCTCCCTGTCAACGAGTCGAGCCTCATGGTGAGCCTGCCGAACCATGGGCCGCATGCTTTTCGTCAGCTTGTTAGGCCACACATGATGAATGAACCCGCAACAAGCCGCTCCGCAGCGCGATCCGCTGCTTCGTCTCCCGAGGAAGATCTCATCAATTTCGGCGATGTGCCGGAAGCCACAAACGCCCTTCTTCAGAAAGGCGTACTTGCTTACCGCAGCGACCGCCCGAAAGCGGACTTGCTGTTCCGTGAAGCGCTCGCGGCCGACCCGGGGCAGCTTCCTGTCTACTACTGCCTTTACAAGATTTACACCTATCAAGGCAGGCTCGAGGAAGCGCTGGCGGTTGCTGGCGCCGGTTTGCGCGAAGCGGCGCGGCAGGCAGGCTGGAGCGAAGATTACTGTGATTGGAAGGCTATGCCCGGAAGTTTAGACGGACCGGCGCGTTTTGCGCTTTATACGCTCAAAGCGCAGGCATTCATTCATTTGAAGCGGAGCGAGCCGCATATCGCGCAAGGGCTGCTCGCACGCCTCGCTGAACTCGATCCCGCTGGAGCCGTCGGCTGGCGCGTCATTGCAGACTTGGCGCGCGGCGCGGCCTGAGATATTGATCCGCGCCTGAGAAAAATTCCAGCCCCCCATTCTTGGAAGGCCGCCGCAATCCAGCCGGATACCTGCCCGGCTCAATCAACCTCTTTTGCCAAAGATGCCGGCGCGGACTAAACTTCGCTTTTGAAACGAAGTTTGCCCCGTTTCGACCCTGTGCCGTTATGGAAGGATAAAATGTCATCCGAAGGCATTATAGTGCGCGCCTTGCTGCTCGGCGAAGGGCTCGATCTGAAGGGACTGGAACGGCAAGACGCGTTCTCGGTCAATCCCCTGGCCTTTACAACCTCCGCCAATGGCACAGCCATGCTGTTCAAGTTCGGCGCCGTCGTCTTCTTCAACATGACGCCGATAGAGGAGGAGAGCCTCATCCATGGTCTGGAGCACCGAACCATTGGACCGCTTAAAGATCGCGAAATCGAGACCGCGCTCGTCGTCACGGCTCCGGAAGAAGAGGATCTCTTAAGCAAAACTGGGGCTATTCAGCTTCGTAGTACGGATTCCAACCGCCTGCTGCTTGTAGGCGAGGCCCTGGCCGTATCGGTAGCGCTGGCCTATGACGAGCACCGTATCGCGACCGCTTTCGATAAAATCGAGCCGCTTGCGGCCAGCCTGATCGAGCGGCGCCTGCCGCCCGGCCCGAAATCCGCGATGCTGGAGCAGATCGGGGAAGCGCTTCTTATTCAAAAGCGGCTGGCTTCCCGTGTCGATCTCGACGAGAAGCCGGATGTGCTGTGGGACCACCCGGAGTTCGAACGGCTTTGGGCAAAACTCGTTGACGAATATGATTTGCCGGCCCGGGCGCGCGCGGTCGAACGCAAATTGGCCGTGATCCGCGAAACCGCCGAAACGATATAGGACCTGATTTCCACGCGCACGAGCCACCGCCTGGAGTTCTACATCATCATCCTGATCGCTATTGAGATAGCGCTCGCACTCTTCGAGCGGTTTTTCAAGTAACCCCAGCCGCGGGTAGCGGATGCATTTGATATCCGATCCAACCAACTTCAACAGCTCACATCGGCATCCATGCAATTAGCGCTGGCGTTCGCCGGCGAATTTGTGCAACTTTACGAAACGCGACGGTTCCCCAGCGATGGGGATGAAAAGGGAATGCGGTGACGGAAATCCGGAAGCCGCAGCTGCCCCCGCAACTGTAAGCGGAGAGCGGAAGGCCAAATTGCCACTGGGACATGCCCGGGAAGGCGGCCTGAAGCTTCGACCCGCGAGCCAGGAGACCTGCCTTAGCGAAAACTCTAATGCGGCCGCCGAGGGGGCGGTTAAGGAGATTATCATGGCGATGTCCACTCATCATAATGCGGCGGCTGCCGGCGCCCTCAACGTTGCGCCTGCTCAATCCCGCGCGCAAACGATACAATCCGCGCTCTTGGCTGCTCTCATCGGCGGCGTGCTGATTTTCATAACAGGCTTCGCGCATCCCCAGGCCATCCACAACGGCACACACGATACGCGCCACGCACTCAGTTTCCCTTGCCACTAAGCGCCCGTGATCAATCGCGTTCTCGCGGCCGGCTTTTGCGCCGGCTTGCTGGCAGGGCTAGCTATGGCGGTTCTGCAGCAATTCGCGGTGTCACCGCTTATCTTGAAAGGTGAGGTGTACGAAGCCGCATCCGCGGCATCGCTCCCGGCCAAGGAGGCCGGGACAACGCACGCGCATGGCGCCACTGGCGCTCACGATCACGACGGCGGCTGGAAGCCTCGCGAAGGCCTTGAGCGCATCGCCATAACCAGCCTTGCGACCATCGCGGCAAGCACCGGCTATGCCCTTCTCCTGCTGGCCGCGATGCTTCTCAGCGGCTCCGAAATCGGAGCTTCCCAAGCGCTCGCCTTCGCGGCTTGCGGTTTCATCGCCACGGGACTGGCGCCCGCCATGGGCCTTCCGCCAGACCTTCCTGGAAGTGCCGCCGGGCCGCTGGCCGCCCGCCAGATATGGTGGATTTTAACCGCAGTTGCGACCGCCGCCGCGCTATGGCTTTTGCTTGCCTTGAAGCGGCCCGGCGCGAAACTCGCGGGGCTAGTCCTGCTGGCGCTGCCGCATGTCATCGGCGCGCCGCAACCGGCCGCCTTGGAAAGCAAGGCGCCCGCCGAATTGGCCGCGCAATTTGTAGCCGTCTCGCTCGGCTTGCAAGCGCTGCTGTGGGCCTCGATAGGATTTGCGGTCGCCGCGATATGGCCGCTGTTCGAGCAGAACGCGGCAATGGAGCGGCAGCCCTTCGAGCGGGCTAAGCCATGACGCCCGCCTCCTGCACAATTTTCGTTTGTATCTCGTGCGGGCGGAGGATGGACGAAGCCGGCATTCTCACTGAAGGTCCGGGGCCAAAATTCTTCGACGCATTGAACCGGAGTCTGCCGGAAAGCGGCGATGTCCGCCTCGAAGTGCAGCCGGTCGAATGCCTCGCCGTTTGTAAACGGCCCTGCACCGTCGCCTTCGCCGCCGAAGGCAAGTGGACCTACATTGTCGGCGATCTCGATGAGGCCACGCATATCGGCGAGGTGATATCTGCCGCATTAAGCTACGCTGCGTCCGAAAACGGCATCGTACCTTGGAAAGAACGGCCGCCCGCATTCCGGAAGGGCGTCGTCGCGCGCGTGCCGCCTGTTCCCCGTGCGCCGCTGGGCCAACGCGAGGAGACCGCGTGAGATGATGCAACGCAAAGTGCCCGTGACCATCGTGACCGGGTTTCTCGGCGCCGGCAAGACGGCGCTTATCCGGCACACGATCGAGAATGCGAATGGACGCCGGCTCGCGCTCATCATCAACGAATTCGGCGATCTCGGCGTCGATGGCGCGATTTTGAAATCCTGCGGGATCGAGAGCTGCCCGGAGGAAAACATCGTCGAACTGACGAATGGCTGCCTCTGCTGCACCGTCGCAGACGATTTCGTGCCCGCGCTCGATGCACTCCTATCGCGTTCCGTGCGCCCCGATCACATCATTATCGAGACATCCGGGCTTGCGCTGCCGAAGCCGCTCGTGAAGGCGTTCGACTGGCCGGATATCCGGGCCCGCGCCACAGTTGACGGCATCGTTGCCGTGGTGGATGGGCCTGCGGTTGCGGCCGGCCGCTTCGCCGACGACCTGGACGCCCTTGCGAAACAGCGCGAGGGCGACGCTTCGCTGGATCACGAAAATCCATTGGAGGAGGTTTTCGAGGATCAGCTTCTCGCCGCCGATCTCGTCATTCTCAACAAGACCGATCTGCTCGACGCGCAGGCAATGCTAGCGGTCGAGGCGCAGATTGCGGCCATCCTGCCGCGCGCCGTCAAGCTTGTGCATGCGCAGCACGGGGCAATCCCGGCGCATGTGCTGTTGGGCCTTGAGGCTGCCGCCGAGGATGGCCTCGATGCCCGGCCCTCGCACCATGACAATGAAGCGGAGCACGATCACGACGATTTCGAAAGCTTCGTGGTCGAGATCCCCGCTTTGAACGCCCCTGCCATTTTGGCCGAACGTGCCGCGCGCGCTGCGGCTGAACACGATGTGCTGCGCATCAAGGGCTATGCCGTCATCGAGGGCAAGCCGATGCGCTTGCTGGTCCAAGGCGTCGGCGCCCGCGTCGAGACCCGCTTCGAACGGCCCTGGGAGCCAGGCACGCCCCCGCGCGGCGAGCTGGTCGTGATCGGTCTCAAGGGGCTTGATCGCGGCGGGGTTACGAAAATCCTGCGGGGCGGCGCCTGATGCACCTCATCGTCCGGGATAGCGCAAGCTTGGATGAAATCGGGGAGCCCCAGGATCTGGGGCTCGGTCCGGCCGATTTCATTCTTCTGTCATTCTCGGATTCCGACCTCGCCACCTTTCGCGCAGCCCTCATGGTTCGAGACGGCCTTCGGCCTCCTCACCATGAGGGGCTGGCAACACAAGGCCTAAGCGCCATGCCGGTGTCCTGGCCGCCTCACCATGAGAGAACGCCTCATCCTGAAGAGCTACGCAGCGGCGTCTCGAAGGATGAGGCCGGGGCTTTCTCCGCGCACTTCATCAATCTTGCGTCCTTGCGCCACCCCATCTCCACCGACATGTTCATCGAAAAGGCCATCCCCGGCACGAAGGCTATTCTTCTGCGCCTGCTGGGCGGTCTCGACTATTGGCGCTACGGCGCTGAGGAACTGGCGCATGCGTGCCGGAAGCATGGCGTAGCGCTCGCGGTTTTGCCTGGCGACGGGCGCGCAGACCCAAGGCTGCCCCCGCTTTCCACGATTGAGGATGCCTGGCTGGAAGGGCTTGACCGGCTCGTTTGCGCCGGCGGACCGCGGAATGCAGCCCTTGCTGTTTCTACGCTGCTGGCGCGCGCGGATGGAACCCGGATCGCGCCCCCAGCCTCGCCTGTCGAAGCTCTGCCCGAATTTGGCGTTTATCGAGAGACGGGACAGCACGGCGGCGGTTCCGTCGCGATCGTTTTCTATCGCTCATTCCTGCTGGCTGGCGACGTCCGGCCAATCGATGCGCTGTTCGATGCTTTGA
>CAZCIF010000007.1:19748-28109 GCA_964498645.1 uncultured Rhodomicrobium sp. | reverse complement strand
CCCTTCATCCTGTCCTTCTCCCCATGGGAGAAGGGACGCTGCTGAAACCGCCGCAGACTCCCTCTCCCATAGGGAGAGGGCTGGGGTGAGGGGAGAAAGCCCTAAGCTCAACATAGCGGCTTATTACGTCCCGAGCCTGAAGGCGCTGGATGCGGCGGCGTGGCTCCGCAAGCGTTTCAAGCGGCAGCCGCCGGACGCCATTATCAACACCACGGCTTTTTCAGCACGCGGCGAGGACGGGCGCTCCCCGCTCGACGATGCTGGTTGCCCCGTGATGCAGGCCGCCATGGCAGGAAGTTCCGGGGAAGCATGGCGCGTCTCTTCGCGCGGGCTTTCCTCAACCGATCTTGCGATGCATGCGGTTTTGCCGGAGATCGACGGGCGGATTTTTGCCGGTGCGATCTCGTTCAAGGACCGCGATGCGGCCGCCGCCATATTTCACAGGCCTCACCTGGAAGGCGTTGAGCACGTTGCGGCTCTTACCTCAGCGTGGGTGCGGCTTCGCAGAAAGGCCAGGAAGGACCGGAAGCTCGCGCTCATCCTTTCCACCTATCCCGGCCGGCCGGATCAGATTGCGCATGCCGTCGGCCTTGACGGCCCGGCGAGCGCTTTGCGCATCGCGCAGCGATTGCAAGACGCCGGATATTCCGTCGAAGGGGTGCCCATCGGCGGGCAGCAGTTGGTAGAGCATTTTCGTCATTGCGAGCGAAGCGAAGCAATCCAGGGCAAAGTTCCTGACCTGACTCTGGATCGCCACGGCGGCAAAAGCCGCCTCGCGATGACGGCTGAATGCACGTGGCCCATCGAAGAATATAAAACCGCATTCGCGCGCCTGCCGCCGGCACTTCGCGAAGCGGTCGCATCTGCGTGGGGCGAGCCGGAAGCAGCCCCAGCCTTCGCTAGCGGTTCGATCGCCTTGCCCATATCGCAGCACAGCAATCTCTTGATCTGCCTGCAGCCCGAGCGCGGCTTCCTCACGGACCGCAAATCGGGCTATCACGATCCGAACCTGCCGCCGCGTCACGCCTATATCGCTTTCTATCTCTGGCTCCGCGAGCAGGCGCATATCGACGCGCTGATCCATCTCGGCGCGCATGGAACGCTTGAATGGCTGCCCGGCAAAGCCGTCGCGCTGTCGCAAAGCTGCGCGCCCCAAGCGCTGCTTGGCCCGGTCCCGGTCATCTATCCTTTCATTGTCAACGATCCCGGCGAGGCGGCCCAGGCGAAGCGGCGCATCTCCGCCGTCACCATCGGACACAACACCCCGCCGCTCATTGAGTCCAGTGCCTCGCCCGCATTGCGCGAGATCGAGCGCCTCTTGGATGAGTATTCGGCGGCGGACGGCCTCGACGCCAAACGCCGGGACCGGCTCGCGCGCGATATCCTTGGCGCGTCTGCAAGGGGCGGGCTTGAACAAGCTTGCGGCATCGGCCCGGAGATGACCCAGGCAGAGGCACTGATGCGCATTGACGCCTTCCTCTGCGATGTGAAAGCGCTCGCCATCCGCGACGGGCTTCATATCCTGGACGGGACCGAGCTTGACGCGATCCTGCGCGCGCTCGACGGCCGGTTTATCGAGCCTGGGCCTTCCGGCGCGCCAAGCCGGGGCCGCGCCGATGTCCTGCCCACGGGCCGCAATCTCTACAGCGTCGATCCGCGCACTATCCCGACGCGCCTCGCCTGCGAGAACGGCGCGCGCATGGCGGATGCAATCGTCGCGCGCTATGTGGAGGACCATGGCGACTGGCCGCGCAGCATGGTGCTAGACCTCTGGGGCAGCCAGACCATGCGCACGGGCGGCGAGGAGTTCGGAACCGCGCTCGTGCTGATGGGTGTGAAGCCAATTTGGGACTATCAATCCTTCCGTCTAACGGGGTTCGAGATCGTCCCCCTCATGAGGCTGAACCGCCCGAGGATAGACGTGACGCTGCGGATCTCGGGGCTTTTGCGCGATATGTTCCCCGTGCAGCTTGCGTTCTTTCACGCAGCGGTGCAGCGCGTCGCCGCGCTTGACGAGGCAGCCCTTGACAATCCCTTACGCCGCCAGCGCGGCGAAATCTACCGGATCTTCGGCGCTGCTGATGGAGCGTATGGCGCGGGCGTAACGCAGCGCATCGATGCCGGCGATTGGCGGACGGTGGATGACCTTGGCGAAAGTTATCTCACGGCCTCAAGCACGGCTTACACGGGCGAGGGTGCAGGTGTCGCGGCCCGCACGGAGTTCGAAGCGCGCGTGCGGGCTTCGGACGGCTTCGTGCATGTCCAGGATCACCGCGAGACGGATATTCTGTCGAGCCTCGATTTCTCGGCGCATGAAGGCGGCTTCGCGGCTGCCGCTTCCGCTCTCGGCAACAGCAAGGCGGCAGTCTACCATGCGGATTCGGCCGTTCCCGAAACGCCGCGCGTCCGCACGTTGCACGAGGAAGCCGCGCGCGTCTTGCATGGGCGTGCGCTGAGCGGGCGGTGGCTTGAGGGGCAGATGCGGCATGGCTTCCGGGGGGCCGCGGAGATCGCGGCCACGGCCGATGCCGCATTCGCTTTCGCGGCGACGGCGGGCGCGATTTCGAGCGAGGGGCTGGAGCACCTTTACGAGGCCTATCTTGGCGATCCAACCCTGGCGTGCTTTCTCGCACGCGAGAACGGCGCGGCGCTCGCGGCCATCCAAAGCCGGTTCAAGGAGGCGATCTCGCGCAGCCTGTGGAAGCCGCGGCGCAACGATCTATCCGGTCTTGGCGAAGGACCGGCGTCATGAGCGAGCGCGGCGATCTTGTCAAAGGCTGGTGTCCGGGTGCGCTTCGCCCCATGGAGTCCGGCGATGGGCTGATCGTGCGCGTCCGGCCCCGGCTAAGCAGGCTATCGCTTGTGCAGTTGGAAACGCTTGGGCGCGCCGCAGCGCGGTCCGGCGATGGGAATCTCTACCTCAGCAACCGCGCCAATGTGCAAATCCGGGGCGTGAATGCCGCAGGCCATGCGGCGGCGCTGGAGATGCTGGCGGCCGCCGGCCTGATCGACAGCGACCCGCGCATCGAAGCCGTCCGCAATGTCATGCTGCTGCCGGCCGCTGGTTCAAACGCTCGCGCCTACACCGCTTTGGAATTGGCCGCGAAGCTGGAAGCGCTGCTGGCAGCCACGGAAGCGCTTTATCAGCTTCCGGGCAAATTCGGGACGGCGGTGCAGGTTGGGAACAGCACCAGCTCCAGCTCCACGAGCGACGTTACCTTTCTCGTGCAAGAAGACCGGATCGCCATGGTGCTCGAAGGCGCTCCCGGTAAGGCCTTCTTGTTCGATGACACGCAAGCCGCCGCCTCGGGCTTCGGCAAAATAGCCCTGGCGTTCCTCAGTTTGCGCCGGGGGCAGCCCGCGATCCGCCGGATGCGCGACGCAGTTTCCCAATTCGGATTGGAGGCCATATCGAGGCTGGCGGGCCTGCCGCCCGCCGCTCATGACCTGCCCTTCATCGAGGCTCCCGCACCAGTGGGCGATTTGGGCGAAGCGTTTGGGATCGCCTTTGCCTTTGGCGAGATCGGCCAAGCCGCGCTCGGCGGGATTACTGAGTTGATGACAAGCGAAGGCATAGCCGAGGCAATTCTGACGCCTCACCGCGCTCTCGTATTTCCGGTCACAGGACGAGAAAAGCCGGCGCTGCAAGCCCTCGCCGGACGCATCGGGGGGATAACCGGTCCGGGCGATATCCGCCTCCGCGTCCACGGCTGCCCCGGCGCCCCGGCCTGCTTGAGGGCGACGGTTCCGGCAAGACGCGACGCAGTCGCCGTTTTCGAGGCGCTTCGCACTGTCGCGATGCCGCGGGGCACTATCCACATCTCAGGCTGCGAAAAGCGATGCGCCTATCCCCAAGGCGCGGACATCACGGCCATTGGCGCCGCCGGACGCTACAATATAACCGTGCCGTCCCAAACGCGAAGCGGCGTTGCCGGTGCCGAACTTGCAGCCGTCATCGCGGACTTTGCGAGGGCACTATGACGCGTGACTATATCCGCGACGGCGACGAAATTTACCACCGGTCCTTCGCGATCATCCGGGCGGAAGCCCGCCTCGCCCGTTTCACGCCAGCCGAGGAGCGCGTCGCAGTTCGCATCATTCACGCATGCGGCATGGTCGAGATAGCGGGCGATATCGTCTTTCATCCAGATTTTGCACGCGCGGCGAGTGACGCCCTCAAATTCGGCGCTCCGGTTCTGTGCGATTCCACGATGGTGGCCAACGGCATCACCGGCGCCCGCCTGCCCGCCCGCAATGAAGTCATTTGCACGCTCGACCATCCCGAAGTTCCGGCTCTGGCTGCGAGGCTCAACAATACGAGGACAGCAGCGGCGCTTGAGCTGTGGCGGCCATATCTGAAAGGCTCCGTGGTTGTCATCGGCAACGCGCCGACGGCGCTTTTCCGCCTGCTCGAAATGCTTGGCGAAGGCGCGGACAAGCCCGCCGCCATCATCGGCATGCCGGTCGGTTTCGTGGGCGCGGCCGAATCGAAAGACGCGCTCATGGAAGATGGCCGCGTGCCTTTTGCGGTGGTGCGCGGCCGCAAGGGCGGCAGCGCGATGGCCGCCGCGGCTCTTAACGCAGTAGCGAGCGAGCGCGAATGACACTGGGAACACTTTACGGCGTCGGCGTAGGTCCGGGGGACCCCGATCTTGTCACCGTGAAAGCGGTCAAGGTGCTCCGCGCGGCGCGGACGGTAGCCCATTTCCGTAAGCGCGGCTCGCAAGGCCACGCCTGGACCATCGCCAAGCCTCACCTTGCGCCGGGCACGCAGGAGCTTGCGCTCGAATATCCGGTGACAACCGAGATCGCGTTCACCGAAACCGGCTATACCGGCGCCATCAGCCGCTTCTATTCCGCCGCTTCGGAGAGCCTCCGGCATCTGCTGGAGGAAGGACAGGACGTGGTGCTGCTCTGCGAGGGCGATCCATTTTTCTACGGCTCGTTCCTGCATATGTATGAGCGCCTGCGCGGTTCGGTTCCGGTTGTGGTTGTGCCGGGCGTTACGGGCATGTCCGGCTGCTGGACCGCGGCTGCCGCGCCGATCGCGCTCGGCGATGACGTGCTGACCGTGCTGCCAGGCACGCTCGGCCAGGAAGCGCTCATCGCGAAACTGCGCGGCACCGACGCCGCCGTGATCATGAAGGCCGGTTCCAACCTGCCCAAGATACGCGAAGCGCTGCGCGCCGCCGGCCGGCTCGATGAAGCGATCTATGTAGAACGCGGGACCATGGCAGGCGAGCGGGTCGCGCCCCTAAACGGGATCGATACGGCCGCGCCCTATTTCTCAATCGTGCTGGTGCCGGGCTGCAAGGGGCGGCGCATCCTATGAGCGGGCGTCTGACCGTGATCGGGCTTGGGCCGGGGCCTTCGCGCTGGATGACGCTTGCGGCGCAAGAGGCGCTCCAGACGGCCACGGATATCTTCGGCTATAAGACTTATCTCGAACGTCTTTCGCCGCGTGCCGGCCAGCGCCTTCATGCCAGCGATAATCGCGAGGAGCTGGAGCGGGCGAGGGCAGCGCTGGCGGCGGCTCATGCGGGGCGCGCCGCCGTTATCGTCTCGGGCGGAGATCCCGGCGTGTTCGCCATGGCCGCTGCTGTCTTCGAGGCCGTTGAGCAGGGGCCGAAGGAATGGCGCTCGCTTGACATCGTAATCGAGCCGGGGATCACAGCCATGCTCGCAGCCGCCGCGCGGGCTGGTGCACCGCTCGGGCATGACTTCTGCGCCATTTCGCTGTCGGACAATCTGAAGCCGTGGAGCGCGATCGAGAGGCGGCTGCGGCTCGCTTGCGAAGCGGACTTCGCCATCGCCATCTACAACCCAGCCTCGCGCGCGCGGCCAGACGGCATTCACCGCGCCTTTGAGGTGCTGCGGCAGGCAAAAGCGGCTGACACGGTCATCGTTTTCACGCGGGCCGTCGGGCGCGAGGACGAGCGCGTGCTTATAACCTCCCTCAAAGCCGCTGATCCCGGCGCGGCAGATATGCAAACGCTGATCATTGTGGGATCGGACGCGACGAAGGTGCTGCCGCGCGAGGGCGAGACCCAGCCCTGGGTCTATACTCCGCGCGCGATGGAGTCCTCATAATGCCGGTTGAGCCAGATCATTGCGTCTTCAGCCGTTGGAACCGTTGGCCTTGGCGGAATGAACGGGCGCGCAACCATCATGACCGGCAGGCCGAGCGTGTGCGCCGCTTCGATCTTGGAAACGGTGGCATCGCCGCCCGAATTCTTGGCGAGAACAGCTTCGATGCGATGCTCCCGGAACAGGCGGATATCGTCCTCCGCCGTGAAGGGGCCTCTCGCTTGGATCACTGCGATGTGCGGCAAGCCGGGAGGAATCGCGGGCCTGTCGATCACGCGGATAACATAAGTGTGCTGCCGCGCGGCTCGCAGCTCCGCAAGGGCAAGGCTGCCGATGCCGCTGAAGACGATGCGCGGCTCTGGGCCGAGCGCTGCGACGGCGGAAGCAATGTCCGCCGCCTCGATCCAGCGATCTCCCGGCTGCTGCTCCCAAGCGGGCCGCTCGATGGCGAGAAGCGGCGTGCCGGTCATCGCGGCGGCCTCGACCGCGTTGCGGCTCATTTGGCTAGCGAAGGGATGCGTGGCGTCGATCAGCATATCGATGCGTTCCACCCGCAAATAGCGGGCAAGGCCCTCCGCACCGCCAAAACCGCCGCTTCGCGTTGGAATTGGCTGAGCGCGGGGCGCGGCGGTCCGGCCTGCGAGCGAAAGGATTGCTTCGAAGCGCCGGTCGCGGGCGAGGAGTCTCGCAAGCGCGCTCGCTTCCGTGGAGCCGCCCAAAAGGAGGATGCGCATGGTTCGCGCTTCTGACGCGGGTGCTTCCAATGTCATGGCGGCGAGCAATGGCACATGGTGCCGCTGGCTGTCTATCATCGGCATCGGCGAGAACGGGCGCGATGGCCTTTCCGCAGCCGCGAACAGGCTCGTTGACGAAGCTGTTCTTATAGCCGGAGGAGCGCGGCATCTTGCTTTGATTGGGGCGGTTCGCGGCGAAACCCTGGAGTGGAAGAAGCCGTTCCGGGACACGGCCGCCCGCATATTGGAGCGGGCCGGCGACCCGGTCTGCGTGCTGGCGTCTGGCGATCCGTACTGGTTCGGGGCGGGTGCGGTGCTCGCGGAGTATGTTGCGCCATCGGAAATGCTGGTGCTGCCCGCGTCCTCGACCTTTTCCCTCGCAGCCGCGCGCCTCGGATGGCCGCTGCAATCCACGCTGACGCTCGGCCTGCATACCGGACGGCCCGAAGCTTTGCTGCGCTATCTTCACCAGGGACAGCGTATATTGGCGCTTTCGCTCGACGGCTCGACGCCGGGGCAAGCGGCCGGCCTGCTAAACCGATACGGCTTCGGAGGCTCCGTCATGCATATCATGGAGGCACTTGGCGGGCCTCGCGAGCGGGTACATAAGCGGCTTGCGAAAGAAATCGCGGGCGAGACGTTCGCCGCGCTCAACATCATCGCCATCGAGGCCGTGGCCGGACCCGATGCGAGGCCGGTCCCGTTTGCACCGGGCTTGCCGGACAGCTATTTCGAGCATGACGGGCAGATCACCAAACGCGAAATCCGGGCGGTCACGCTTTCGTCGCTGGGGCCGGCGCCGGGCGAACTGCTCTGGGACATTGGCCTTGGCAGCGGTTCCGTCGCCATCGAATGGCTGTTGAGCCATGCTTCGATGCGCGCCTGCGGGTTCGAGAAGCCGGGCGAGCGGGCGGCCCGCGCGGCCCGCAATGCGGTCTCGCTTGGCGTTCCGCATTTGGCGATCCGGGAAGGAATGGCGCCCGCGGCCTTGGAAGGCGCGGAAGCGCCGGATGCGATTTTTGTGGGCGGAGGCGTGAGCGAGCCTGGCCTTATGGCGGCGGCCTGGACCGCGCTCAAGCCGGGAGGGCGCATCGCCGCCAACGCTGTAACTCTGGAAGGCCAGGCTGTGCTTATGGAATGCAAATGGTCCTGGGGCGGAACGCTGACGCGGATCTGCATCGAGCGCGAGCATCGCGTGGGAGATTATACCGCCTGGCAGCCTTCGCTGCCGGTGGTGCAATGGGCGGCAGTGAAGCCATGGCCGTAATCGGCATTGGAACAACGAGCCGTGTGACGGCCGGGGATGTGCTGGCGATTATTGCAGCGGCGAAATTGAAGACGGAGTGCCAATTGAGCCAGCTAGCGCTTCAACCCGTATGCGTCCAGCCGTCATCGCGAGGCGGCTTTAGTCGCCGTGGCGATCCAGGCACCTGCGCCGCGTTTGCGTTTGTTGCTCCTGGATTGCTTCGCTTTGCTCGCAATGACGATGAATCCCCTTGCGTCGAATATGCTCTAGCGGTTCTGGACCGGCCGGCGATCA
>CAZCIF010000007.1:6545-19738 GCA_964498645.1 uncultured Rhodomicrobium sp. | reverse complement strand
CGTTCTGGACGAGGCAGCGCGCGAATTTAAGCTTGAACTCGTTCTCTTATCCATGGATGAGCTGAAGGCGGTCGCGCCTCACTGCGTGACACATTCAGAGAAATCCATGAAGCAGTACGGCATTCCTTCGGCAGCGGAAGCAGCGGCGTTGGCTGCCGCTGGCGCCGGTGCCCAGCTTCTGATACCCCGTTTTTGCAGCAGCAATGCAACCGCGAGCGTGGCGATCGTCCCATGACCGTACATTTCATCGGCGCAGGCCCTGGCGCGCCGGATCTCATTACTGTCCGTGGCCTCGATATTCTCTCACATGCGCCCGTTTGCCTCTATGCGGGGTCGCTCGTTCCGCCAGCACTGCTTGCCCATTGTCCGCCGGGGGCGCGCATTGTCGACACGGCTCCGATGAGCCTCGATGAAATCGAAGCGGAATTCCTCAAGGCGCACGAAGCGGGACATGATGTTGCCCGGCTTCACTCGGGCGATCTATCGGTCTGGAGCGCCATGGGCGAGCAGCTTCGCAGGCTTCGCCACCGCGGAATCCCCTATACCATCACACCGGGAGTTCCGTCTTTCGCCGCCGCTGCCGCCGCGCTTGGACAGGAACTCACGCTGCCCGAGGTGGCGCAATCGGTCGTACTGACCCGCACGCCGGGCCGGGCGTCCGCCATGCCGCCCACGGAAACGCTAGAAGCCTTCGCCGCAACCGGCGCGACGCTCGCCATTCATCTCTCGGTGCATGTGCTGGCCGAGACCGCAGCCCGCCTTGTGCCCTATTATGGCGCCGGTTGCCCGGCGGCTGTGGTCTTCCGGGCATCGTGGCCCGAAGAGCGCATCGTGCGCGGAACGCTTGCGTCCATCGCGGCGGCGGTGCAGGAATTTGCCATTGAGCGCACGGCGATTATCTTCGTGGGCGAAGTCTTGGGCGAAAGCGATTTCCGCGAGAGCGCGCTTTATAGCGCTGACTATCAGCGGCGCTTTCGCGGCAGGGCATTTGAGTAGCAAATGAAACTTTGAAATGACCCTGATCTGTAGCGCCTTTTACAAATTCGCTGAGGTCGCCGATCCAGCCGGCCTGCGGCCAAGCCTGCTTGCGGCCTGCTCCGCGAGACAGATCAAGGGATCGATCCTCCTCGCGCAGGAAGGGATAAACGGCACCCTATCGGGCGAGGCTGGCAGCCTTTCGGATTTCTTCTCCTGGCTCCGGCAGGATCCTCGCTTTGCGGATTTGGAAACGAAAGAGTCGCCCGCGCATAAGCATCCTTTTGCGCGGCTCAAGGTCAGACTGAAGCGCGAAATCGTGACGCTCGGCGTGCCCGAGGCCAACCCGGCGCGCGCGGTTGGGATGTATGTCGAACCGAAGGACTGGAACGCGCTCATAGAAAGCCCGGATGTCATCCTCGTCGATACGAGGAACGATTACGAGTTCAAAATCGGCACGTTCAAAGGCGCCATCGACCCGGAAACCCGCTCATTCCGGCAATTTCCGGCCTTTGTGCGCGAGCATCTCGACCCCGCGCGGCATCCGAGGGTGGCGGCGTTCTGCACCGGCGGTATCCGCTGCGAGAAGGCGACAAGCTATCTCGTTCAGCTGGGTTTCAAGGAAGTTTATCACCTTCGGGGCGGCATCCTGAAATATCTCGAAACCGTTCCGAAGGAGGAAAGCCTTTGGGAGGGCGAATGCTTCGTCTTCGACGAGCGCGTGGCGCTCGGACATGGCGTTGCATTAGGGTCGCACGGCATGTGCCGGAGCTGCGGCACGCCTGTGCCGCTCCCTGCCGGACCGCAACCGGCGCTCGCTGAGATTTCGTGCGGCGAGTGCTCCGCGGCGCAATCCCCGCGTTCAGGGTAGACCTTGCCGCAAGCGAACCAAAAGGCGGCCGTGATCGGGGCGGGCCCTGCCGGGCTGATGGCCGCTGAAACGCTCGCGCGCCATGGCGTCAGCGTAACGGTCTATGACCGCATGCCCTCGCCCGGCCGCAAATTCCTTCTGGCAGGGCGCGGCGGCCTCAATCTCACCCATAGCGAGGAGCTTGAGCGTTTCTTGTGCCGGTATGGCGCAGCCGCACCCCGCCTAAAGAACGCCATCGAAGCCTTCCCGCCCTCCGCATTGCGAGCCTGGTGCGAGGAACTCGGCCAGCCAACTTTCGTGGGCACGAGCGGCCGGGTGTTTCCAAGCGCCATGAAGGCGTCGCCGCTTCTCCGCGCGTGGCTCGCGCGGCTCCGCGACTTGAATGTGGAGTTCAAGCTGCGCCATCGCTGGGCCGGCTGGGATCGCGAAGGGAGATTCAAATTCGAAACGCCGGACGGGCCAATCACCGTCACTGCAAGTGCCGCAATTTTCGCCCTTGGCGGAGCAAGCTGGCCGCGCCTCGGATCGGATGGTCACTGGGCAGAGGTCTTCGCCGGGCAAGGAATAGCGGTCTCGCCGCTGAAGCCTTCCAATTGCGGCTTCGCGGCGGATTTCTCCGATGTGTTCCGCGAGCGGTTCGAGGGGCAGCCGCTGAAAGGCATCGAGCTTCACTTCCAGGGCAAAAGCGTCCGTGGCGAGGCTGTCGTCACCAAGTCCGGCCTTGAGGGCGGTGCAATCTATGCGCTGTCGCCGCTGCTGCGCGATGCGATCGATGCGGCGGGCGAGGCCGTCCTCGCCATCGACTTGCGGCCCGGACTGTCCGCCGCCGCGCTGGAGAAAGCACTTTCAAGGCCGCGCGAGAAACAGTCGCTTTCCAATTTTCTGCGAAAGGCCGCGAAACTTTCGCCAGTAGCGGTAGGGCTGCTTCGTGAGGCGGTGCATCGGAACGGAGATCTTCCGTCAATGAGTGCGAAGGGGCTCGCCGCATTTATCAAGAGCGTTCCCGTCCGCCTCACGGCAACGGCCCCAATCGAAAGAGCGATCTCGACCGCGGGCGGCATCCCATTCAGCGAAATCGATGAGCGCTTCATGCTGCTCCGCATGCCCGGCGTGTTCGTTGCAGGCGAGATGCTCGACTGGGAGGCGCCGACCGGCGGCTACTTGTTGCAGGCATGCTTTTCGACCGGGGCTGCCGCAGCGCGAGGCGCAATCGAGTGGCTGGAGATCTATCGCGCTGATGCAACGGGGCCACGCTTCAGTTGATCTCGATCAAACGGAACGGGGGAAAGTTGTGCCACCTGATTGAGAAAAACCCCGAACTGAACGCGGCTCGAAAGAAAGAACGGCAGGAACGCGATCATGCTAAAAATCGAAGCCATCCAGGCTGCAAACGCGGCGCGCGACCCGTTTCCCTTTTTTCAAGCGCAGGTTCTGGAAGAGGCCAATCTCGATAGCATCCGCGCCGATTTCCCGGTCATCGATAAGCCTGGCATTTTTCCGGTTGGCGCGCTGCAATTCGGGCCGGCCTTTGCGAGCCTCATCGAGGATTTCAAATCGCCCGCTGTCGCCGAAGCCGTCGGCAAAAAGCTCGGCATCGATCTTAGGGGCCTTCCCGTAATGATCACTGTGCGCGGCCGCGCGCAAGCCAAGGATGGCCGCATTCATACCGACACGAAGGACAAGGTCGCGACCTGCCTTCTCTATCTCAACGGCGCTTGGGACGAGAGCGGAGGCCGGCTCCGGCTTCTCCGCAATGGCGGCGACATCGAGGACTATATCGCCGAGATTCCTCCGAGTGGCGGAACGTTTGTCGCCTTCAAGGTTGCGCCGAATTCCTGGCATGGGCACAAGCCGTTTACCGGCGAGCGGCGCTATGTGATGGTAAACTGGCTGCGCTCCGAGGGTGCACGCGCACGCCAGCTCGGCCGGCACAAGCTGTCGGCTAAGGTGAAGCGGCTCATCCCGTTCTTCTACAAAGGCAGGTGATATGACAGTCTCAGAAGCCGCAAGCGTAAATCCAGTCGGGGACGCCTTCCTCGCCTGTCTTGCCCGCTCGAAGCACGTCGCCTCACCTTACGATTACTGGCTGCTTGACGGCGCCCTGCCGGAGGAGGATGTTGCCGCTATCATCGCACTTCCATTCGCCCCGCCGGAAGGCACGGTTTTTGACGGCAAGCGCGAGACGAATAACTCCACGCGCGTCTTCTTCAGCCCGGAAAACCAGCAGAAGTTCGAGGTTTGCCGCCGCGCCGTGGCTGGCTTCCAGGATCCACGCGTGCGCCATGCCATCGAGGAAACCACGGGCGCGAACCTGTCCGATGGCCTCTTGCGCATCGAATATTGCCAGGACACCGAGGGTTTCTGGCTCGCACCGCACACAGACATCTCCGTCAAGAGGTTCACGATGCTGGTCTACTTGTCCGATGACCAGCGGCTAAAAGACGCAGGAACTGACGTGCATGAAGGGCCGCCGGATTATAAATTTGTCTGCTCCGCGCCCTATGGCCGTAACCTCGGGTTGATCTTCGTCCCGGGCCCTGACACCTGGCATGCGGTGGGAAAGCGGCCGCTTGGCGGCGCGATACGCAAGTCGATCATCATCAACTACGTGACGCCGGCTTGGCGCGACAGGTTCGAGCTTGCTTAGAACATTTTCGGCAAAATCCGGTTGATCGTCATTGCGAGCAAAGCGAAGCAATCCAGGACTAAGTCTCTGATGTTGCTTCTGGATCGCCACGGCGGCTAAAGCCGCCTCGCGATGACAGCGGCGGCTGGTTCATGCCGGAGTGTCTTCCGGCTCGCCTATGCGGGTGTTGGTCAGAGGCGTCTTGTAGAGCAGGAAATTGACCGTTCTCACCTTCGGACCCCAAAGGTTCGTGAAAAACTCCTTCGAAACACGCCGCGCTGCTGTCAGACGGTGGCCTCCATCCACGACAACCCAGCGGCCCCGCCGGCCGAGCCGGACGATAATGGGCTCGGCGTTGTTATAGCCGTCGCGTCGGATGGAGCGCATCACCGCGTCGAGGCGCTCGCTGTCCCCGCGATCCTCATTCTTGAAAGGCAGTTTGCCGAGCGCCGAGACCGGAACCTCGATCTCGGCCATGTCCTCGTAAAACTGGATGTGATCGAGGTCTGCCGCGCTCTCGACCCATTGAACGTTCGGGATCGGACATTTCGCCATCTTGCGGTACCTTCCGGCGCGATTTAAAGAATATAACCTTAATGCCTATGCTTTCTAAGACATAAACATATAAGAACGAATGTGATGCCGCTTTTCTTCCGCCGAAAGGAGAGTTGAATTTGGCATGCCGCACTCGTAATAAGCGAAGTATACGAATCTTGATGGCGTTACCCGCCGGTGAGGGGTGCACTGCCATATTCGAGAATCTCTGGGCCAGAAAGCTAATGCCGCTAGGAGGCAGGTTTTTTAGCTGTAACGGCCTAGGGCTTGGCGAAATTAAAAAGAAATATGCATTATTTCTTATAGGATATTCTAATAAATTTGTTCTTAATATATGATTTAATAATTTCTCTTGCTTGGCCTTCAACTAAATATTAATTGTGTCCGGGTGCGGACTAGCAAAAATAGTCTTTGCAACCGAACAAAAATCGGTAAACTTTTGTTTCTATAAGCAATATTAATATCTAACCATATTTGTTTTCCGCCAGGCGATGAAGGAACATGCGTGCCGGAACGCTCAGCGCATATTGGTGTTCTAAAAATCTAAGAAATCACAATTTGAGGGAAAGCTCCGGTCATTATTGTGTAGGCCCGGAACTTCTCTCGATGAACGGAGATCTGGGAACCCGTGTCAGCCGGGAAAGAAGAGGAAGGCGGCAAAACCGCCCTACGCATGAGCACAAAATCTGCAGCGGCGGCTACGCCTTCGGTTTCAGAGGTAAAGCCGGGTGGTCAAGGCCGCGTCAAAGATCCTGACAGGGACAAGCGTCTCGCTCAGAACAGGGCGGGGCCGACCGGTCAAGGACGCGTCAAAGACAAAGCCCATGACCGGCGGCTTGCGCAAAACCGTCCAGGGCCCACCGGTCAAGGCAGGGTAAAAAATCCCAAAGAGGACAGGCGTCTTTCCGTGAACCGCGAAGGACCGACTGGGCAGGGGCGCGTGAAAGATCCCAAACATGATCGCCGGCTATCGGAAAACCGGCCCGGTCCCACTGGGCAAGGCCGCGTTAAAAACCCCTCGCGCGACAAGCGGCTTCGCGATAATCGCTAGCAATCGCCGCTGTTCGATTTGTTTCGAACTGGGACATAATTGCCATAGGACGCCCTGTGTGTGCGCCTATTAGCCCGCTTGCGAAGCCAAATCGCTTGGCGCAAATTATTCCATATCCGGATAAGGTCACGCGCGGAACAGTTTGCGTGCGCCGTTGTTCCGCCTCGTTGGCATCGCCATTACTAACCACTAACCCATGCAAGATCGACAAATCATGCCGATAACAGAAAAAACACAACCGGGCGAGCCGATGGCGGCCAACTCCAGCGCCTCGCAAATCGCACGGGATGAAAGACTTGGGGCGATGGTTTCGGCATATCTCGATGGAGAGCTTATGGGAACGGACTTGGAAGAGTTCGAGGCGCTCTTGCACAGCAATGAAGATCTCGCACGCGAGGTGGCCGACATGCGGCGGATCGAGCTTCAGCTTACGGAATTGGGTTCGGACATCTTATCGGAGCCAATACCGGACTCACTTTTGGACGCGCTCTCACATCTGCCTGGGAGCGGGACGCCGCACCGTTAGGCGGCTGGGGCTATGTCTTCCGGCTTGCGCTCCAGCACACGAATCCCCTGCCCTACCGGAAACGTCATGACTGCCCGGGTTCCTCGTTGTAAGCAGTCATAACGTAAGGATCCATCCAATTTATCCGCCATGCCTGCTATGATACGCTGCCCAAGGCCGCGGCGGCGGCTCTCTCCAGTATCCTCGATCCCTCCGATCCCATCATCCTCCACAATGAGTTCGACATCGGAACCGGCAGCCCGAAGGTACACCCGCACCGGCCCGCGTCCATCCGGATAGGCATGTTTGAGGGCATTCAGAACAAGCTCTGTCGTAACGATGCCGGCAGCAACGGCAGCATCCGGCACAGCATGAATCTGATCGGATGAGAAGGTGATGGTGCTCTCCGGCGCGTCTCCTCCCGCCGTAAAATCTTTAAGATCTTGAATGAGGCTCGCCAAATAGCCGGGGAGCGAAACCCACCTCACGTCGAATGACGTATAAAGAGAGCGGTGAACCCTCGCGACGGCGAGAACCCTGCCATTGGCCTCCTTCAACGCCGCTTTCACATCTGCATTTCCTGATATGTCGGCCTGAAAATGCAGCAGCGAAGCGATCAACTGCAGGCTGTTGCTCACCCTGTGGTTCACTTCCCGCAGGAGAAGCGCACGCTCCTCCGCAAGTGCCTTGAATTGATCCCGCGCGGCGCGAACTTCGGCTTCGGCCCTTTCCTTATCGCGCCTGATCGCCGTCGCGAACACTGCGTTAGTGACGGCATTTTCGAGGAGCAGAAGGAACTCGCCGTTCAGATCCTTCACGAGGTAATCTGCCGCCCCAGCTTTGAGAGCGGCCACCGCGATGCGGCTATCCTGGCTACCTGTCAGGTAAACGATCGGCGGAACGTCTGGATTGCTCCCCAACGTGCTAAGGAGCGTCATGCCGTCATGCCCAGGCAAAACGTGGTTGAGAACGATCACGTCGATACCGCCGTTCATTGCGATACCGCCGTTCATTGCAAACGCAACTCCTGCCTCGGCATCATGCGCGCACAGAACCTCGAACTCCAAGCGTTCCATGTGCTTGGAAACGAGCCCGCAGAAGCTCTCGTCATCGTCGATGATTAAAATGCGCCGTTTTCGGTTAGGCATTACTGAGGTCCGGCACCTTTATCACGGAAAAGTACACTCCAAGCTGGCGGATTGCGGCCGCGAACCGATCATAACCGGCAGACTTCGTGATATTATTCTTGCAGCAATGATCGTAGCAACGCTTAGTTTCAGTTTCATCGCCGGGCGATGGCAAGACGATCACCGGTGCCAGTTTTAGATGGCCGCCTCTTTTAAGATATTCAAGGATCTCGATTCCCGCCATGCCGGTGAGATTGAACCCGGCCGCGAGCATCGTCTGGCGGGCCCCGCTCCCAATAACGGCAGGCAAATTGCTGGGGAAGCGGTCACTCTTCACGCGCACTTACCTTATGCGTTCGCAATCTGGAACGAAGATCGACAGCATCCTGAGATTTATCTTAGGTAAGTCCATGATCAAAATCAAACTAGCTCTATTCAATTCCCTCCTGCCTTGATCTTAGCCAATATTTTAAAAATATAGGTTGAGCGCTGTGCCGCCGTTATTGAACTTGTTCCGGCAGCGCGCTCTTGCCATTCGCATAATCTTCAAGCCGCTGGCGTGCACGGCTGAGACGGCTTTTCACTGTCCCAACCGGACAATTGCAGACTGCGGCCGCCTCCTCGTAGGATAACCCCTCGGCTGCGATCAGGATGATCGCTTCTCGCTGCTCGGGCACCAGCGTGACCAACCCTTTCAGGACATCCTTGAACTCGATGTACTTTTCCTGCGTGGCGCGCAGCTCAAGATATCCGGGGTCCACTTCGTCCAGCGGGGCTGTCTGATGATATTTCTTATACCGGATGTCGTTGTAAAAGCTGTTGCGGAGAATGGTGAAGAGCCAAGCCCGCAAATTCGTCCCTGTCTGGAATTTATCGAGGTTCGATAGGGCCTTGACCAGCGTGTCCTGGACGAGATCGTCCGATTGCTGGGCGCTTTGAGTGAGCGAAAGCGCAAAAGCGCGCAAGTTCGGAATCCATCTCACGAGCTCTTGGCGCAAGTCTGCGTGACCGGTCATGACTTGCGCTCCTGCTTTGCGATCTCATCGATGAGCCGGAGCATCTTCTCCGGAACGGGCTCCTTCAGAAGAGCTTCGTAGAAGCTGACGACGCCCGCCGTGAAACGTGCGTTATCGAAAGCTGACACTTCTTCAATTAGGGTTTCCGGCAGCCCCGTCTTCTTGGCGCTGTCGATTTCCTCGCGGGAGGAACCGGCCTGCACGGCCTGGCCTTCGTTTTCTACACTCTGAACTAGCTGAGTTTGATGTGTCTGCTGAGCAGGCACGCGGGATTTATCCGTGCCTTCTTCAGATTCGTTCATAGTATCGATCCTTGTTGTCTGGAGGTCACCGGTACACCGGACAGGGAGGATATTTTCAAAATCGAGTGCACCGTTGGAACACCCTCGCTACGCGTTTGTTGCAACACCTCGTCTACATCTCGTCAATAATTCTGGGGTAACCAACGATGTCCGTCTCTCAATCGATCGCTCCGCATCTTCCATCGCTGCGCCGGTTCGCGCGCGGCCTTTGCGGTTCTCAGGGAAGCGGCGATGCTTATGTCGTGGCACTTCTCGAAGCACTAGCGGAAAATCCCTCGATGTTCCCCGCGGATCTCGATCCAAAAATTGCGCTCTACCGCATCTTTCTCAAGATATGGAACTCCGTGGACACGAACGCATTTCCAAGCTTCCGCATGGAACATCAAGAAGAGATGCGCAGCTTGCAAACCCTGACGCCGAAGCCCCGGCAGGCGTTCCTGCTCCTGTCGGTGGAAGGCTTCGACCCGGAGGCCATCGCCCAGATCCTGGATACCGATGCCGCGGGCGTTGCAGTGCTGGTGGCTGCCGCAGACCATGAAATCGCAAGCCAGCTCGAACCCGCCGATATTCTCATTATCGAGGACGAGCCGCTCACCGCTTCGCATCTCGAAGATCTCGTCACGAGTCTCGGACATCATGTAACGGGCGTGGCCAGAACCCATCGCGACGCACTCAAGCTGGCTCATGACAAAAAGCCCGAACTCATTTTGTCGGATATTCAGCTCGCCGATGGCAGTTCCGGCGTGGAAGCGGTCAATGAGATCCTGGGCGAGCCCGAAGTGCCTGTGATCGTTATCACCGGCCATCCCGAAATGCTCTTGACAGGGGCGAAGCCGGAACCGGCTTTCCTGATCGCGAAGCCCTTCAACGCCGAGACCGTCAAGGCCGTGATCGGGCAGGCACTTTTCTTCCAGGTCCGCTCACATAGGAAGGGGCCGGGTTTCCTGCCTGAAACGCGGCCGGCGGTTTGAAAACATTCCCTTCGGCCGGGAGTGACCGGCGATAGGCGATAAGGGCAGGTTCGCAAAGAACACCGGGGAAGCCCAGACGAGTCCAGAGGCGGGGTTGACTCGGCGCAAACATGGTGCTGTTCAAGCTAGGTTTGCCGCTGCAGTTTTAACCCTGTTCCGCCCTCCCGCCTCTGAAGGACGCCCAGCCATGACCAGCCAATTCGACGCCAGTTTCGCCTATGCCGGACCGATCAGCGAGAACGTGCTGGCGGACCACGCCCGCGAGGTGGAGCGTTCGATGTCGATGTCAAGCAAGCTCGCTAATGCGAAGCTTCATGCCGGGAACGAGCTTCAGCGCTGGGTTCTCGCCTGCAACCGGCTTGTGTGGGGCGGAATGCCAGCCGATGCGCGCCAGCCTGCTCCGGAGGAGATCGCGGCGCTCTTGGAACAGCTCAGCCCGGAGAACCGCGAGCGCCTGTTGAAGGAATCGCAGCTGGCGGCGGAGCAGCGCCATCTGGTCGCGCTTCTCTCGGCGGCGGAGGTGGAAACACATGCGCGGCTGGAGGCTCAGAGAGCGGAAGAGGCACGGGTCAAGGCTGAAATGCAGGCACGGCTGGAGGCACATCAAGCGGAGCAGGCGCGGGCCGAGGCCGAGCGTGCCCTGCGCGACGAGTTCGAGGCCATCGACAAGGCCGGGAAAGAGGCGCGTTTCCAGGCGTGGTGCGCCGCCAGGAGGACATAATAGGCCAGAACTGCCGGCCGCTGCTCCCGATGTCATCCCCAAGGCGGCGCTTGCCAGTGCCAAGCTATTTACTTAGGCTTGTGGCATGCCGTATCCCAAAAAGAAGGATGCCGGGAGGATAATACGTGAAAATCTGCATCTACGGGGCGGGCGCCATTGGTGGATACATGGCTGTTTGCTTGAAGGAAGGCGGTGCGGATGTCTCGCTGATCGCGCGGGGCGCACATTTGGCAGCGATCCAGGAGAACGGCCTCAAGCTCTTGACCGGCGGGCAGGAGCGCCTGGCGCGCATGCCCGCAACCTCGGACCCGCGCGAGTTTGGCCCCCAGGACTATGTGATTGCTGCGCTCAAGTCGCACCAAGCTTGGGAAGCCGCAGAGCAGATGAAGCCGCTCCTCGGCCCGGACACTGCGGTGGTAACGGCGCAGAACGGCATTCCCTGGTGGTACTTCTACGGGTTCGAAGGGCAATATAAGAATCTTCAGCTTGAAAGCGTCGACCCGGGCGGCCGGCAATGGAAGGCGATCGGGCCGGAGCGTGCTATCGGCTGCACCGTCTATCCCGCGGCGGAGATCGTTTCGCCCGGCGTCATTAAGCACACTTATGGCGACTGTTTCGGGCTCGGCGAGCCATCCGGCGACGATACCGTGCGCGTGAAGAAGCTCGCACAGGCATTAGAAGCAGGCGGGCTGAAAGCGAAAATCTACCCTGAGATCCGGCACGGCATCTGGCTGAAGCTTTGGGGCAATCTCTGCTTCAATCCGATCTCCGCGCTCACGCACGCGACGCTGGACGTCATCGCCACCGATCCCGGCACGCGCGCGATCGCCCGTAGCATGATGCAGGAGGCCGGAAAGATTGCCCTGCGCATCGGCGTGCATTTCCACGTCGATATCGAGCGGCGCATCGATGGCGCCGGGTCCGTGGGCGCGCATCGTACCTCGATGCTGCAGGATCTGGATAAGGGCCGGCCGATCGAGCTGGATGCGATCCTGACGGTTGTTCAAGAGATTGGGCGTCTGGCGGATGTTCAAACGCCAACCATCGATACCGTACTTGCGCTAACCCAGCAGATGGGCCGCGTGGCTGGCGTATACCCCGTGTTCCCCGAGCCTCCGAACGCCGGAGCCGCGAAGGCAGGCAGCAGAAGCTAGTCCGCGGATAAGATCCTGGAAAAATTGCAGATCCGGCGCCGCCTCGCAATGGAACCCTTCATAACGGGGCGCGTTAGACTAGCGCACGCCTCGCAGGGAGAACGGGGCGCGTTAACCGCGGAAGGAACGAAGATTATCGATGACAGTCCGGCGATTTGGAACTGGTCAGGGCACACACTGCAGCGCGGGGATAGTGCCAGAGGCCGCTAACCCGCCCAGCGCGCAGCAACGCCTCCGGTTCCGCTTCGAAAGCTCTAGTCAAATTGGAGGACGGAATGTCAATAACTCACACTGAAAGCCTGTTCGGCGAAAGCGCCTCCTATGGCGGTTTCGTGGATGCGATAGGCGGAATTGCAACAGTCGCTCTGGCCGTGGTGGGATTGGCAGGCACCGCGTCCGGGATGATGGCGGCAATCGCAACGGTTGTCTTCGGCGCGGCGCTTCTGATCCAGGGCGGAGCGATGCTCTCCGAATACGCCCGGATTATTTTTCCGCAAGGCGCGGCAGTTTCTTCAAACGTGCAATTCGGCGGAGGAAGTCTCTCAGCCGTGTTTCTCGCCGGGGCTGCAGGCATAGTTCTTGGCATCTTGGCGCTACTCGGCCTTAACCCCAATATCTTGACCGCCGCCGCCGTCATCGCCTTCGGCGTTGCTCTCGTGCTGAGCAGCAACTCGGTATGGCATCTTCATATGATCAAGCGCTCCGCGCTGTCGGCTGGAGAACAGGCATCCAGTTCCGGGGCCGAAATTCTGGCGCACGAAATGGCATTCGGGTCGGCCAGCGTACAGGCGCTCGCAGGCTTGTCCGCGATTGTGCTTGGTATTCTCGGCCTGGCGGGCTTAAACACCGTCGCTTTGACGCTGGTCGCGCTGCTCGCTATCGGCGGAGCCCTCATTGTTACGGGAAGCACGTTGAGCACCACCGTGCAGAGCTTTATGCGCCCTGCGACGCCAACGTCTTTGGTGCAGCCACGGGCCTAAGCCTAGCCGTTACAAGGCGTTTGGATGCTGCCCCGGTGAAAAGCCGTGGCAGCATCTTTCTTTCTTTCTTCTGCAATTGCTCCATGCACATATTAAGAAGGTAAATACCTAATCTGGATTTATGAAAACGTAAGATATTGCACAACGTATCATGTCCTGATACGTATTTTTGAGTGATCGGATGATCAAGACATTTAAAGATTCGCGCGGAAGCCATCTTCGAAGGCCGCGATCCAGGTAAAGCTTTCCCGCAGGTGTCATTCGTACCGCACGCCGCAAGTTGATCATGCTGGCGGAAGCGCGCTCGCTTAGCGATTTACGGAGTCCGTCTGCCAACAG
>CAZCIF010000007.1:5166-6535 GCA_964498645.1 uncultured Rhodomicrobium sp. | reverse complement strand
CAGGCTTGATCCGTTAAGAGGAGACCGGGCCGGCCAGTATTCAATTCGTATCAAATGACCGGTTCCGGCTCTGCTTTAGTTGGACAGGCAGCGATGCCGGGGAGGTTGAAATTGTTGACTATCACTGAGAAAGCTTCGGCCCCCAACCCCTTAGGCCCGGTGCATCCTGGCGAAATCCTTCGCGAGGAGTTTCTAGCCCCGTTGGAACTGAGTGCCTACGCGCTGGCTGCGGCTTGCCATATACCGCGCACACGGATCGAGCGGCTTGTGCGGGAGGAGACGCCGGTGACGCCCGACACTGCGCTCCGGCTCGCGCGCTATTTCGGCACCTCGGCGGAGTTCTGGCTCGGCATCCAGGCGCGCTTCGATCTGGAGGTTGCACGGCGTGAGCTTGAAGCAGAAATTGCGGCAATCGAGCCGCGCCGGAATGAATAGTTTTTACTCGAAAACGTAAGTGCCCGGCGCATCGCAGAGCGGCGGATATCCGGCCTGCGGCGCACCCATTTGCGGCGGCGCCGAAAACTCGTTCGAGCCAGCCTTCAGCCAGCGCACCCATTCGGGCCACCACGAGCCGTCAATGGGCCGGTTTTGACGGAGCCAAGTGTTGGGATCGGCGTAAGGCTCGCCATGTTTCGAAGTGGCTACGCGGTAATAACGGCCTTTGCGTCCCGGCTCGGATATGATTCCGGCATTATGGCCGCCATTGGTCAAAAGGAACGTCACATCTGTATCGGCAAGCACGTTGATATGGTAGACCGAGCGCCAAGGGGCAACATGATCCCACTCGGTGCCGACCGCGAAGATGGGCGCCTTGATATCGCGCAGCGCAATTGCGCTGCCATCCACCTTGTAGCGGCCCTGGGCGATCTGATTGTCGAAAAAGATGTCCCGCAGATATTCGGAAAACATTCGCGCCGGCATGCGCGTTGCGTCTGCGTTCCAAGCCATGAGGTCGCTCACAGGCTGGCGCTCTCCCATGAGATAGTTCCGGAGCATACGCGACCAGATCAAATCATTGGAGCGCAGAAACCGGAACGTCGCGGCCATTTGCTTGCCGTCGAGATAGCCCGCCTCCTGCATCATGTCTTCGAGGAAGGTGACCTGGCTTTCGCTGACAAAAAGCTCAAGCTCGCCGGGTTCGCTGAAATCGGTCTGCGCGGCGAGAAAGGTTAGCGATTTGATCCGGTGGTCGCCATCCCGGGCCATAGCACAAGCCGCAATTGCGAGCAGAGTCCCGCCGAGGCAATAGCCAAGTACGTTCACTTTCCGGTCAGGCACGATTTTGGAGATCGCTTTCAGCGCCTCCATGATCCCTAACCGCCGGTAATCGTCCATCCCGGTATCGCGATAGCTTTCGTCAGGGTTTTTC
>CAZCIF010000007.1:0-5156 GCA_964498645.1 uncultured Rhodomicrobium sp. | reverse complement strand
CGCGCGCCTGACGACAATAAGCACTTTTTCCGTTGTAAGCGGTTTTTCCAGGAAATCATAAAGACCGTGCAGCCCTGCCCAACGAGAAAGCGCACGAGCGAGTTGTCCGGTGAAAGGTCGAGCACGTAATATTTCATGATCCAGGCCGGCACGATCAGCACCGGCTCCGGGTAGACCATGCTCGTCGCGGGACTATACTGAATGAGTTCCATGAGGCGCGTCCGGGCCACCACCTTGCCCGGCGTTACGCCAATATTCTTACCAACCTTAAATGCTTCTGCACCGGAAGGCGGCGCGTCCGCGGCATAACGCAGGGCATCTTCCAGGAAGTTCAAAGAGCCGCGAACGAGGTTCATGCCGCTTTCGTGCAGCGTCCGGTCCAGCACTTCAGGGTTTGTCGCGGGAAAATTCGAGGGCGCAGCCATATCGAGGATCTGCCGGGCACAAAAATTGACCGCGTCCTCATGTTCACCGCTGACCCCGCGCACATTCCTTGTGGCCTCATCCCATAGCTGCTCCCAAAGCAGAAAATTCTGATGCAGCACGTTGTAAGGCCAATGGGACCATTCTTCGTGCGAAAACCGCTTGTCTCCGGGTGCCGGCTCGGCACAGGGCGGCAGCGCTGGCGACCCATCCGCCTGCGCCGCACAAGCCAGATATTGCTGGAAGGCGAAGCCATCGGCGACGAGCTTCCAAGCCAGCTTTGCACGCGTTCCGGGCGCCATGGAAAGATGAAGCGCCCAATCGGTGAAGGCGAGCCAAAGCCCTGCCGGGGAGAGGCCGCCCGTCTGTTTAGCCAGAGCATAATGATAGAAACGGTCAGCCGCATCCAAGCTTCCGGTCATGACGCTCTCCTGAAAGACCTGCGCTAAGGGGAAAGCCGCCTGCGCAATGCGCACCGGCAGTTTCGCGGTGCTCGGATAACATAAGTTTTCTTTCAGGAGGTGAAAGCCTCGCTTTTCGCGTTGCTTTACGCGTTTGCCGGCCGTACCGCGTTCGCCTTAAGCGGGGCGCCAGGCTGTCCCCTCGGACATCGACTGCCCAGCCGCCTGCGAAAGCTTCGTTGTCTCATGCATGTAGTCATTCGCGAACTGGCTGATGAACTCAGCCTGGACCTGCCCGACATCAGCAGGTGTACGGCAATGAGCGAGCTGCTCGGGCAACTTTAGGTACTGCTCCCAACGGTTGCCCATGAAGCGGCAGAGTTCTACCTGCTGCTCGACAAACCGCTTAAAGATTTCCTCCCCTGATTTCTGCCAGCCTGCCAGAGCAGACTCGTAAGCAGTTTTCATTTCGCCGGCAGGGTAGGGAGTAGAGTAGGAAGGTTGAATATTACCCGCTTTTCCAGCAAAGTTTTCATAACTCTTCTTCCAGGCGTCAAGAGACTCCAGGTACATCTTAAGCACTGGCATGACGTCTAGGTCATCGGATCGAAATGTCTGCTGTGCTGCCATGTTAGCCACCCACTTTGAGATTTTGTGTAACGGTTGTGTTTACCTTAGCACATTTATTTTCTTGCGCGTTGATGAATCTCAAATATTCACAACTTCTTTAAGTAACTCAAAACATACGACAAAAAAACCGCTTAAGCTATAACATACGGACTTGCCAAGAAAAAATAAAAGACAGGCTCTTGTTAAGGGTATACTGTTTTCAACCCAGAACAATTAGCGGTTTAACCAAAGCGAGAGCGGCACGCCTTTTAGTGACGATGCGCTTGTCCCCGGCTTTCGCCTTCGGCGCGGCTGCTCTTCGTCTCGCCCCGCGCAGCCTTCTGAGCCGCCTGCGGGCGCTGCTCCATCGCCTGGCCAGCCTGCTTCGTCATAGCCCGGGCCGCCTTAGCTCCCTGCTCCACAACTTGTCCGGCCCTATTCGCCATTTCCTCTCCGATGCTTGCAAGCTGGTCAAGACCCTCCTTGTAATCCTGACTGGCCCTACCGATCGCACCGGCCTGCGCCGAGAGTCCTTCCTTGATTTCCTCTGTCGTCTTCCCCACAACATCGGCTTGGACGGAAAACACTTCTTGCGGCGTGCGGCACTCCACCAGCCGCTGGGGGAGGCTCGCATAGTGCATCATGTGCCTTTGCAGCAATTCGAACCAAGTTTTATGGAGATCGATCGCGCAATTGAGCGCCGCACTGTTGAGCCTCGAAGCCGTTTCCAAGGCGGATTGCTGAGCTTTGAAAAGAGTTGTACCGCCCGTCCATTGCGAAATCCTGGGAGATTGCGGCATGATGAGTCCTCATTGATGGGGGTGTTTGCTTCGCAAAACCCAGGTCCGGGGAATAGTTCCTTTCGCTGCGGCTATTTGATTTCAACGAAACGAACTTCAGCTTCGCGATTCCTGCGCAATTGGCGCCGGTCTTGCATATCCGGGGAGGCAACGGCCAAATCGTTATGACAGCACAAAGTGAAACTGCGGATTTCATTCCGTTCGACAATAGCTACGCCCGTCTGCCGGACCGCTTCTATGCACGGCTTCCGCCAACGCCCGTTTCTGCGCCGCGTCTCGTTCAGCTAAACAAAGCTCTTGCCTCGCAGCTCGGGATTGACCCTGAAAGGCTTGGGGCCTTGGAAGGTGCCGCAATCCTCGCGGGAAATTGCGTGCCTACGGGAAGCGAGCCGATCGCGATGGCCTATGCGGGCCACCAGTTCGGAAACTTCGTGCCGCAGCTTGGAGACGGGCGGGCCATTCTGCTGGGCGAGGTAAGGGGCTGCGACGGCATCCGCCGGGACATCCAGCTCAAGGGATCTGGCCCAACTCCATTCTCGCGCCGTGGCGATGGGCGCGCGGCGCTCGGTCCTGTCTTGCGGGAATATATCGTCAGCGAGGCGATGGCCGCGCTTGGCATTCCAACGACGCGTGCGCTTGCAGCCGTCACAACCGGCGAGACGGTTTGGCGCGAAACGCGCCTGCCCGGCGCGGTGCTGACCAGGGTGGCATCGAGCCACATCCGCATCGGCACTTTTCAGTTCTTCGCGGCGCGGAAGGACACGGACGCAACGCGAAGCCTCGCCGATTACGCCATTGCGAGGCATTACCCGGAAGCGGCCGGCGCCTCAAACCCATACCGCGCTTTCCTCGATCTCGTGGTTTCGCGCCAGGCGGAACTTATCGCCAAATGGATGCTCGTTGGCTTCATTCATGGTGTCATGAATACCGACAACACCTCGATTGCGGGCGAGACCATCGACTATGGCCCCTGCGCGTTTCTCGACACCTATCATCCATCCACGGTCTACAGTTCCATCGACGCCATGGGCCGCTACGCCTATGCCAACCAGCCAAGCATCGGCCAATGGAATCTGACACGGCTGGCTGAAACGCTCTTGCCGCTGCTCCACGATGATTTGGACACCGCGGTTGAGCAAGCGCAAGAAATCATTAACGCCTTTCCGGCGCGTTATGAAACGGCCTACGCGGCCGGCATGCGCCGCAAGCTCGGTTTGCTTCAATCGCAGCCCGATGATTTGGCGCTCGCTCACGGCCTTCTTGAGCGTATGGCTCGCAACCGCGCCGATTTCACCTTGACCTTCCGCCGGCTCTGCGAAGCGGCGGTGAGCCCCACACATGATGGCGCCGTGCGCGGCCTCTTTGCCGAACCAGGCGAATTCGATGAATGGGCGGAGCGATGGCGGCAGCGGCTCGCGCAGGACCCGGCCGCGCCCAGCGAACGCGAAGCGGCGATGCGCTCAGCCAACCCGGCCTTCATCCCGCGCAACCACCTGGTCGAAGAGGCAATCGCCGCCGCGCAAAACAATGGCGATTTTGCGCCCTTCGAAAGCCTGTTGCGGGTGCTTTCCCTGCCCTATGAGGATCAGCCCGGGTTCGCACATTACGCCGATCCGCCGCGCCCGGATCAGATCGTGCACGAGACATTCTGCGGAACGTGACCGGAACGGCCTTGTGTCTGCCGGAATTTACAACTCCGCCTTCTTCCCGGGATCGGCTATAATTCGATGAAAAGAGCGGCCTTTACAGCTTTGTGGCACCGGGCATGGACATCTTCACCGCAGTTGACGCCTACATCGGCAATTTGTTTGCGCAAGAGGACGAGGCGCTCCAAGCAGCGCTGAAAGACATGCGCGAAGCGGGCTTGCCCGAAATCAGCGTTTCGCCAGTGCTGGGCAAATTTCTTTACATCCTCGCGAAGCTCGTCCGGGCGCGCCGCATCCTCGAAATCGGAACGCTGGGCGGCTATAGCGCGATTTGGCTTGGGCGCGCCTTGCCAGTGGACGGCTGCATGATCACGCTCGAAATAGAGCCGCTGCATGCGAAGGTCGCGCGGCGGAACCTCGCCCGCGCTAAGCTGCTCGGAACCGTCGAAGTGCGCGAAGGGCCGGCGCTTGAGCTTCTGCCAAAGATGGCCGCGGCGGGGGAACAACCCTTCGATATGATTTTTATCGACGCCGGCAAGGAGTCCTATGCCGAATATTTGGAGCTTGCGATCCAGCTATCGCGGCCCGGCACACTCATCGTGGCCGATAATGTGATCCGTGCCGGCGCAGTGCTCGATCCTGCCGCCGCAGCCGCAGACGCGAAGGTGGCGGGCGTCATGCGGTTCACGGATGCGCTTGCCAAGCACCCCTGCGTTGAGGCCACGGAGCTGCAATGGGTTGGGCTGAAGGGCCATGATGGCATCGCGCTCGCCGTCGTGACGCAGCGTTCTTAACCGTCCCTCATGGTGAGGAGGCCGAAGGCCGTCTCGAACCATGAGGGCTACAGCGTTGAGTTGCAGATGATGGCCGGCCCTGCGCCGTTATGCCGCCTCAGCGCTCGTCGCGCGTCTGCGATAGAACCACGCCGCTCCCAAAAGCAACACGAAGGTGCCTGCAGCCGCTACATAGGGACCGTTTTCAGCCTCTGAGGCCAAGATCGCCCCGCGCTTCTGGCGGGTCACGGCGTAATCGACAATCTTCACGGTGCCAGCCGAAAATTCCCAGACGTCGCTGGGGTCGTTGTCCCGGAGGAGCGCAACGATCGGCTTGCGAGAGAGGGCCGCCGCCTGATTTTCTCCAATCTGGCTATTGGGCAGCATCAGCTTCACGGTCTCGCCGCTGGCCGTGAGCACCTCGGCTTCAAACTTCACGTCGCGCTCGGAGCCGTATTTTTCTTTCCACCGTTTCGAGACTTGCTGGACAACCCCGGCGACCTG